>CBFGYO010000059.1:0-22310 GCA_965652975.1 uncultured Chitinophagaceae bacterium | reverse complement strand
ACTGGGCAGGTCATTATAATGATGCAGGCGTTTAAAACCTGCATAACTTTTATTGCACTTGGCAAAAAAATTGGAGCGTATTGAATAGCTAATTCATTGAATACGATTTGTACCCCGAAGCGATTTGAGTCATGAGGAAAATAATTCCCATTTATTTATTAATTAAAAAAATTGGAGAAGCATGAAAACGATCATCTTATTATCGGCAGCTGCCCTGATTACCGCCAGCACTTATACTGCTCGCGAAAAAAGCCCCGCGGCTGTAAAATACACCCCGGTTGTTAGCCAGTCGACCTTAGGCTGGCAGGATACGCTACCCGTACCGGTACAAATAAAATCTGCATTCGCTACCAAGTATCCAAGCGCAACAAAAGTAACATGGTATAGCTATAAACCCGGAACTGTGAAACCAGAAACTACTGACTGGTATTACGGTATGGATGCTACTGACTTTTACGTAACTTTTTACCAGGATGATGCAGATTATATTGCATGGTACGACAACGGCAAGTGGATACGCTCTGCAAAAAAGATTGACAACACAGAGTTACCTGATGTTGTTTCGCGTGTGCTGATGACGGAGTATCCAGGTTTTGTAATCACCGATGTAGATTATGAAACAGATATGGGACAAAGCATTTACGAAGTAAAACTTGAAAAAGGAAATACGAAGTGGAACGTTCACGTTAACCCTTCCGGCGCGATAGTCAAAAAGAAACAGCGTACATTAAATACTGCACAGGCCAATGCCGCAATGGTAGCCGATTTCGAATCGCGTTTCCCTAATGCCAGTTCAGTAGTATGGTATAGTTATTCGCCCGACGAACGCGTGGAAGTAATTCCAACCGATTGGGATTATAATATGGATGTCACCGACTATGAAGTACGGTTCATGTCGGACGGTACGGAATATGTAGCTTATTATGACAATGGCACCTGGGTGCGTTCGGATATACACACTTTTGACGCTTCCAAACTTCCTGCATCTGTAAACCAGTCAATCAATAAAGAGTTTGCAGGATATTCAATCAAGGATGTAGACCGCGAAGACAATGCAACACGAGTAGTATATGAAGTAGAACTTCAGAAAGGCACTGATAAATGTAAAATTCATTACGCGGCAGATGGAAGTATAGTGAAGAAAAAATGCAGAACTGATGGTGTTAAATCAAAGAGCTAGATAAAAGATAAAAGTTAAAAGGTAAAAGATAAAAGTTCATTTAGGTCGAACACTCCGACCTAAATGAACTTTTATCTTTTATCTTTTATCTCTCAGAGTTTACTGGTAATAGTAAGTCAAATTCGTGGTGGAACCTTCGGGTAGCCTGGTCATTACTCCCGTTTCCGGCTTACCATTGATTTTATAAGCCAGCACTTTACTATATGAATAATTGGAGGATGGCGAGTAAAGAGTGACGACAGCAGTGCTCACTTCATTATTAGGACCTGTAAATTCAGGGCGGGTTATTAGCAGTGCATCATTGCCCATTTGTAAGGGATTTACTTTATTATCATAGGTATACGCGACATAAAACGACATTGTATATTCTCCCGTTACGGGATCTTGATCAACCATTTTTACACTATCAACATTACCTGCAGCACTATACACATATTCCTGCCGGTATCGCGCTATATGGGGATTAATTGATACGTACTGGAAGTGATCATCAACGATTATTTTTCCAGCCGAATTATATATAAATACAATACTATCCCTGACGCTCACACTTTGTTGTTGTGTGGTGATAATACAATGCGTATATCGTTTCAAGGTATTATTATAAACATATTCAGTAAGCACGCTGTCCACACCACTTGCCAGCAGGTAGGGCGCTTTTTCAATCATCTTTGTTAATATACCTGCGCTATTCCTGACAAGAAGGATATCATTCCCGACGTTGCTACCATTTCTAAAACCTTCTCTTTTTTCACGCACCAGCCGCCTGGCATGATCGTATATGTAATGGGTGATGACGGAATCCCCAGCACTTTTGTTGACTGTTTTAACCAGTAACTCGTTTCCGGGATTATTTCTTTCCGCAAAATCTACTCCCTGCTGACATGAATAAAGGAAAATACTTAACAGTAATACGTGGACTAAATTATGTTTTCTCATGGAACATAATTAGCTAAAACTAATTATATCACCAATAGGGGAAACACTTAGTAGCAGGGTATTATGTAAAGCTTTTACCGGATAATACCCGATAATAAACGATTACAGCTCCAATAAAGTTTTTACAGGATCTTTTCCAATTAATAATTGTTCGGGGTTTTCCAGTAGTTCTTTTACCCTCACAAGAAAACTTACAGACTCCCTGCCATCGATGATTCGATGATCGTAACTGAGCGCTACGTACATCATGGGCTTTATTACTACCTGGCCGTTAATAGCCATTGGTCTTTCCTGTATTTTGTGCATACCGAGAATTGCACTTTGTGGTATATTGATTATCGGTGTGCTCATCAGTGATCCGAATACACCACCATTTGTAATGGTGAATGTACCGCCCGTAAGTTCTTCCGCCGTCAATTTACTATCCCTTGCTTTTCCGGCTAGCTCCAGTACTTTCTTTTCAATTTCCGCCATTCCAAGACTTTCGACGTTGCGTATCACAGGCACCGTTAGCCCACGAGGCGTGCTTACAGCGATACTGATATCTGCATAATCATGATACACCAGTTGATCGCCATCGATATATGCGTTAACGGATGGCCATTCAGCTAATGCAACTGAACAGGCCTTTGCAAAAAAGCTCATAAATCCCAGGCCTACGCCATGAATTTCCTTGAACTTATCCTTATACTTATTTCTAATATCCATGATACGGCTCATGTCCACCTCGTTGAATGTGGTGAGCATAGCAGTGGTATTCTTTGATTCAACAAGCCGGCGAGAAATTGTTTTGCGGAGATTGCTCATCTTTTCGTTGCGCACATTGCGGCTAAACAATTCTCCACCTGCAAATGACTTTTTGCCGGGACTGGAAATCGCAGCGAGTACATCATCTTTCAGGATCTTGCCCTGGAATCCCGATGGGGTAACCGTTTTAGGATCAACCTTTTTATCAGCTATGATTGCAGAGGCAACTGGTGTGGCTTTTACAGCTTCCGAAGAAGTTGCACTTTCAGTTTTGGGAGGAGCTTCAGTTTTCTGTTCCTTTTTTGCTTCCTTTTTGGGTTCCTCTTTCTTTTCTTCTTTTGCAGGGGCACTTGCTTCAGGTGCAGATGTACCGTTCGTTGCAGGCTTGGCTGCAGACTCATCAATGCTGGCAAGCAGGTCGCCGATTTTTAAAGTATCGCCTTCCTGTGCCGATGTTTTCAAAACGCCAGCCTTTTCAGCATTTACTTCGAAAGTTGCTTTTTCGCTTTCCAGTTCTGCTATCACTTCATCCCTCTCTACATACTCCCCATCTTTTTTATTCCATTTCAGCAGGGTGACTTCGCTGATTGATTCGCCTACTGTAGGAACTTTAATATCTATCATAGCTAATGTTTCTAATTTGTTGTTCTGTTTTGTATCGGTAGTGCTTTATATAGTAAACGCCGTTTCAATAATTTCAAGTTGTTCCTGCTGGTGCACTTTATTATAACCGGTTGCGGGTGAAGCGGAAGGCTGCCTGCTGATCACCCCGTAATTGATGCTCTTTAAATTCATCTGCAGGAATGAAGCAGCTCCCATATTCAGTGGTTCTTCCTGTACCCAGAACCAGGTAGCCTTGCCATACTTTTTATTCAGCGCTTCCAATTGTTTAAATGGAAGTGGAAACAGTTGTTCCAATCGCACAATCGCTATGTCTGTACGTCCTTCTTTTTGCTGGCGTTCTGCCATGTCAAAATAAATCTTACCACTGCAGAACAATACTTTTTTCACTTTGGTTACGTCGGCATAGCTATCATCGATCACTTCCAGGAATCCTCCATTTACAAACTCGTTGATGCTGGAATAGGTACCGGCATGGCGCAGGTTTGCTTTCGGTGAAAAGTTCACGAGTGGTTTTCGGAAGGGCCACGCGAGCTGTCGTCTCAATGCATGGAAATGATTGGCCGCTGTAGTAATATTGGTCACTACCATATTCAGTTCCGCGCAGGATTGCAGAAAGCGTTCCATTCTTGCACTGCTATGTTCGGGACCCTGGCCTTCATAACCATGAGGTAGGAGCATCGTAACGCCATTCATACGATTCCATTTTTGCTCACCTGCCGCTATAAATTGATCGATCATTATCTGCGCCCCGTTTACAAAATCACCAAATTGCGCTTCCCACAATACAAGTGCATTGGGGTTGGCAAGTGCATAGCCGTATTCGAAGCCAAGCACCCCATATTCGCTCAATAATGAATTATATATTCTGAATTTGCCCGTAGCTCCTTCGATCCGGCTAAGGCGATTATACTCCTTGTCTGTATTTTCATCGCGAAGCATTGCGTGACGGTGCGAAAAGGTTCCTCGCTTTACATCCTGGCCGCTCATGCGTACATCTTTCCCATCGAGAATAAGACTACCATAGGCCATCAGTTCTCCAGTAGCCCAGTCGACCTTCTGTTCGGTTTCAAACAACTTTATTTTTTCCTGTAATATCTTCTCCACTTTACGCAGTGGTTTGAAATCCGCAGGCCATTGCATCAATGAATCAAATATTTTTTTGAAATTAGACTGGCTGATGGCTGTAACCGGCGATTGCTCAAAATCACCATCATTAGCGTGTCGAAGGCTTTTCCACCACAGTTCAGGTTGCTGGTAATGATATGGAAGTGGATTTTGTTTTACTTCATCAAGTCGTTCCTGCAAGTCGGCCCAGAATTTTTTTTCCATATCCTTGGCCAGTTGCTGCGCATCTTCTTCCCCATTTTCCAAAAGATATTTTACATACACTTCTCGTGGATTGGCGTGTTTGTCGATAAGCGCATACAGGTGTGGTTGAGTAAACTTTGGATCGTCACCTTCATTGTGCCCATGCCGGCGGTAACAAACCATGTCGATAAACACATCAGAATTGAATTGCTGGCGATAGCGGGTCGCAATTTCAGCACATTTAATTACTGCTTCCGGATCGTCACCATTTACATGAAACACCGGTGCCTGAATTGCCGCAGCAAGTGAAGTGCAATAGTCAGAGCTCCTTGCATCATCAAAGTCTGTTGTAAATCCAATCTGGTTATTGATTACAAAATGGATGGTGCCTCCGGTATAGTAACCTTTTAGGTTGCTCATCTGCAATACTTCATATACGATCCCCTGCCCTGCCACCGACGCATCACCGTGGATGAGAATCGGCATTATCTTATCGAAATCACTTTCATATAATACATCAGCTTTTGCCCTGGCAAAACCCACTACCACGGGATCGACAGCTTCGAGGTGCGAAGGATTGGGCATCAGCTTGAGGTGAATCGTTTTTCCTGAACTCGATTGCACTTCACTACCAAATCCCATGTGATACTTTACATCTCCGCTACCCATGGTTTGGTCAACTTTCGCGGTGCCTTCAAATTCACTGAATATCTGTTCGTACGTTTTGCCCATAATATTGGCAAGCACATTCAGCCTGCCGCGGTGCGCCATACCTATCACCACTTCCTGCACATCATGTTCGGCACCGGTGTTGATGATTGCGTCGAGTGCAGCAATAGTCGTTTCACCGCCTTCCAGCGAAAAGCGTTTTTGTCCCACATATTTTGTATGCAGGAACTTTTCAAACATCACACCTTCATTCAACTTTTCGAGTATGCGTCGTTTCTTTTCCAGCGCCAACGGTAGCAGAAATGTTTTTTCCATTTCTGCCGTTAAAAAGTCGATTTTTTTCTGGTTGCTGATATATTTAAATTCAATGCCAACGTGGCTGGCATACGTGTTTTGTAAAAACTCCAGGATTTTACGGAGCGTGGTGGTACCAAGCCCTACCAGGTTGCCCGCATGGAAAGTTTTATCAAGATCCTCTTCATTCAATCCAAAAAATCCTGGATCCAGGTTGGCATGCCTGTCTTTTCGTTCACGAATCGGGTTGGTTTTAGCGATAAGGTGCCCTTTGTTGCGATAACCCAGGATCATCCGGTAGATACGAATCTCGCGCATCCAGTCTATATCGCCTGAAGGTGCGGCAACAGGCTTTTCCGTAATTTCTTCTTTTGTGGCCGGTGCGGATGTGTGGCCATTCCCATTTGTTTTTACCACTGCGTTGTTGATGGCAAAATCAAACCCTTCGAAAAACTTTTTCAATTCGGGGTCTACACTAGCGGGGTCCTTCGTATAATCGCGATACAGGTTCTCGATGAATTCGGGATGAGAATTGGTAATATAGGAGAAATCCTTCATGGGAAAATCTATAGTTGAATATTGGGCAATTTTGGGTCACAAATATCGCTGAAAAAAATGAAAATCCCCGTTCATTCTGAGGGATTTAGGGTCTCAGAGATCAAAACCTGCCTGGCTTACATCCAGTTAAAAAATACTCCTCCGTCCGGGCCGGGGCCGGAGCCTGGTCTTTTTTGGAATAAAGACCCCTTAAATTTGGCCGGTAAGTGGTCCAGGCTTACCTTTGCCCTCCTTAAAATTGATTATAGATGGCTAACCACAAGGCAACAAAGAAAGATGTACGTCAGGCAGCTAAACGCCGCGATAGGAATAAATATTATGGCAAAACAACCCGTAATGCTATTCGCGATTTAAAAGCGGCTAAAGACAAAGAAGCAGCTGCAAAATTCCCTGAAGTTGCCAGCATGATCGATAAACTGGCCAAACGTGGTATCATCCATAAAAACAAAGCTGCAAATTTGAAAAGCAAACTGGAAAGGAAAGCCAGCGTAGCAAAATAAATTTCTCCTATATTTTTTTAAAGAAGCATCCTTTAACGGGATGCTTTTTTATTTAATAGCCTTATTGATCATAATCGAGTTGAACGGATCACACCTGCCATCTCGTTACTATCATTTATATTTATTGCCCAAATTACCACATGAAACAAATAACCTTCCTGGCATGCCTTCTTATATCTGCCAGTGTTTTTGCGCAGCAAATAACTACGCGTTTTGAAAAATCGAAAGGCACTCAAACACCGACCTACGCTGAAATAGTAGAATGGTGGCAAAACCTGGACAATGCTTCAGGAAAGGTAAAAATGCTTACCATGGGTATGACCGATGCTGGTTACCCGCTACATTTAATAGTAGTATCCAATAACGGGGATTATAATTTCAATAATATACACAGGAACAATAAACGGGTGATACTAATCAATAATGGTATACATCCCGGCGAGCCTGATGGTGTAGACGCGAGTATGTTACTGGTGCGTGACATCGTTATTAATAAGTATAAGATCCCTGATAATATTGTACTGGCCTTTATCCCCATTTACAATATCGGTGGATGCCTTAACCGCAGTGCAAATTATCGCGTGGATCAAAACGGGCCGGAAGAATTTGGCTTTCGCGGCAATTCACAAAATCTCGATCTTAATCGGGATTTTATAAAATGTGATTCCCGGGATGCGCGCGCCTTTACTGAAATTTTCCATCTGACGGACCCCGATGTATTTGTCGACAATCACGTAAGTAATGGCGCAGATTACCAGCATGTGATGACGCTGTTGACTACGCAGCATAATAAACTGGGTGGTGTAATGGGCGAATACCTGCGCACCAGGTTTGAACCCGGTGTCTATTCATCGATGAAAGAAAAAGGATTGGATCTTGTGCCTTACGTTAATTCTTTTGGTGACACACCGGAAAATGGGTGGCCCGAGTATTGGGACAGCCCGCGCTATGCAAGTGGGTATGCAGCACTCTGGCATACGTTTTCCTTTGTACCGGAAACGCATATGCTAAAACCTTACGATCAGCGGGTGAAGGCAACCTATGCGCTTATGCAATCATTTATAGAATTTACAGCAGCCAATAGTGCTGAAATAAAAAAGCTTCGCGACCAAACCAAACTTAACGTACGTACACAAACGGAATTCCCGTTGAGCTGGACGCTCGATCGTTCACAATTCAAAGAAGTATTGTATAAAGGTTTCGAATCCGGTCGTAAACCAAGCGATATTTCCGGCCTGCCACGACTTTATTACGACAGAACGAAGCCATTCGAAAAACAAATAAAGATCTTCAATCACTACACCGTCAAAAACAGTGTAAAAAAACCTGTAGCTTATATCATTCCGCAGGGATGGTGGAAAGTAATTGACTTGTTGAAATTAAATAAAGTAGAAATGAGGCAGTTGAAGAAAGATACTGTTGTTAATGTGGAGGCCTACAAGATCGATGAGTATAAAACATTGCCCCGCCAGTACGAAATGCACCATCTCAATACAGACGTAAAAGTTTCAGCAAGCAGGCAGCAAATACAATTTCGAAAAGGAGACTGGTATATTCCGCTTAACCAGGTGGCTAACCGATTTGTGGTGGAAACGCTGGAACCGCATGCAGAAGATTCTTATTTCGCCTGGAATTATTTCGATACCATTCTCGGCCAAAAAGAAGGATACTCAGCATATGCATTTGAAGATATCGCAGCGGAGTACCTGAAAACTAATCCTGCCCTACGAACGAAGCTCGAAGAAAAAAGAAATAGCGACACCGCATTTGCAAAAGACGGCAGGGCGCAATTGAATTTTGTGTATCAACAATCGCAGTGGTATGAGCCGGTGCATATGAGATACCCTGTTTACCGGGTCACAAATTAGATAAAAGATAAAAACTAAAAGATAAAAGTGTTAAACGGAGAGCGAGAAACAGAGCGAGAGCGAAGGTTAAGTCCCGCTCTCGCTCTGTTTCTCGCTCTTCGAATCGGATACCACTTTTATCTTTTAGTTTTTATCTTTTAACTTCTCAAGCTGTTTCTTTCAGAAGTTCCTTTTCCATCTGCGCTTCTTGTTCCGACTTATCTATATTTCTGAAGAGTCGTCGCCCTATTACAAGACTTGTAACGAGTACGACAATGCTGAGGTAGCCCAGCCATTCGTAGCGTTCGATTTTACCGGCGGGATCCTTGATGACTATAAAGCCGGCAGCAACAGATGCAATACTGGTGCCCAATTGCTGTACACACCCGTTGAAACTCATAAAGCTTCCGCGCTGTTCCGGTTGAACTACTTCGCTGATCATTGCCTGTGCTGTAATGGCACGACCGGTGGCAAAGATGAACCATATCGCAAAGAACCCAAGCACCACTGCAAAAGGAACTGTGGGCATACGGGTGATGATCACTACCATGAAGAGTGAAAAGAAAACTGATAATGAAAATACGGGCAGCTTACCTTTCTTGTCCGCCACACGTCCAAGGTAAAAAGCAGCGATGAGTGAAGCAATGCCTCCAACCAGGTAAATCATAGGCGTAAGCTCTTTTGAAAAACCCTTGTTGAATTCCATATACGGATTAATGAAAGGGATAATCAAAAAGTGACCCATCATCAACAGGCATGAAAAAATAAGTGCCGTGCGCTGCGGTGGTGATTGCAAGATTGAAACCAGCATTTTATAGGGACCTTCACGTTCTGATTTGTCAGCAATATGGCTGTCCATCGCAGGTATAAAGCGAATGATGAGGGGGATCAGTAACATACCAAGACCACCGACCAGTAGAAATGGTATGTGCCAGTCGGCATGAAAAATATTTGTCAGGTAAAGAGAAAACGGTACGCCCAGGATGGAAGCGATAGCAAATGCACTCATAACCGATCCCATCGCTACTCCCCTGCGTTCATAACTGAATATGTCTGCAATAATGGCTAATACCTGTGCGCCGATAATACCTCCAAATAATCCTGCAAAAATCCTGGAAGCAAATAATAAGTCATAGTCCGGTGCAAAACCGCATGCAATCGTACCCAGCACAAATCCTGCATAAGAAAATACAAGTATTTTTTTCCTGTCGAATTTATCAACAATGAATGCTGCTATAAAACCTGATATAGCAGCACTAACTGAATATGCACTAACAAGAAATGTAAACTGCCGCGGTGAAATATTGAAGTAAGGCATCAGGTAATTACCCAATGGCATCATGATCATGAAATCCAGGATATGGGTAAAATTGAGACCTGCCAGCAATAATAATATGATGCGTTCTTTTTTTCCCATAAGATCGCAAAGGTCGGTATTCGGACCGAAAAAAGGACTGAAGATTATTCCCCAAAACCGGGTATATCGAGAGAGAGAAACAGAGCGAGAGCGGGGAGCGAACTTGTAAAAGAATGAATTTCCTACTCTCACAGCTGGATGTCGCACTTCCCTGTATGCCGTCCAAAAAAACTGCCTATCGGTTGTTTGGGAATTATTATAATTTGCCACGCGTATGACAACGACCCCGCCAGTATATAAAGATTTCTGGTTCAAGATCATCGGATGTTTGGCCATATCCGAAATCACCGATTCCATTGGGCGGGAAGAGTCATTGCTTCAACGAATGTCGACACGACATTTCTACACGGACTTGCTAGGTGGGTTCGTAATCGCCCTGCTATTATGGGAGATCGTGAGGCAGATTATTCGCTGGCTGGACCGCCGTTATGATTGGATGGAACAGCCTTTAAAGCGAATTTTATTGCAAATATCGCTTGGAGTAGTACTGCCTTCTTTTCTCGCCTTCGTGGGTACCATGATCTTCATGAAACTTGCTTATAACCAGGATATATTTAAAACAAGCTGGCTCAACAACGAGGTATATACCGTGATATTGCTGATAGTTTTAATAAACCTGGTTTATTTGACCTGGTGGCTTTACTTAAAATGGAAAGAACAGCACAAAGCTTCGAGTAATGCTGAATCAAAATCCGTTAGTGCAGAAGCCGGATACCAGGTAGTAGAAGTGTCGAGGGCAGGAAAAAAGATTTTATTGCCGCACCAGGATATTGCTTATGCCTACCTCAATAATGGTTACTGCTATATCAAGCCCTTTGAAGGCGATGGCTTCGTTACCAGTTACACGCTGGATGAGCTTACCCGGGTATTGGATGAAAATAATTTCTTTCGTGTAAACCGGCAAACCCTGATAAACCGGAAGTCGTGTGCCGCGTATGAAAGCATTGAAAATGGAAAAATCAAGCTTGAAACAAATCCCGCACTTAAAACGCCGGTTATCGTTAGCCAAAAGAGAGCGAGCGAGTTTCGAAAATGGGTGTCCTGATTTTGTTCCGTGGCTTCATTGCGCTTCGTGGTGCACTTGGTGCAACTTCGTGTTCTGTGTGGAGCTAATATAAATCTAAAGATTTAGGCATCACGAAGTGCACAACGGAACCACAAAGAACAGGACGGGACTCCGGACAACGCGGCGCTGTCCCTTTTACCTCTTTGCAAATACTGATCGGCATGCTTATGAGGACACAATAGACACTCTAACCGATATACTTCGGCTTCATAATTATATACCTCGGCCTTTTCTCTCACATTCAAGACTTTAAAAATAGACTCCGGGCTCCTTCTATTTTGCCAGGCATGGTTAGCGCTTTTATTTTGGTCAAAAAAAAGATGGGTTTGCTAAACCCTATTAAACAAAAGGACCGGGTTCCGGTAGTAGATTCCTTAAGAGGGCTGGCATTGTTAGGCATTATGGTGGCCAATATCCCATTTGCGGAAGGGAATACCAACCAGATATATGATTCATCGCGGCACCTGGTCGCGTCTCAAAATCTGGACAGTACACTTGAAACACTTATTAGCTTATTTATTGATAAAAAGTTCATCACCATCTTTTCTATATTGTTTGGGTTTGGTTTCTATATCCAACTCCAAAGAGCCCGTGAGCAGGGGATAAACTTTGAGGGGTATTATTTGCGGAGGATGCTTGCGCTGCTGGTAATCGGCAGTGTTCACGCCTATTTTTTTTGGTTTGGGGACATTATCCGGGATTATGCCATTTGCGGTATGTTTCTATTGCTCATATATCGATGGAAGACAAAAAAAATACTTATAACGGGAATTGTATTTACCGTATTTCTTACTGCACTCACTTTCATCATTAATGGAGCTTTAGAAATCCCTGATTATCGTTACGATACCTCGATAATTCACGAACATCCCGTCACCGACTCCTATTGGAGATATCTTCAAATAAATGCCACTATCGATCCATTTGTAAATTTCCTGCAGGACAGCCCTATCACTTTAATTTTCTGTTTTGGAAATATGCTGATTGGTTATTGGTTGGGCAAAACAAAATTCTTCGAAACCTATCCCGGCAGTCGCAAGTTGTCAAAATCATACCTGTTCTTTGGTTTGGTGATTGGCATTGCATGCAGCTACCTGTTTATACAAGTTACAAACGGTGCATTAGAGCTTACGGCTGGATTAATTTGGCTGCCATTTGTAATTGTTGCAGGAATGCTTTTACAGAGCTGTTGTTATATTTTACTATTTATGCATCTTTTTCAAATCGAAAAAGTAAAGAACATACTTTCCCTTTTTGCACCTGTTGGCCAGATGGCCCTGACCAATTATATCCTCCAAACTTCCCTATACCTGCTTGTCTTCTTTCACTGGACGGGCTTGCTAAAGTTGTATGGAAAGGTCTCGTTTGCTGAAACAGTTATTGTAGGAATCCTATTCTTCACAGTACAGGTATTATTCAGCCGGTGGTGGATGAAAACACGCCTCCAAGGACCAGTTGAAAGTATTTGGAAAAAATTTTCATACAGATTTACCTCAAAAAAATTTCAGTCGCAAAATAAATTCACGTCACGCCAAACCGTTAAATCATAAATCATGCATTTTAAAAAATTATTTGTTTCACTTTTTATTTCAATTTCATTTACAGCAAAGGCGCAATGGGAAATTGGGTTAGGCGCTGGTGCAGGCTTACCGATAACCGGGTATGGGGAAGTTTTAAAAAACGGCTGGTTACTAAAAGCTGAAGGCAAATACCGTTTGAATAAAAATTTTGCATTGGGCATGCAAACTCATTTCACACGTTTACAAAAGGATAAGAACTCAAACGATGCGTTTCAAAATGCAAGAATGACTCTGGCTCCGGTAATATTTACCGCGGAATACAGCATCGCAACGAAAGGCAAGTTGCAACCATATGCCGCTGGCGGACTCGGATTGACATTATTCAGTCTTAACTATGATATCTCTCCTACCGAAGGTGAATCCGTTTTTAATGTAAGCTTTAGTATGATGCCACAAGTGGGTTTAAGATACAAGATCAATGACCATATGTATATTTTCACCGATTGGAGCCTGGTATTGCTGGCTGACGGTCCGCCAATAGGATTTCCCAAGGGCAATGAAATGACGGGCTACAATGGAATAGCTGCAGGAGTGAATTACCGATTTTAAAGCCTGAAGCAATCGCGTAGTATGTAACAGTATTTCTCCTGCAATACTTACTACGCTGTTGAAACTTTGCTTCTCCTTTTCAGTGGAATTATTTTAAAATAAGTAAGGCTTCGCCACAACCATTCGAAAGGACCAAAATTGAAATGTTTCAACCACCAGGTGCTAAACAGTACTTGCACAACATAGATAGCGAATGCGATAGGGAATACAAACACAAGACCAATATCACCACCAACGCCGAAACCAAGCCCGTAGAAGAGCACAATACAAATAATTGTTTGCATCAGGTAATTCGTCAAAGTCATTCTGCCCATAGGTACCAGCCATTTCCATTTAGTATTGCCATTTGTCTTTACCCACTGAAGGCAAAACCAGGATACGTATGCAAGGCAGAGTGGGGCCACACTGATGGTATAGAAAAACGTATCGGCCAATCCCCATTTATTGGACACATCTCTGCGATCAAGAAAGAAATAAGTGGTTGCAAAGGCAGCAGGTATACCGATGATCAATCCCCATTTTCTAATCTTCTTAAAAAGGTTGACATGGTCCTGCAAATGCAGGTACATCAGTTTTCGTCCTGCATAAAGGCCAAACAGGAACATTCCTAATACTTTAAATGGGCGGTTTTGATGGAGAAGATCGCCATACCTGTAAAAGAAACCCGGTTCCATCCATTTCCGCCAACGGCTCCAGCCGTCCTCGGATGTATAAATGTATTGGGTAATGCTATCATCAGTTGGCAAATTATTGCTTTTATCAATGATTGCTGCCTGCTTGAATAAAAAAGCACCCGGATTAAAGTTGAAAATAACGCGTAACACATCGATCAACAAGGGTGCGAGTATCATTGCAACTGCCCATATCAGTAAAGTTCTGTCTTTACACTTCAGAAATAAGGGTAGTACCAAGCCAACGAGAGCATATAACAACAAAATGTCGCCGTCCCAGATCACCAGGTGCAGAGCACCAAAAATCATTAAGATGAACAACCTGCGGTAGAATATACCGAGTCCGTTTACACCCCGCTGCCTGTTGCGCGCAAGCTGTATGGCAAACCCGATACCGAAGAGCAATGACAAAATGCTGTAAAACTTGCCATGTATAAAAGTAAGTTCCAGGAATCCCAGTAATCCATCGGCCGGCCAGGTCGATAAGGCTTGCTGCTGATGTTCACGGAGAAAAGCCCAGCCTGAAAATGCTACTATATTATCTGTCAGGACCCCTATGAGCGCAAACCCTCTTAAAGCGTCGAGAATGGTAGATCTTTCCTCAAGCGACACGGGTAGTGGACTAACTTGTTTTGGTTCGGGCATGTAAAAAGATTTACTGTTACTAATTAAAGTATTAATAAATGGTGGCAATGTTTCTAGAAAGTGGTGAAATAGTTACATAGAAGAGACGGAGGCAACAGAAAGATATATTTTCCTTTCCATAGTCAGAAAAATATTTATAGTAACAGGCGAATAGCCGGAATCGTTATTTGATGTCACGCAAAGCGCGCAACGAAGCGCAAAGACGCAAAGGATACTAATCTCTTTGCGTCTTTGCGCTTCACCTTTGCGTGAAACTAAGGGGTGACGCTGGCTGCAGTTGTAGCAGCAAGATTTTTACCAAGCTGCTCATGCATGCTTAAGAAATCGTAGTTATTCCACGCCTCTGCAATCTTCCCATCTTCTACCCTCACCATGCAAATGCCACTAAAGGTCACTTCCTTACCTGTTTCAGCATGGGTTGCATGCACAATGGTCCGTGCAGATTCAATATCGTCCTGCGAAACGACATCTTCCACATCAATTTTGATATTGTGAAATTGATTTCGAAAACTATGAAAAAACTCTTTAAACCCTTCCGGGCCCTTCGGTTGACCAGGTGCAAGAATTCCATGGGCCTCGGCATCCTGAGTCATTAACTCGTCGATAGCACTTTCCTTGCCATTGTTCCATACTTCGTTGAACCATTTGTTAAGTACAGTTGATGTTACGTTTCGCATAATAAAAGTTTTAATGATGACTGGAATAATTTAAATAAAAACTGTTGGCATTCTTAGGGTGCGAACAATGCCATTCTTCCTGTTTATATCCTGTCAATTCTTATCTGCCTGTAACAATATTTTTTTAATCAATACTATTTGCCCGAGGTGATAATGGTAATGTTCAATAACCCCATGAAGATTCCGGTAATAATTCCCATACTTATCATCGATAAATACTTCATCCAGCTTAGTTTCGGGGAGCTCTTCAATTAGTTTACAAAGACTTTCCCCGTCCTTCCAGGATTTATCTACCAGTGCATCCCATTCTTCCTGCGACTTGATGGGTGGATGATCAAAACTAAACTTATCCCTGGCATCGATAGGTTGGCCACGGAGTACACGTGACACTGCACTTACATAATAGTTAGTATGGTAAACGAGCGATCCAATTGTATTTAATGTATAAACCTTAGTGGTGGCCTGTTGCCAACTTATGCCTTGCAGGCTTTCCTTGAGGTTTACTGCTGTCCAGTTGCCTCCAAAGAGAATTCCACGTAACTGCTTAGCTATTTGTGCTGTAATATTCATCTGCCTGTAACTATTGAATTGGTTTACAAAATCTCAGTGTATTTCCGTCGGCATCCGTAACATAAAATTCCCTGTTGCCCCAGGTTTGATCAATCGGTCCCTGGTGCACGGGCGAACCTTCTTTGTTGGAAGTATCGAGTCCGCGTTTTTTATACTTGTCAAACAATTTATCGATATCGTCTACAAACACATTTGCAGCTATACCAATCTTCTGGTCGCCTTCCAGCCTGGTAAGCATCAATGCTGCATCGCCATTTGTTAAAACTACCACCCAATCCTCGGGCGAAGCACCAGGTTCACTTAAAGTAAAGTCCAGGATATTGGTATAAAAAGATATTGCTTCCTTCATATTACGACATCGAAAAAGTGGGATCATTTTCATACAGGCAAATATTAAAACTCACATCATTCTGTTTCTAATCCTGGTTCTTTTTATTACCTGGTTTTGGCGGAGGTGGCGGTGGTGGTGGTTCCTCCAATTCGAAATCCTCAATGGTCAACTCTGTAACAGTAACAGTTTTAAGAAACCCAAACGCTGAAACTTTCATAGATTCTTTATTTGCCAATTGGGTGCCTTTTAAAATATTGACATCTCCTAGCGATGCAATTTTCCATCTTCCATTAATAAAAATAGCTTCCTCTACCGGTAGTTGATGAAGCTTTCCTGATCCTTTGAAATATAGCATTCCTTTCAATGATGGATATATAATCGAGGAGGATTTTACTACCTGGTATTCTGCATTTACAAACTCCAAAGCTGTTCCTTTACCGGAGATAGAATCGATATTATTTAGTAGTGATCTGAATAATACCGAATGCAGATTATACGGGGTGGTAACGCGATTAGTGGATGAAGAGTCCTGAATTCCCAATTTTTCCATTTCAAGTCGTTGTGATACCGTTAGAATATCATTGAGCTCCTGTTTGGAAATACAATGCTGGAAAAATTTTGTTGAATCCCTTGTTATAACTGCATTGAAAGCATTTTTTAAAAAAATGAATTCATCGGCCTGTGATTTTGCAGTGCCAAAAATCGTCAAAGCCACGATGAGTAGATAGACGCTATTCCGAAACTTATTCATGAATGCAAGTTTTGAGAATGACAGGGATACTGGCTGAATAAAGATGGGTTAGCGGGGGCATTTCAAATTTACTAAAAATTAGTATCCTCGCATGAAGTTTGAGGTAAGCCATATCACTTCCCAATGATACACACAGATAGCCGGAAAGGATTATTCTGGCGTCCCCGCATGAAGACTCATCCAGGAATAGTTTGGATCCCTCCTAATCGAAAGGAAATGGCAAATAACCGTCGTTATAATGAAAGAAGAATCCCACATACAATACATAAATACAGCAGCTAACTAATACCAGGATTTTCACTTCCTTGCTTTTCGAAAGCCAATCAGTTAACAGGTAAAGTATTATTGCAAGTGCGCCAACGAAGGGTGGGATTACGAGGTTAAATATAGCTCCAAGTTCATAGCCAGTCATATCAACTGTCATAGACAAGATTGAAGCCACTATGGTCGATATCAAAATGGCTAACGGCCCGGTCGATCTAAGCTTCATAATTCATCTGGATTAAGTAAATACCAGGCCTGCCAGTCATTTGTAAGCTCATATTGGAGCCTTTACTTTTCCGCCTGGTGATCAAAACTCAATACTTCTTTTAGCAACCATTTCCCATTTACAAGTAAATACAAATGGATGAATTTCGCCTTACTGGTAAGTACATCCATTTTACCAGGCTCACGCAGGTAAAAATTATGGCGGCCCGTTTGTATAACACCGTAAAGTATTTTATTCTCGTACAGGGGGAACACTTCCAGGCTTGCCTCGTCTACTTTTCTAATTGGTTTTTTATTGGCATCGGCACACAGGTTTTGCTTCACGCGCTGCAAGAATACTTCCCGGTTTTGCATACCGCCCTGGTCGTGATAGAATGTAAGTTCAGGGTGAACTGCGTTCTCGAGGTAAGTAATGTCGCATTGATTGAAACCCCGCTCAAAGAATATACTGTCCTGCGTTTTTAATGACCGGAACAAATCGGAATCCTTAGATACCTGGGCAAATAAGTTCTCGATTATTGTCATAATAATCAAGACTGTGACGAATAATTTTTTCATATCCGAAAGCGTTTACCTGGTCGACGAATGCTTTATTCGATGCTGTTTGATATCAAATGAAACGGGTTAATGGTTTTCACTTAGAAATTGAATTGACTTTGCATTTCTACATCTTTTTCAATATCATTGATTTTAAAACGAACCAATGTCATCACCAAAATTCTGCCTGCTGTGTAATCGAAATGTAATTCCATCTAAAAATTTCAATGGAGTAGTTTTTTTTAATATTGATTCTTATTGCTATACTGCCGGGAATACTTTATCTAATTTACTACTTAACGAAGTCAAAAAAGTGCCCCATTTGTAAAAGTAAAAGTTTCGGACCTGCCAGGGCTAATTTAATTGCTAATTAATAAACCACTAAATATGTTATTAGGAGTAATCGGAATTAACGAATTGATTATAATACTTATCCCTATCGCTCTCGTTTTTTTATTTGTATACAAGTATGGTAAATTGAAAGGACGGGTTAGGGAGTTGGAACGACAAATTGAGGAAAAGAATGCTTCCGGGAAATAATGATGAGCAGAAATCTTAGGTAAAGTTTTCAAATGTAATTTTTGATAAAGGCATTTCTTGCTAATAGCTTTTCTTATTTAGTTCATCCATCATTGATGAATAATCCATCTTCATTTGACTAGAAATCTCATGTCCGAGGTTTGGGTAAGTATATAATTTTAGGATTAGCCTATCACCGATTTTTGCAACTTTTATCTTCGTGTTTACTAAAGTAACAATCGGATCAGCTTCACCCTGAAACAGAAATATCGGTACTTTTTTTACAGATTTTGCTATCACTTCGTCAATTGTAGCGCTGTGTATAACGGCGGCCAAGGGAAAAGCCGCCCTGCATAATTGAGGATAGTATACAGCCAGCATGAATGCAATATCGCCACCTTGCGAGATTCCGGTTACAATTGCTTTCTTTTTGTATTTAGTTTCTATCGAATCTACAAAGCGGGCCAGGCTGTCGACCGTGGCTTTTGCAAGTGCAAATTGTGTGAGGCTGTCTTTTTGATAATAATCCACGGGGTAATAGGAAAATCCTTCGCGCTTTTGATAATTACCTTTCGGTACGATTATCCTCGCAGGAATTTTAAGCACATTATAATCATCGATTGTTTCATAGGGTTTGCCACTGGAATAATGAAAAGCGATGATAAGAGGTAATTCATCAACATCGGAATACCCCAACTCGGTTTCGGAATATTCAAACCCGGCGATTTTACCTTTGGTAATTGCCCTCCGTTGGCCATACGCGGAGGAAATACAAAAACTCATAAATACAAGCAAGGCTATAACTCTCATACTTTATTTTCTTAAAATTTGTCCTGATCGATCAATATCGAACTTTCTATTGTTGTTTTCTTGTGAGGTATTCTATTAGTATTTTGTAAAACTGCGCGGGTTGGTCCTCCCACATAATGTGCCCGCATTTTTCAATAACCCTCATTTCACTGTTCTTAAGGCATTCCTTCTGCAGGAAAAAGGTGGACTCACCCTGGTCGTCCTGGCGCCCGTACAAAATCAATGCAGGCACAGTAAGTTTTTTCAATGCACGGGTAATATCCCATTTTTTCTCCAAAACTTCCCTGTCGATATAAGGTATCGGTTGAAAATTGAACCCTGTAAAGAGTTGATCAAAATTTTCAGAAGCTTTCGAACGATCATAATGCATCGCACGTACATGTATTGCCACGAAACTTTTAAAAGCGACCACCTCTTTGGATAATGGATCTGCTCTTTTCATCGAGTCCAGCTCGGCGTCGGTCTTTTGGGAGAAAATTTTCTGTAGCAATCTCATTGAATCCAATTCGAGGGTCGAGCGCCGGGTGTGCTGATTGTCGAACAGTACATCCCACAATTTATAAGAAGGAGGTGCTGAACCTAACAACACAAGCTTTGATACTTTTTGCGGATGCAGTACTGCATAATTCATTGCAAGCAACCCTCCCCAGGAAATTCCAAGAATTGTTATCTGTTTGTCGCCACGTGCCCTTCGTAATAGTTCAATGTCCTGCAGGTAGCTCTCTATATTGATGGTTTGCGCGTTGACGGGTAAATTGCGAGACCTCCCGCTGCCCCGTTGATGAAGAAGCACGCAGGTATATTTTGACTCGAGGCTATCCATTATTTCATAAGACGGATGTTCTGGTGGCGCACCCGGACCGCCTGTAAGTATATACAAAGCGGCACCTTTTCCTCTCTCTTCATAAAAAAGTTGGATATTACCATTGCGAAATTCTTTTACATTTTGCCCGTAGCAATTACTGGTTGCAAATAATATCGCGATCCAAACGTATTTCACCTTCGGCTTTCCTGGTTTATTTAAGACTATGGGTAACTGAAGTAGATCTTACAAATATGAGGAAAATCATAAATACCGAATACAATATCATGGGTTACATAAGTTATATTCGGACAAAGTTCTCCATATCTAGTATCCAAACTCCTCAAAGTTCTCTTTTTGCATAGCCTCCCAACCAAGCCAATAATCAATGCCTGTTTTTCCGGCACCATGGGGATCTATCTGGAAAAAGTCGGGAATGATATCAAAGCTTTTCCTCGTCTTTAATTCCGTTAAGTAATGAGTTATACATTCCAGCAACTTAGGAAAGGATGAGAATATAATTTCGCTAAGGCCATTCAAATCCCCTCCAAATTCCTGGTCGTAAACGCGGATAGGGAATTCGTTGTCGGGCATAGGCATCCGGCCATCGAAAACCAATGGTCCCGAATCATTGCCTTCATCGGCAAAAGGATAAATCTTTTGTGGAATAAGCTGTTGAGGAATAAACCAGTCCAGGGTCTGCTTGATACTCTCCAACGGTTGAGCAGGACTTGACTCCGGGAGCCGTAGAATTGAAAAATTTCCATCCAGGAAAAAATATGCTTTATGCCAATTAATAAAACTTTTAGGAAACTGTATTCCATAGGTGTTTTCGATTCTGTGATATTCACTTTCAGCAAGCGTGCCTGGTATCGGCTTCCATTCTATCCAGCCTTCGCTATCAATGCCAGATGCCCTCATTGATTCCGGGAATTTGTGGGTATGGGCCACTTTATTTGGACGAACCAACCAATAGGCGTGGAAAAATTTCTGAATGATGACTTTCATAATTCTTAGACCGGAATCAAGGGATACTACTTTTCATAATCGTTTATCAATTGCTTTAACTTGTTGTTATATTTATTCCTCTTCTTTTTCCTAATAGTTGCCGCACCCAATGTTTAACGCGAGCGTAATGCCCTTGAATTGTAGTTGGTCATGAGCTTATTCGTCGCTGTTAGATATAAGGATAGACTTATTTGGCAAAACAAATACTAAGATTTTCTTCATAAGTGACTTCTGGTCATAAATATAAGCTTCACCAGCTAGTCCGTTTCATGGTCTGGTGTCCATGGCTCCGGAAATATAAACTCGTTTTTGATAAAACTCATTATTTTCATAAACTTTTCGGCCTCCTTAAACTGTTTTGTCCTTGTGGCGGGCCCGAGATAACTGAACATCCTGTAACTTTTTTCAGTTGCAATCTCCACGTTATAAAAGGTTGCATGTGTGCTTGTATGTGACTTTGCATAACCTGGCACATCATGATAATCCGGGAGCGTAAATAAACCAAGCTGTTTCAAAGTATCTATAAATCCGAGCCAGCCGGACCTGGGAACACCTAAAGAATATTTTTGATACTGCAGGGAATCAATTATCAAAATAAAACCATCCTCACCAGCAAATCGTATATAATAGGCATCGGCATTCCAGTTACCATTATTATAAAAAACCAATAATCTGCTCCAGCCATTGCTGAGTTCCTTATACTCATTTCCGTCAATACGGATTTGCAGGCTATCGTAGCCATTTTCAATGCTGCCAATTTTCAAAGCGGAATATACCTTATGTCGTTCCTTATATAAAACATAATCTTTAAATATTCCTGGCACATCCCTTTCAACCCCGTCATCGGGAAACTTAATATCATCATGTTGTACAGTGTCCTCTATATTATTGAACCGAACAGTTGTAATTGGAGCTTTCGTGTCATTCTCCTTACATGCGAATTGGATTATCCAAACTGATAATACTACTGTAATTAAAAATATTTTCCTTGTCATGTGTGTCTTTTAATACCCTCAATCCCTTGAATTCTATTTTTAATATGACCAAATTCCATAAAATTTAAATTTGCCATTAACCCTTACGAATTGAAAATAATGGTTTAACCTATGTTCTGAATTACCAAATTTGGTTAGGGTTTCAAGATCTATTTCATATCTAACAAATTCTTCCCCTTCCTCCACTTTATACTGAATCCGGTTGCTATGATCTGATTTAAATGCCC
>CBFGYO010000058.1:0-22448 GCA_965652975.1 uncultured Chitinophagaceae bacterium | reverse complement strand
ACAAAACCAAACTTATATGAAACGTAAAATTTTACTCTTACTGGTAATGGCATCGCTCATTACTGCAGCACATGCACAAAAAAAACAATCGAAGAACGTTACCGGTTATGCGATCACCGCGCAGCAAAAGGGTGGTAAAAGCTGGAAGGAAGTTCGTTTGGTTGATATCAACACCGGTGAAGAATTAAAATCTATTTACCAAAGCACGCAGGAATTGCAGGCGTTGAATGCACGCACGGGCAAACCTGTAGTGAAGAAAACAAATTCATCAACTGCCGAAAAAACTGCTGTTGGAGAAAAACAGGTTATTTCAGTTATTAAGGTCAAGAAGAGCGTCAATCTTGATATGGAACTTGATAAAGCTCATGGCACCGCGCAAAGGGAGATTACTGCCCTGCGCACGAATACGAATGTCAACAGTAATATTAATACCGATATCAACAGCAATACCGGCACCAATACCAATAGAATTTATTATGTGCGTACAAAGGGTACAGAAATAGCAACCGACAAGCCTTTTGCCACTAATTCGGCTGCTATGGCTTATGATAAAAAACATGAACGCCTTTATTATACACCGATGGGCATCAACCAGCTCCGGTATATCGACCTCAATTCCAAAACCCAGGGCGTTTATTATTTTGAGGATGAGCCATTCGGCAAAGTAGCTGGCTTGCATGATGCCGCTAACCAGATTACACGCATGGTAATCGCATCTGATGGTAATGGATATGCATTATCCAACGATGCCCGCCATCTCATCCGTTTCTCAACCGGTAAGAAACCCGAAATAGTTGATCTTGGAACTTTGACAGACGACGCAGCCAATGGCACCAATTCCGTACACAAAAGCAATGGCTATGGTGGTGATATGATTGCTGATGCTTCAAAAAATCTATACCTGATTACCGCCAATCGCAATGTATTTCTTATTAGCCTGGAGAGTCGCGTGGCTACTTTCAAAGGAACTATCAAAGGATTGCCCAAAGGTTTCTCCACCAACGGTGCGATGGTAGAAGAAGGAAGTAAAGTAATCGTAGCCAGTTCTGAATCCACTGTGGGATATTACCGCTTTGACCTCAACACACTCGAAGCCGAAAAAGTTTCTTCAGACGCTACCGTGTACAACGCATCCGATCTTGCTAATGGCGTACTCGCTTTTGACAAGAAAAAGAAGAACAAGAAAGTGCGGCCAGAAGTAAAACCAGAAGAAGAGCAAGCTAAAGATGTAGCGCAGGAAGAAGCAGCAAGGCCTACAGCGGCTGAAAACGCTCTGACAAGAAATAATATTACCCTTTATCCCAATCCTGTAACAAATGGCCAGGTTAAACTTTCATTTGCTGATCAACCAGCAGGCAAGTACCAGGTACAATTAATAGATATGCAGGGCAGGATTATCCGGACAACAGAAGTAAATATTCAGAATAAAGTGCAGATCGTTGATTATCGCCTGCCGGAAGTTGCGAAAGGCAGTTACCTCGTTAAAATATTAAGTGAACCTAATAATGTTTCGGTAACGAACAAACTGGTGGTTCAATAACGTCGCTTTTTTGATTTTCCCACAGGGTCCTTTCTTTTATAGATAAGGGCCCTGTTTTTTATTTAATATTCCTGGTTTCATTCTCCACTCGTATGATGAATTCATCCAGTAGCCGGTTGAATTCATCAGGTTTATCCATTTGTACCCAGTGACTGGTGCCGGAAATAACTTTATGTGGAATTTCAGGCAACTGCTTGAATAAAGCATTGGGCTGCTCCTCCCCGCTCGAAGAGATAATTAGTTTAGGTCCGGGATAATCGCTCAATGGTGGTACGGGATCAAACTCAAAAACTGCTTTAATGATATCAACTGAAGCTGACTTATTTAATTTCTTTATGCCTTTCCACACGCTGTCGGCCACTGATGGCCGCGCATTGATGAGTAATCTTTTCATATAATCATTCATTACCGTATCATACTTTTCTGATTCGAGTGATGCGATAATGGGTTTTGCCTGTTGTGAAGGCGTTTTACCAGGTGTGCCCACGAGCAATAGTCCTGCCACCCGCTCAGGGTTGCGCATGGTATACTCAATGGAGGCCGATCCGCCCATACTATGTCCAACAAGTATAAATTTATCGAGATCCAGGCTATCGACTACAGCATCGATATCTTTCGCAAGCGATTGTACATAATAATTACTATCGGAGGGTATTGATGATAGTCCATGACCACGAAGGTCAAAAGCTATGGCGCGCCTGCTTTTTCTTAAATGTTCGAGCTGAGCTTTCCAATGGGATGAACTTCCTCCAAAGGAATGAACCAGTACCACAGGAGTGCCAGACGACGGACCGCCATCATCAATAAATAATGAACTGGACGAGCCTTCAACGGTTTTATCCCTGGGTGCTGTGTTACCGGCAGAGTCCGTTTTACTTTGTGTTGTTTGTTCATCTTTCACCGTTTTAGAATCTGTACAGGCGAAAAAAAATAATATTGTAAGAAAGGCCGCCGGTATCAAATACCTGCCTGTAATGATTGATTTCATTGAAGCCGATTTTGCTGGCAGTCGTATCTCAAACCTGCTACTTCTGCGGTTACAATTATGATGCCATCAGCCATCGATTTAGTGCTTCAACAGGCGGGTGATGACGAGGGTAAAAAAACGTTTAGCGAAAAATTTATTATTCTTGCTCTAATTTGCAGCCGCTGAAAAGCGGTTTTTGCTTACCTATAAATAAGCATAACGTGCAGTTGCATAATATAATATGGAGTCCTTATGGCGAAAAACCTGTTGATAGTTGAAAGCCCTGCGAAAGCTAAAACAATTGAAAAGATACTTGGTTCCGATTTCCAGGTAAAGAGTTGTTTCGGGCATATCCGTGATCTTGAAAAAGCGGGAATGGGGATTGATATTGAAAAAAATTTCCAGCCACGATATATTGTTCCTGAAGACAAGGAAAAAGTGGTAAAAGATTTAAAGGCGCTGGCAAAAAAATCGGATGAAGTATGGCTGGCAACGGATGAGGACCGTGAAGGGGAAGCCATCAGTTGGCATTTATGCGAAGTATTGGGTCTTGATCCTAAAACTACCAAGCGCATCGTCTTTCATGAAATAACCAAGCCCGCAATCCAGGCAGCGGTACAAAACCCCCGCACACTGGATATGAACCTGGTGATGGCCCAACAAGCCAGGAGGATTCTTGACAGGATCGTGGGATTTGAATTGAGCCCGGTTTTGTGGCGCAAAATGAGCATGCGAAATAATCTTAGCGCCGGTCGTGTGCAAAGCGTGGCGGTTCGATTGATTGCTGAAAGGGAACGGGAAATAAATGCTTTTATCACACAAAGTAACTTTAAGATTGAAGCACTCTTTACAGCAAAAGATAATTCGGACAAGCAGATTACATTCAAAGCAGAGGGAAGTAAATACAATGCAGCCGAAGAAGCTTCTGCCTTCCTCGAGAGCTGTATCGGCGCCACTTATAAAGTAACTGATATCCAGGTAAAACCTGGCAAACGATCACCTGCGCCGCCATTCACTACATCTACATTGCAACAGGAAGCATCGCGCAAGCTAGGCTACGGTGTAGCAAGAACAATGCTTATTGCGCAAAAGCTGTACGAAAATGGTTATATCACCTATATGCGTACAGACAGTGTAAACCTGAGCGATACCGCATTGGGAGATATTACGCGAACAGTAAAAGGGATGTATGGCGATCGCTACCACCAGTTTCGCAAGTATAAAAATAAAAATGACAGTGCACAGGAAGCACACGAAGCCATTCGCCCTACATACATGCACAATCCCAGTGTGGAAGAAGCCGACTGGAAAAAATTGTATGAGCTGATATGGAAGAGAACAATGGCAAGCCAGATGGCCGATGCCGAGCTGGAAAAAACTACTGCGAAAATTGACATATCAACAAATAAGCAAGAGCTTACAGCATCCGGTGAAGTACTTAAGTTTGATGGCTTTCTCAAAGTATATCGTGAAGACCGCGACGACGATGAAGAAGTGAATGAAGACAGCACACAGGAAGGTATGCTTCCTCCACTGGCTATAGGACAGGAATTGCCGATGAAAGAAATGCGGGCAACAGAACGCTTTACACGACCGCTGCCACGCTATACGGAAGCATCGCTGGTGAAAAAGCTGGAAGAGCTCGGCATCGGGCGTCCCTCTACCTACGCACCTACTATTTCTACAATACTCAAAAGAGGTTATGTTGAAAAAAGAGATAAGGAAGGCGTACGTCGCGATTTTCGTGTATTCGTGCTGCGTCAGGGCAAAGTGAGCAAGGAAATGGAACAGGAAACCACGGGTGCAGAAAAATCCAAATTATTTCCAAGTGATCTTGGGCTGGTAGTAACGGACTTCCTGAAGCAGTACTTTGATGATATCATGGACTACAGCTTCACCGCGCGTATCGAAGAAGAGTTTGATGAGGTAGCTGAGGGCAAGATGAAGTGGAATAAAATGATCGATGATTTTTACAGTCCATTTAAAAAAGATGTGGAGAAAACCATCGAAACTGCAGAACGAATAAAAGGTGAAAGAGAATTGGGTGCTGATCCCGAATCCGGTAAGCCCGTCGTAGCACGGATGGGACGCTATGGCCCGATGGTGCAGATCGGTAGTGCGGAAGATGAAGAAAAACCGCGCTTCGCCAAAATACCAACAGGGCAAAGCATTGAAACGATCACGTACGACGAGGCCATGGAACTTTTTAAGTTGCAGGGTACATTCGGACAACACGAAGGAAAAGATATATCCGTGAATATTGGCCGGTTTGGTCCGTATGTGAAATGGGGTGAGGAATTTATTTCAATTCCAAAAGGCACCGATCTTTCTGCAGTAGACCTTGACCGTGCTATTCAATTTATCGAAGATAAAAAGAGAGCGGATGCGCCGGTAGGCATGTACGATGGCAAACCCATCACCAAAGGCACAGGGAGGTTTGGTCCATTTATTAAATGGGATGGAATGTTTATCAATGTTCCTCGCCGCTACAATTTCAACAGTCTCTCACAGGCAGATATGGATGAACTGATAGATGCAAAAGTGAAAAAAGAAGCGAATCGTTTTATCCAACGCTGGCCCGATGAAAAGATCGCTGTTGAAAACGGCCGTTGGGGACCATTTATCCGTTATGGTAAGAAGATGGTAAAGATGGGACGTAAGGCTGATGAAAGTAAATATTCCGTGGAAGAAGCCGCAGCACTTTCTCTTGATGATATTAAGAAAATGATCGAAGTGGAGATTCCAGGTGCATTCACTAAAAAGGAGAAAAAAGCTAAAGCGCCCGCAAAGAAAAAAGCTGCACCGAAGAAGAAGCCGAAGAAATAATTTGCAGATAAAAGATAAAAGCTAAAAGATGAAACTTGATCCAGGTTGGAGCCTCCGATGTGGATCAACTTTTATCTTCTAGCTTTTATCTTTTATCTAATTTCCGAAAATCCTTAGTTTTATCTATTATGGGAAAAAACAAAAAGGGCCGGAACAAACTGAAGCAGCAAGCGGTTACAACACCTGCAACATCTGCATCACCCAAAACCACCGCTCACACCTACCCTTCTATTTCCAAATGGACCCTATGGGGATGCGTTGCTTTTCTTGCTATACTTTCCATATTACTTTATGCTGGCTCTTTTAATCACGATTTTGCTTATGATGATCTTGCTGTAGTAAAAGAAAACCGTTTTGTTCAAAAAGGTTTCAGTGGCATTGGCGATATTTTGCGTACCCAATATTTCGAAGGTTACGATCCCAACACCAATGCACGCGCATACCGGCCCGTGTCGATGGTAATGTACGCCATCGAGCAGGAATATTTTGGCCTTAATCCGCGGGCACATCACCTGGTTAATATCCTCCTGTATGCCCTTACCGCGATTGTTTTATTCCTGGCACTATTGAGATTATTATCTAACCGGCACTGGATGCTGGCATTTGTAACCACCGCCCTGTTTGTGCTCCATCCGGTACATGTGGATGTGGTTGCCAATATCAAAAGTCGCGACGAACTGGTAGGCTTTCTTAATTTTTGTCTTGCGATGCTGTTCCTGCTGAAAGACCTGGACCAACCCGCTACCTGGAAGAAACTGCTGTCGTTCATATTCTTCTTTCTTGCTCTTGCCTCGAAAGAAAACCTGTTGACGACAGTAGCCTGCATCCCCCTGCTTTTATATTTCTTCCGTGATTTTACGCTTGCCCGCGCAATACGCCGCACAATACCGTATGCCGCCATTTTTATATTGTTCCTTATCGTGCGCGCATCAGTAATAAGTGGTTCAGTTCAAAACAGCTCTCCTATTACTTTCCTCGACAATCCCATACTCGCTGCGCAAAACCTGAGCGAAAGAATCGGAACAAATATTTACTCGCTTGGCCTGTACCTGCAAACTTTGGTTTTTCCCTATAAACTCTCCTGCGATTATTCATACAATTCTATACCGGTTACCGGCCTTTCCAATCCGCTCGTGATACTTTACTTATTACTGTATGCGGCGCTGGCCTATGTGGCTATTAAAGGCTTCAGGCGTAGAACTATTTATTCATTTTGTATCCTCTGGTTTTTCATAACTATCAGTATTGTATCAAGTGTATTTATCATGAGCTCCAATGCGTATGCCGACAGGTTTTTATATACACCTTCGCTGGCGGTGTGCCTCGCCGTGGCATATGCACTTTATTCGCTGGCGCAATTGGCGGGCAACCAACCTGCCCGGCCAGTATTCACACCGGCAAGGGGAATCGCTGCAGGTATTTTGATAATCATCGCCGGCCTTTGTATTGTGAAGACCATCAGCTATGTGCCTGTATGGAAAAATGATATCACGCTTTTTAGATACAACCTGAAAGTGAACCCGCAAAATGCCCGCATGCATAAAAATTATGGAGGAGAAATGGTGCGACAGGCAATGGCGATGCGGAGTGATACTTCCATACTACGCTCCGGCGATACAACTACTATCAACCGGCTTGCACGCGAAGGAATTATTGAACTGGAAAAAGCAAAAGCGATCTATGATCGTGATGCAATTGGTTATATACACGAAGCGAATGCTTATATTTTACTCGGGAATTTTGCAGAAGCTGAAAACAATTTGCGAAGTGCATTGGCCATTGATTACAATAATCGTTTTGGGAATATGAGCCTGGGCTATGTGTTGTATACCACCGGCAGATACAGGGAAGCAGCCGAAATATGGGAGCGAATAAGCCCGGAAATGCGTGGCCCGGGCGATAATTACAATTTATACCTTGCCTATTACATGCTTGGTGACCAACAACGGGCAAATTATTATAAACAATTATCCGGCAGATAAACAATTTTAAAAAGAGATTATGGATAGAAAATACTGGGAAAAAATTGCACCGGATTATAACAACGAAATATTCGACGTCCTGCATAATGATAAAAAAGCAATCATCCGGAAGGCTATCAACAGGCTGGGATCACGTCATCGCGATGTGCTGGATGCAGGTTGCGCAGTAGGTAAATGGCTGCCGGTGCTCTCTCCTGCTTTCAAAAAAGTGATTGCAGCAGATATTTCAGCGAAAAATCTTGCGATTGCAAAAGCAAACTACCAGGATTTCTCCAACATAGAGTACCTGCGCGTAGATATGTCGGCATCCAATATCAAATTGCCAAAGGTAGACGTGGTGGTTTGTATCAACGCCATACTTACCAATTCCATGAAGAAGCGGGATTCTTTCTTTTCAAATATTTCCCGTTGCACCAAGAAGCATGGCCACCTGGTACTGGTGGTACCATCGCTGGAGTCATATATGTTTACGCGCATCATCCAGGACAAATTCAAAATAGATAAAGACCATGTACCTGTAATTGCATCTGCCCCCGAGGGTCTGGAAAAATATAAAAACAGTCTGCAGGGCAACCTGGATATCGACAGTGTTCCTACCAAACATTATCTACGCGAAGAGCTCACCATTTTATTGGACAGGGAAGGATATACGATAGATAAATTCCAGAAAATAGAATATAGCTGGAAAACTGAATTTAATAGCCCGCCTAAATGGTTAAAGGATCCACGGCCTTGGGATTGGATGGTGGTAGGGAAAAAACTTTAAATACAGTTTCACGCGGTGCACGCAACGAAAACGCCGCGTCGCAGTGCAACCGTTGCGATCGCTGCGGGAAACTTCACCATTTATAGTCATTCCATTCTTATTACCACCTGTGGAAAAGTTTAACTATTCCCTTTCAGATCCAATAGAGATATTGTGACTTGAATCACCACCATGGAAACAAATAAAGAAATATCGGCGCTATTACATTTGATCGACGACCCTGATGAAGAAGTGTTCGATGCTGTTTGCAAAAAGATAGTAGACTATGGCAAACCCATCATTCCAAACCTTGAACACCTTTGGGAAAATACTCCCGATCAACCCATCCAGGAACGGATCGAATTATTAATTCATCGTCTCCACTTTCGCGACCTGAGTGAAGACTTTCGTCAATGGACGGTATCAGGTCATCATGACCTAATGCTGGGCGCGATGCTTACCTGCAAATTCCAGTACCCCGATATGTCCACCACGCCAGTGATGCAGGAGATAGAAAAGATTAGAAGGAATATCTGGCTGGAGCTTAACAACTATCTTACTCCACTGGAACAGATCAATATCGTAACAAGTATCCTGTACAGTTACTATGGATTGAAAGGCGGTGAAACCAACTATAAGGAACCGAATGAATTCTTATTGCACAAAACCCTTGAAGCAAAGCGTGGCAACCAGATCAGCAATGGAATCCTGTACCTGATGCTTTGCGAATTGCTCGACATCCCGGTAAGAGCTGTGCACATCCCGCGGCAATTTATTATTGCCTACTTCAAGCCCGGTTACTCTGACGAAAGCATTCCCAATCCCGTTCATAAAATAGAATTCTTTATCGATCCTTCCACCGGCCAGGTATTTACCCACCAGGACGTGGAAAGCTACTTTAAAAGAATTTCTGTACCGCCTGTTCCTACCTACTTCAAACCTCAGAAAAACAAGCAGGTGATACGTGAACTGCTCGAAGAATTCAGCAAATGCTTTAGTGACGAAAAGGAACAATATAAGCAGGTGGAATTGCTTGACCTGGCCAGTATGCTTGAATGAGATAAAAGTTAAAAGATAAAAGATAAAAGTTGTATCAACTCGGGGACTCCGATTAAAAACCACTTTTATCTTTTATCTTTTAACTTTTATCTCATTTGAGCTCTTAGCTTTAACTTTATAGAAATTAGTATTATGAAAGCAGGAATCGGACTTACCGAAAAAAACAGCCAAAGCGTCGCGGGAATATTAAATGTTTTGCTTGCTGATGAGCAGGTTCTGTATAGCAAGACCCGCAACTATCATTGGAATTATGAAGGCGATAATTTCATGGAAATGCATAAGTTTTATGAAGGACAGTATGATGAGCTGGCTGAAATGATCGACCAGATTGCGGAACGTATCCGGATGATCGGTCATTTTCCGGAAGGACGATTAAGAGATTTTCTTGCTTTAACAAGATTGGAGGAGCAGGATTATACTACCGTACAGGAGGAGCAGTTGCAAAATTTATTGGCAGATCATGAAACTATTATAATCGGCATACGCAAAGTCGTCGACAAGATTGGAGAATCATACAAAGACCAGGGATCGATGGATTTTGTAACGGGCATCATGCAGCAGCATGAGAAGATGGCGTGGATGATAAGGAGTTATTTGCCTTAGGCGATCTTGAAAAAGAGATAAAAGTTTATTAGGTCGGTAGTTGCCCAATTAAGGGCTTCGAGCTTCGTGCCGCGAGCAGAGAACATATAGCTCGTAGCTCGCGGCACGAAGCTCGAAGCTGTTTACACTTTTATCTTTTATCTTTTAACTTTTATCTCCTTTTGCATTTTCTATAAACTTAAACTATACCCATCCCGATACTCCCTCTTCACAAACTGATTAGCCTCATCAAAATTGGTGATCTTCATATTCTTTGCATCCCATAGTAATTTTTTTCTACCCAGGTATTTATCTTCCCAACCTTTCAATTTCGGGTTTTTCATCAGCCAGCTACGAATAGCCAGGTTGCCCATCAGTACACTTTCAGTAAATGGTCCCGCATAGGAGAATGGCGAACTGGTTTCACCCTTACCATATCCGGCAATGCAGGCATTTACCCATTGCACGTAGTGTCCTTCGGTAACCCTTTTGTATTTTTTTGGAACTTTCAGGTCCTTCATGCGCACGGTGGGTAGTAATCTTGGATTAGCACCATAACAATCAAATAATAATTTGCCCTTCGTTCCTACGAAAAGCACGCCACCATCCCAGTTGCCGAATGGTTCGTCGGGGAGCAGTTCATCGGGCCGCTTAGGCAACAGTCCACCATCATGCCACGACACTTTTATGTTTCCTTTGCCATCGGTGCGGGGATAATTGAGATGAATGATGGATGCGGGCGGACAGGCGTCTGTATTCTGTGTGTCGTTCCACATTTCTTTCCATACTGTACCTACACTGCATTCAGCCGTATCGGGATATAATATTGGCAATATCCTGTACACGGGATCCATAATATGGCATGCCATATCGCCCAAAGCTCCTGTACCAAAGGCCCACCATCCTCTCCAGTTGAATGGGAGATAAGCAGGGTTGTATTCGATATATTTTGCCGGGCCCAACCAAAGATCCCAATCCAGTTCGGTAGGGATATCAAATTTCCCGGTAGGCGTAGCAATGCCCTGGGGCCATACTGGTCGGTTGGTCCACGCATGAGCTTCCGTTACGGTACCGAGTAGACCAGCTTCATATATTTCACGGCCAAGACGCACGCCGTCGCCAGAGCCGCCCTGGTTGCCCATTTGTGTAACTACCTTGTATTTTTTTTCTGCCTGTGCAAGAATGCGGGCTTCATAAATATCGTGCGTGAGTGGCTTCTGCGTATATACGTGTTTACCCAATTGCATCGCAGCGAGCGTGGCTACGGCGTGCGTGTTGTCGGGTGTGGAGATTACGCAGGCGTCAATATTGTTTTTTTCTTTTTCCAACATTACGCGGTAATCCCGGTGATAAGTGGCCTTTGGAAAGTTGTCGCGTGACTTTTTCGCCTGGCGGTCGTCTACGTCGCACAGTGATACAATATTCACGTTTGCGCTTTTAGCAATTTCCGTGAGATCGCTTGCGCCTTTTCCACCAGCTCCGATACTGGCCACATTCAGTTTATCGCTGGGGGCAACAAAGCCCCGCCCAAGCACATGACGCGGTACTATAAAAAATCCGGCGCCTGCTATCGCGGCATTCCGGATAAACTTTCTCCTGCCTGGGTTTCCATTTATTTCGGGTTTCATGTGCTTAAATTTCCATTAAGATAAAAGGAACTGAATTAACGATCAAAAATATTCCGCCCGGAGATTGTAGCAAATCTTTAGCTTAGAGAAAAATCGGCATATGACGATTAGCTGGAGCGATTTTGAAAAAATAGAAATGCGTGTGGGTACGGTGATTGAAGTAAATGATTTTCCAGAAGCAAGAAAGCCTGCATACCGGCTGGTGATAGATTTTGGAACCACAATCGGCGTGAGACGTTCGTCAGCCCAAATTACCGTGCACTATAAAAAAGAAAATCTTTTGAACAGGCAGGTAATTGCGGTACTCAATTTTGCTCCGAAAAGAATTGCCGGCTTTACCAGTGAATGCCTGGTATTGGGAATTTACGATTCCAATAATGATGTGGTACTGCTACAACCCGAACGTCCGGTAGATAATGGCGATAAAATTGGCTGATATGCCCGAAGAGTTTACAACATATTACCACTCTCCCGTTGGCCAGTTGAAAATAACCGGCACGGAACACTACATCATTGAAGTGGCGTTTGAAGACAGATCAAAAAAAGCTGAAGGAACCAAGAAGAATATACCACCGATGATCATCAATTGCGTGGAACAGTTGATTCAATATTTCAATGGGCAGCGACGCCAGTTTGAGCTACCGCTTCACCAGGAAGGATCACCGTTTCAACAGGAAGTGTGGGCGTTGCTTGCGGCTATTCCTTATGGCAAAACAATCAGCTATCTCGAACTGGCCCGCAAAACAGGTGATGCAAAAGCCAGCCGGGCTGTTGCGAGCGCCAGTGGTAAAAACAATATTGCGATTGTCATTCCCTGTCATCGCGTAATTGGTAGTAACAAAGAGTTGGTAGGCTATGGTGGTGGGTTATGGAGAAAAAAATGGTTACTTGACCATGAGTTGAAAATTGCCTATGGTGTGCAAACCCTATTTTGAATGTGAAAATGTGGAAATGTGGAAGTGTGAAAATTGAACTTTCGAAATAAAAATTAATGCCTACTTAGGGATTTTCAACCATTTCCACATTTCCATATTTTCACATCTCCACATTTTCTCAAATCAATTCGTCACTGGTAAATGCAAAGGGCAATAATAAACTGGCCGTTTTTATAATGTGGATCTTTCCTTCCATGCCACCCATGATGAGGCGGATGGGTTTTTTCAACCGGCTTTCATATTCCAACAGTGCCTGGCGGCACATGCCACATGGTGAAATGGGATGATCACTTTTTACTTCTTCACTATTATAACTTATAGCAATAGTATCGATATTTACTTTAGGGTATAATGTCGCAGCATTGCCCAACAGCACACGCTCCGCGCAAATACCTACAGGATAGGAGGCATTCTCCTGGTTAGTACCGGCAACTATTTCGCCATTTTCCAATATCGCTACAGCGCCTACATGAAAGTTAGAATAGGGAGCATAGGCCTGTTCCGTAACCAGTCGCGCTTCGTTCAGTAGCCACGCATCTTTCTCGGCCAGTTCGCTACTGTCTTCATACACTTCATAATGAAATTCAAGCTTATTTTCCTTCATCTATCAACGCGTTTAAGAATAATGCCCCTGACATTTGTCAAGGGCATTTAAAGTTAGCCTATTTTACGATCTTAAACAATCTGTTCCATCGCGGTCCCTTGTCCCAACTGAACCAGATCATCCATGCTTTTCCAACAATCCTGTCTTCTGGTACAAAACCCCAGAAGCGTGAGTCCTGCGATGAGTGACGGTTGTCGCCCATCATCCAGTAATAATCCATTTTGAAAGTATACTCTTTTACAGGTTGTCCATTGAGATAGTATTGTCCGTCTTTTGCATAAAAATCGTTCTTCTCATATACGCGTATGGCACGCTGATAGATGCTGTAGGTGCTATCATTCAACTGTATCGTGGCGCCTTTTTTGGGAATCCATATCGGCCCATAATTATCAACTGTCCATTTGTAAGTGAGCACGTAGTTTTCGGCTGCCGCAGGATCTGTCCACACTTTATCGAGGTTAGGAGTAATGGAAGCAACAAGTCCACTTGCCTTCATCCTTTGATAACTTTCATAGGTGAGGTTCATAAGATATGTATTCTGCGCCACGCTGGTTACATCCGCCGTGTTATAAATATCTACACCATATTCTTTCTGTATCACTTCATCATCCAGTACCTGTCCTTTGGTAACCACGATGTATGGCATTACAGATTGCGGTGGTGTTTTTTCCGGTACGCCATTTACATACACCACGCCATCTTTTACCTGCAATGTGTCGCCGGCAACTCCTGTACAACGTTTGATATAATTATCTGACTTGTCGGCCGGGTGTACTGCGAGTGGAAACTCATCGGGATTGTTGAGAATAATACTACGTCCCTCCGCTTCATTCATACGCCCCTGCTCCTTAATAGCTTTGTAGTACGGTCTTGCGGATTGGTATTCATCCAGGTTGATCACTGTGTCGCCGGCAGGAAAATTAAATACTACCGCATCTCCCCTTTTTACCGGTGAAGCCCACCAGCGGATATAGGGTAGTTTGATACTTTCGGAATACGATTTCCATTTACTGCGCGGAAGATAATTATGTATAAAAGGAACTGATAGAGGTGTGTTGGGAATACGTGGTCCGTAACTCAGCTTGCTTACAAAAAGGAAATCACTAACGAGCAGTGTTTTTTCCATCGATCCTGAAGGAATGGTATAGGCTTCAAATATAAATGTACGGATCAGCGTGGCAGCAACCACGGCGAAGATTGCGGCATCCACCCATTCTCTCCAGCTTTCTTTTTTATGTTTGCGGGCTGCTTCCGGACCTATATATGGCGCATCTTCTTTGTAAGCCAGGTAAGGAAAATACAGCGGTGCAAATAAAGCAGCCAATGTATGATGCCCAAGACTAAATTTGCCGAAAAGCTTTACAAACTCGATAAAAATGCCAGGACTTATAAACCAACCCACGACGGGGATGAATTGCCAGAATACCCAGTGTTTCGGGCGTTGGGCCAGGTCCTGCATCACCCAGGTGTTGTAAAATGGTACATATGCCTTCCAGGCAGGGGCTCCTGCCTTGACAAATAACCGGGCCAGGCCGAAGGATGGCAAAAAGACTATAAGCGTTCCAATGAGGTAAACAATGAAAATATGTTGTAACGGCATGAACCTGTTTTTAATAGGTGACAAAAATATCATAAATATCTCCCCGCCAAAATTTAATAATTCAAAGTTTTGCTAAACCAAATCAGCGGTAGTTTGTCGTTTTAGACGGGAGAATAATAATTTAGACGAGATTATGGACAATTTCAGCATCCGTGATATTGAAAACCTTTGTGGAGTTAAAGCGCATACCCTTCGTATTTGGGAGCAGCGGTATAAGCTTTTCGTACCTAAAAGGAAGGAAAGTCTGCATCGCGTGTATGATTGTAATGATCTGAAACAACTTTTACGTATATCATTTTTATATCATCACGGCTACAAAATCTCGAAGATCGCAAGCCTTACCAGCGAGCAGATACAGGAAGAAATCGACAGGATTAAACCCCAATGCTGCAATTACGAAATATTTGTTCACCAGTTGATTGAAGCAAGCCTGCAATTCGACAAGGATAGTTTTGAAAAAACCATCAACAATCTTGTGATCCGGATCGGCCTGGAGAAATCGATCAATCATGTTTTTTATCCCTTTCTGGAACGTATCGGACTGTTATGGATGACCAACCACGTATTGCCGGCTCAGGAGCATTTTTGCAGCCATATCATCCGCAAGAAAATTATTTGCGCAATCGATGGTCTCGAACTGGTAAATAACGGTAAATACAATGTGGTGATATTTTCGCCGGTAGGCGAACTGCATGAAATTCCACTGTTGGTCATTAACTACATTCTCAGAAAACATGGCATTTGGACTACCTATTTCGGCACCAATGTATCAGCGGAAACCCTGGAGATGTATTCATCACAGCACCGTGTTACCCATTTTTACATGCACGTGATCACACACCTGGACAATTGTGGTTTCGAAACCCTGGTAACTGATTTCTGCAAGCGGTTTCCCGCACAGAAACTGATTGTTTCAGGCCCTGCCTGTAATTGTTTGAAAACAACAATACCCAACCTCGAGCGACTACATTCGATGGATAAATTACTGCAGTTCGCACAGGAAATGCAACAGGCAGAAAAAAAATAAAGTTCAATAAGATCGAAAACTTCGAGCTTAATGAACTTTATCATTTAAATTTTAGACTGCCGGCAGGCAGGTTTTTATCAGCTACTTGGGCATCACGTAATTCTTAACGTCTTCCACCGTGATTGTTTTGCCCGACAGAATAACAAGTCTTTCCACGACGTTGCGCAATTCGCGGATATTACCCGTCCAGTTGTATTCCTGAAGTAGTTGTATAGCGTCCTCGTCAATCTCTTTTTTGGCGGTACCGTACTCTGTACAAATATCGGTGAGGAACTGGTCGACGAGTAGCGGTATATCGTCTCTTCTTTCATTGAGCGATGGCACATGTATCAGGATTACGCTCAGTCGATGATACAGGTCGAGGCGGAAATTTTTTGTTTCTACTTCTTTTAATAGGTCTTTATTGGTTGCTGCGATTACACGCACATCTACATTTATATCCTTGTCGGCGCCCACCCTTGTTATCTTTCCTTCCTGAAGTGCTCGAAGCACTTTAGCCTGGGCATTGGGGCTCATATCACCTATTTCGTCCAGGAAGAGGGTGCCTCCGTTTGCGGATTCGAATTTTCCGATGCGTTGCTTGATGGCCGATGTGAATGAACCTTTTTCGTGGCCAAAGAGTTCGCTTTCGATGAGCTCGCTGGGAATTGCGGCACAGTTCACCTCGATCATAGGCCCGCTGGCACGATTACTTTTTTCATGTACCCAACGCGCTACAAGCTCCTTACCTACTCCATTTTCGCCTGTAATCAATATGCGAGCGTCTGTGGGCGCTACCTTATCAATGGTGTCTTTTATCTTTTTAATCGGGGAAGAGGCGCCAATCATTTCCTGCACCCTGCTCACTTTTCTTTTGAGCACTTTCGTTTCCGTTACCAATGAACTTTTGTCCATAGCATTACGGATGGTGATTAGCAGTCTGTTTAGATCAGGTGGCTTGGAAATATAATCATAAGCTCCTTTTTTTACGGCTTCTACTGCAGTTTCGATATTGCCGTGCCCTGATATCATTATGATTGGTATATCGGGATTTACTTCACCAGCTTTTTGCAAAAATTCAATGCCATCCAGCTTCGGCATTTTAATGTCGCACAATACAACGTCATAGGATTTGTCGCGAAACCGTTTCAGTCCTTCCTCACCATCCGATGCTTCGTCTATTTTATAACCTTCAAATGAGAGAATCTCCATCAGTGTCTTCCGAATTGCTTTTTCATCGTCAATGATCAATATATCAGGCATTAGCTCTTTTTTAGGAGCGTAAAATTAACTGATTTGGAGTAAGCGCCGATGCAGGTAGTTGTAATAAGGGTGGAAATAAATGTGGCAGGGCTTAAAAATAAGAAGCCGGGTAGAAACCCAGCCTCGTTTTAAAATCCAATATCCTATGAAAAACCGTGACAAAGATGCACTTTAAATGTCAAACGTTTATGGATAATTACAAATATTTTTAAAAAATACCACAAAGTGGTATAAGGTGACAGCTGCTGTGGGTTAATAATGACGTGTATTAAACATATTTGAAACAAAAAACCCGGCAATGCCGGGTTCATAATATGTGAACGGGAAAATACGATTGTTATTTCTGCAGATACATTACTTCCTTTACCAGTTTAACCGTTCTCGCCACATCAGGCAGTGCAAGTGCTACAAGATTTGGTGCATAGTGCAACGGTGCATCGGCCGCAGTAATACGGCGGATTGGCGCATCAAGATAATCGAATCCTTCTTTTTGTATACGGTATGTTATTTCGGAAGAAACTGATGCAAATGGCCACTGTTCCTCTACAATCACCAACCGATTTGTTTTCTTCACACTTTCCAAAATAGTTTTCCAGTCAAGCGGGCGTATCGTGCGCAGATCAATCACTTCGGCACTGATTCCTTCCTTTTCCAGCTCTGCAGCAGCTCCCATCGCCACTTTCATCATCTTGTTGAATGAAACGATCGTTACATCACGACCGGCTTTTTTTACATCTGCTTTACCAAGCTCGATGTAATATTCTTCCTCCGGTACTTCCATTTTATCGCCATACATCTGCTCACTTTCCATAAACATTACCGGGTCTTCCTCGTACCGGATAGCCTGTTTCAATAAACCTTTCGCATCGTATCCATTGCTGGGTGATACGACCTTGATACCGGGAATATTTGCGTAGAGCGCTTCGAAAGCCGTGGAGTGCTGGGCACCTAATTGCCCGGCCGAGCCATTTCCACCCCTGAAAACAATGGGGCAGGAAATTTGTCCACCACTCATTGCCAACATCTTAGAAGCGGTATTCAAAATTTGATCTAAGGCCAGTACGGCAAAGTTCCACGTCATAAATTCGACGATGGGACGCAGTCCATTCTGGGCAGCACCCACGCCTACAGCCGTAAAACCAAGTTCAGAAATGGGCGTGTCGATCACGCGTTTGGGTCCAAATTCTGCCAGCATGCCCTGGCTTACTTTATAAGCTCCATTGTATTCTGCAACCTCCTCACCCATCAGGAAAACCCTGTCATCTCTCCTCATTTCTTCGTTCATAGCTTCCCGCAGGGCATCACGAAACGCAATTGATCTGGCCATTATTTGTTCTTTTTTTAGGTGGGCAAATTTAAGGAGATAAAAGTTAAAAACCTGCCTGCCGGCAGGCAAGCTAAAAGATAAAAGTCGTATCCAGGCGGAGTGCCCGACCTTTAACCAGTTTTATCTTTTATCTGGAATACCGCAACTTAAATTTGTCAATGCCTTCACATACCAACATACTTATAATCGGCGGCGGACCAATTGGGCTTGCCTGTGGACTTGAAGCTCAAAAAGCAGGTATCGACTACATTATTATTGAAAAAGGCAGCCTCGTCAATTCGCTGTACAACTACCCGGTAAACATGACGTTTTTCTCCACGTCTGAGCGACTGGAAATTGGCGGCATCCCCTTCGTATCCAACAACGCCAAACCCGTACGCGGTGAAGCGCTTGAATATTATCGCCGCGCAACTATTGCACATCAACTACGTGTGCACCTGTTTGAAAAAGTATTGACAGTAACAAAAAGTGATAATGAAACACAGCCATTATTTACTGTCACCACCACAAAAGCGGTGTATACTGCCAATAATATTATTATCGCTACCGGATTTTATGACATCCCTTACCTGTTGAACGTTCCGGGCGAAACATTGCCAAAGGTTACACACTATTATAAAGACCCACATTTTTACGCATTTCAAAAAGTAGTGGTTGTAGGTGCTAATAATTCTGCTGTAGACGCTGCGCTGGAAACCTGGCGAAAAGGTGCCGAAGTTACCATGGTGATACGAGGTAGCGGCATTGGTGAACGCGTGAAATACTGGGTGCGTCCCGACATCATCAATCGCATCCAGGAAGGTTCCATCAAGGCCTGGTTTGATTCCACAATCAAGGAAATTCGCGAAGAAGAAGTGATCATAGAAACGCCTACAGGCGAAGTAGCACTGCAAAACGATTGGGTAATCGCCGCCACTGGTTACCAGCCTAACCTCGATTTCTTGCTACAACTCGGAATTGAATTGTCAAACGATGCTATACGCAAACCTGTGTACGACGAAATCACACACGAAACAAACGTGCCTCACGTGTTCCTTGCCGGCGTTATTTGCGGAGGCATGAACACACATCGCCTGTTTATAGAAAATTCAAGAGAACACGCAGAAAGAATTATAGCGACTATTAACGGAAGAGGCGATAAAGAATAAAAATGTATGAAGAAAGAACTCTCCCACCCTATTCAACTTTTATCTTTTATCTTTTAACTTTTATCTTCTAATAAGCGTTTTTAACCGATAATAGAAAATCCCCAAGTTTGCGTTCATCCAATTTCCCATCCGTACGTACCCCGCTGCATACATCAACCCCAAACGGTTTTACTTTCCCAATTGCTTCCTGTACATTACCTGCATGAAGCCCTCCTGCAAGAAACACAGGTTTGGACACAGTCTCCACCAGTTTACTACTGATATCCCAGTTGTGCACGTTGCCCGTACCACCTAATGTTTTAATAGCTGCACGTGGGTTGCCACTGTCGAGCAAAAAAGCGTCTACATATTCCTGTAAGCGCATTGCTTCCTCAATACTCTCTTCACCGGTTACATGAATTACCTGAACTATTCGTAGCGGCGGCAGGGCTGCTCTTATATCCTGGTAAGTGCCTGCTGTAAGTTCATCCACGATCTGCACGGTATTGGTATGCACACGGCGCACATGATCGATGATGCCGTCAGCGGATTGTTCACTGGTAAGTAAGAACGAAGCAATGGGTGGCGGTATGGATGATGCGATGGTGGCGATAAGTTCGTCGGCAATCGGTCCCGGGCCACTGGGCATTTTACCAACTAATCCCACTGCATCGGCTCCCATCGTGATTGCCATCGCTGCTTCCGCAGGTGAAGCGATACAGCAAATTTTTACCCTTGTTCTCATTGATCAAAGATAAGCGGTGAGCTTCGAGCTTCGAGCCTCGAGCTGGAAAACAGATCTATGATCATTAGCAATAACTGGTCATGTAAGCAGTAATGGACTGGCTCGCAGCTCGAGGCTCGCAGCTCGAAGCTCATAGTTTTTTCGCCATTAGCCAATCCGTTTGAGGATCATCGCCCAGCATGAAGACGTGTGTTGCAAATTTCTTAAATCCCCATTTTGTATAAAATTCAATTGCGCGCTGGTTATGTTCCCATACACCCAGCCACACTGTATCTTTCTTGAGATCTGCTGCTATTTCTAAAGTTTTTTCCATCAATATCTTTCCCACACCCTTACCTATTGAAGAAGTGGTAGCGTATATTCTAGCGATCTCTATTGCTACTGCATCTTTTAATTCAGGAGGCTGGTTTTGCTCGCGCAGCCGGGCATAACCTGCTACTTCTTCACCGATATAAGCCAACAGGAAAATATTATTTTTCGATCCCACTTCTGCCATCAGTGCCTCGCGGGTAAATTGTTCGTCGAGGAATTTGGCCATGTTTTCAGCAGTGTTTTGTGCCGCAAATGAGTCATAAAAAGTTTCACGACTAAGATCAGCAATTAATGCGGCATCTTCTTTTGTAGCAATCCGTACGCGTACTGGCATACCGCAATATAAAAAAAGTAGCCGGAAGTGGTGAAGTGCAGCTGTGGATACGAATCGCTTCTTAATAATCCACTTTCACACCGGCTACTGATTATTGGGTAAAAACTTTAAGAGAATAAAAGGTAAAGAGGTTACCATGAACACCTCTTTACCTTAAGGGAACTTCATCTTACTCGGCAGGAACAAGTTTAAATATTTTACCTGTGTTGCCTGTTGGTCCGGCGATTGTACTTGTGGCCAGGTATATTTCACCATCCAGGTCCTGCCCGAAGCTTTTCAGATACATCCCGAGATGATCCGGGCGACCTTCGAGCATAAGTTCAGTAAATGACCATGGACCCGGGCCTGCGGGGTTAGAGATAAACAATTCCGCATCTGTAACACCAGGATTACGCGAGAATGACCCAAAAACATATTTTCCCTGCAAACCATGCAATGTATGACCACGATATACGTGTCCACCAATAATGGTAGTTGATGTAATTCCTCCCGCGGGGTTACGGAAATTGTTCATTTCAATTACAGGATCGCTTAACCTTGTTCCAAATGGATCAACATCCGGACAATCGGGCAAAGTAACGAGTGAGTTAGCCGCATTAAAACAATGTGCTCCTTCTTTTACATTCCAGCCATAATTACCACCTTTTTTCACCAGGTTGATTTCTTCGTACAAAAGCTGGCCTGCATCACCAACATATAATTCTTTCGAACCGCTCAGGTCAAACGACATTCGATATGGATTTCTTAAACCGTATGCATAAATTTCGTCCCGGCCTGTTTTATTTACAAAAGGATTGTCCGGTGGAATGCCGTATGCGGCACCGTTAGTATTATTAATATCAAGTCGCAGGATATTTCCGAATAAATTAGCTTCTATATCCTGTCCATTACCACCTTCATTTACGGCATACCAGTCGCTTACATGACCAGGCCCTACATCATTGGCTCCACCACCATCACCTATTGAAATATACAGGTAACCGTCAGGGCCAAATACAAGAGTACCTCCGTTGTGATTGAACTGTGGATCATCCATTTCAAGAATTACACGCTGAGAACCCATATCTGCCATATTCCTGTTTGCAGATACATGGAACTCGGAAATACGGGATAAATTATTCCAGGTGGTAGTTGGTGTAGGTCCACCCGCACGTGGTGGTGCGTTGTAATAAACAAAAAAGCGTCCATTACTGGCATAATCGGGGTGAAATGCAAGGCCCAACAAACCGCGTTCATCGAAACCAGCCTGCAATGTTACCATCTGGCTGCTGAGATCGATAAAAGGTGTTGGAAGTTTATTTCCTGCACTATCAATTATCCATATCTTACCTACCTGGTCGATGACAAATAGCCGCCTGCTGTTGTCCGGTACAGGTATTACGCCGATGGGTGATACCAGGTTGTCGGCAATCAGTTGCAAGTCGATCCCTTTTAGTTTAGCTGCCAATGCTGTTTTTTGTTCTTCATTGCTCGTTTGTACCGTCTCTTTTTTGCAACCAGACAACAGCAAAACGGTAATAGCAATCATAATCGTAACGAGCCTGCTGGCAATCCCGGGAGTACGGGCAAGAATGTTCATTCGCTTCATGATTAAAAATTTAGTGTATTGAAAAATGAACCCCGGTGGAATAAGCTGGGGCTTGCTCCAATGAGTACGTACGGAAACAAATTGCTCCTCAATTCATGGGTGTGGATCGATTAATAAAGTGGAAGCGGTATTGGGGCTATAAAAGGGAGAGGTTTCACAGTCTATATCGGTAGCCTCAACTAAAAGGTTGTGGATGCGGATAAATTTTTTTCAAAAAAAAAATTAAGTAATGAAGGGGAAATTTTACCACACACAAGTTGAGGACAATACTATGATGA
>CBFGYO010000057.1:0-22687 GCA_965652975.1 uncultured Chitinophagaceae bacterium | reverse complement strand
GCGCTTAGATCCCACGAATGATCAATCTCCATCATAAACTGTCTCATCCATAAATAAAGGTCCTGTTTATTGTTGTAAAGGTCAATAGCCCGGCCTACAGAATAGGTGATGTCGCCGACGCTGGCATCGTTGAAGCGGATACCGAATCCCTGCCAGTCGCCAAAATCTGTAACAGTATCTTTTAATCCACCCGTACTGCGAACCATGGGCACCGTGCCGTAACGAAGCGCATACATCTGGTTCAGACCACAAGGTTCTACCCTGCTGGGCATAAGCAGGAAGTCGGCGCCTGCATAAATAAGATGGCTGAGTTTTTCATCATACCCGATGTAGGAATTGAAATAACCATTGAACTGTTGCTTCATTTGATCTAGCTGGATCTCAAGATCGGGTTCACCCGAACCCAGCACCAGGAAATTTGCATTGCCATGATGCTGGTAGATTGACTGGCTGATGGCTTCGGGCAAAAGATCGGCTGCCTTTTCACCCACCAGTCGCCCGATAAAAGCGATTAATGGCTTATCAGGATCGAGTCCAAACTGCGTGGTTAGTTCTTTTTTGTTCTTACGTTTTCCTTTCTCCACCTGTTCCTTGTCGTAATTTTTTACGATCATGGTATCGGTTGACGGGTTCCATACTTCCGTATCGATGCCGTTGAGAATGCCTATGCATTTCCCCCGTTCGTATTCGAAAAGGTTTTCCAGGCCGTTGGCAGCATGTCTCATTTCTTCCAGGTAGCTATTGCTCACCGTCGTCACCTTCCAGGCGCATTTGACTGCGGATGCGAGGGGATTGATGTTTTTATTCCAGTCAAGAAATCCCCATTTATAGGAATCGTAAGCTGGCAGGTAATGATATTTATCCCAACTTATTTGACCCTGGTATTGGGCATTGTGAATCGTGATGAGTGTAGGTATGGCCGAAAGCTTATAATTGAAAGCGTAGCAATATTTGACCATGAACGGGATAAACCCGGTATGATGATCGTGGCAATGGATGATGTCCGGCTGGTGCTGCCATTTACTTATCCAGTCGCATACGGCAACCTGGAACGAAAGAAATCGCTCGGTATCGTCTTCATACCCATAGATCTTTTCCCTGTCCAGCAGGCCGTTGATATCAACCAGGTAGAGGTCGAAACCCAGTTTGTTAGTCTTTTCCCTGATAACGCTATAATGAAAAAAATGTGAGCCCAGTAGTTGTCCACCTTCATGCACCAGTTCCCATTCATTGGCATAAAGGAATTTGGTACGGTACATGGGCATTACCACTTTGGCTACATGACCGAGTGCGGCCTGGTATTTGGGCAGGGCACCTACAACATCACCTAACCCGCCGGCTTTGGCTACAGGATAACATTCGGCTGCTACATGTACTATTTCCATGAAATATTTTGGTAAGATCGATTTGATTTCAAATTAAGCTGTTTTGGGCAAAGCAGCAAGGAGAGCTTCGAGCTTCGAGCCTCGAGCCCTGAGCTTTTAGTTCGCGGGTTAACTTTTATTATTATCTAATCAAGGTGAAACAGCGCGATTCCTCAACAATGAATTTCCTAATTTGAGTTTCGAGCTCGAAGCTCGAGGCTCGAAGCTCGAAGCCTACCGCTTATCTACAACCTGTCAACATCCTAACGGGCGTTTTTTCATTTGCAATGAAATTTGTTATACTTTCAGCACTATTTAAATCAATAATCGATTGCTATGAATCAACAAACCAAACAGCCTACCAATTACGGTGCACTCGGCACACTGGTTACGGTATTTTTCTTCTGGGGATTTATTGCTGCAGGTAACAGCGTTTTTATTCCATTTTGTAAACACTATTTTTCGCTTGACCAGTTTCAGAGTCAGTTGATAGATTTTGCTTTTTACACTGCTTATTATGTCGGGGCACTGGTGCTATTCGCTTACGGAGCTTTTGGGGGAAAGGATCTTGTCGGAAAATGGGGGTTCAAAAGGAGTATAGTATATGGGCTACTTTTTTCAGCGTTCGGTGCTGCAGCGATGATTGTTGCTGTGAATGGTAACAGCTTCGCCGGCATGCTTGTGGGACTTTTTATAGTTGCGTTGGGCTTTTCACTTCAGCAAACAGCAGCTCAACCTTTCGCTATATCACTGGGTGATCCGGCAACGGGAACAAGTCGTGTAAATCTTGGTGGTGGAGTTAACTCGTTCGGTACTTCCATAGGGCCATTGATTGTAGCGTTAGCATTATTTGGAACAACCGCTGCGATCACTGATGAGAAAATTGCATCGTTAAGCCTTTCAAAGGTGATCATTTTATATTCTTGTGTGGGCGTATTGTTTATCGGTGCTGCGGCACTTTTCTATTTTTCCAAGAAGGTGCCATCTGGAATCTTACTTGAAAAGACGGAAAAAGCAAATAAGGCGCTATACACGTTGCTTATTATGTCGGGTTTGTTGATTATCATGTTTGTGCCCGTATTCGACAGCTACAAAACTGATCTTACCAATGCCACTGTAGATGAAAGACATGCTATGGAGGCTTACAGGTTGAGGTGGTTGTTAGGTGCACTAGCCGTAGTTGTTATAGGATTGATTGTTGCAAATGTAAGTGCACGAAAAAAACCCGAAGGCTGGGGTGCCATGCAATATCCACAGCTTGTATTAGGTATGCTGGGTATATTCGTATATGTGGGCGTGGAAGTAGCAATAGGCAGCAACCTCGGCGAGCTATTAAGGCAACCGGAATTTGGCTCGCTCTCTGCATCGGAAGCAACTCCTTACATAGTTATGTACTGGGGAAGTCTAATGATTGGCAGGTGGACAGGTGCAATCAGTGCCTTTAATTTATCAAAAAATACTAAACTCGTTTTACAATTTGTAGTACCTCTGATTGCATTCGGAATCTTAATGGGGATTAATACGCTTGCAGATTACAATATGAAACCATTATACTGGTACATTGTATGTGTATTTATCCAAATAATCGCTTTCTATATAAGCAGGGAAAAACCGGTAAGGACGCTACTGATTTTTAGCGTGCTTGGTGTGATCGCAATGACGATTGGTCTGTTAACAACAGGGACCGTTGCAACATATGCATTTTTGAGCGGTGGACTTGTTTGTTCCATTATGTGGCCTTCAATTTTCAGTCTTGCCATTGCGGGACTTGGAAAATACACTTCCCAGGGTTCAGCTTTCCTAATCATGATGATTCTTGGAGGTGGTATTATACCACCAATCCAGGGTAAGCTTGCGGATATCATCGGCATACATCAATCCTACATAATTGCCATCATTTGCTTTGCTTACCTGGCTTTCTTTGCGTTTGTAGTAAAAGGCATTTTGAGAAAACAGGGAATCGACTACGACGCAGAAGTTGCTGCGGCAGGTCATTAATCAATTAATTCATTCGTACATTTATCGCCCCGTTGCCTAACAACGGGGCTTTTTTAAAATCAGTTAACGATGGCTAAATCTGCACGACAACCCCTGGCAATTGGAATCGATATCGGCGGCACGGGTACCAAATTCGGAATTGTAGACCGCGATGGTAACGTTCTTTTCAATGGTGAAATTTCCACCAAAAAACATAAGGAAGTAGCTACGTTCATTGACGAACTGTATACTGCTATTTCCAATAGCATTGAAAAAGCAGGAGGTGTAGGCAGGATGAAAGGTATCGGTGTGGGCGCACCCAATGGTAATTATTATACCGGTACTATCGAGTATGCACCTAACCTGCCCTGGAAAGGAATTATCCCACTCGCCAAAATGATCGAAGCGAAGTTTAATTTGCCGGTGACTCTCACCAACGATGCCAATGCAGCCGCTATTGGTGAAATGATGTATGGTGCCGCCAAAGGGATGAAAGATTTTATAATGATCACTCTCGGTACCGGTGTAGGCAGTGGAATCGTGGCAAATGGAAAACTGATCTATGGTCACGATGGTTTTGCCGGCGAAGTGGGACATACGATCATTATCCCCGATGGACGTGTTCATCCTGGCACCGGAAAAAAGGGCTCACTCGAAAGCTATGCATCCGCCACCGGTGTACGCTTAACCGCGATTGAAATACTAAAAAGTCATAAGGAAAAAAGTCTCCTTCGATCCATACCTGAAGCTGAACTGGATTCAAAAGCTGTATATGATGCCGCCATCCAGGGCGATAAAATTGCATTGGAAATTTTTGAATATACCGGTCGAATTCTTGGACTAGCCCTCGCCAATGCCGTGATGTTTTCCAGCCCTGAAGCAATTGTACTTTTTGGCGGACTTACAAAAGCAGGCGATTATATACTCAAACCTACCAGGGAACATATGGAAGCAAACCTGATACAGGTATTTCAGAATAAAGTGAAACTGCTGATCAGTCACCTGCGGGAATCTGATGCTGCGATTCTGGGGGCGAGTGCGCTGGTATGGGAAATGAAATAGCTTAGATAAAAGATAAAAGTTAAAAGATAAAAGTTGTATCCCTTCGGAGGTTCCGCATGAATACAACTTTTATCTTTTAACTTTTATCTTTTATCTAATAATGAAGACCCCCGGTACCGGTCTCTGACCTTCCTTGTCAGAAACTTTTATTGTGGCTTTGCCATTCACCAACATACAACTACTACCACCTCCATCGAGATTCAGCGCTTCCCAACAACCAAGGTCTTTAAAGATTTCGGCTTCCTGCTTCAACGTTGCGCCCGAAGCAATCCCCGGATTCCGCCCTTCAACAACGAGTATGATGAGTTTGTTGTTTTTTGTATAACCCATCGCCGTACGTGGATGACGATCGTCAATCGCCTTTCCGGTAAAGCGGAATTCTTCTTCGTTCGTAATTTTTATATCACCCTCCTGCAGCAATACTGGACCACCACCGATAGCGGTATTTATTCTCCATTTATTAAAATGATTAGGATCTTTTGTGCCAGCTATCGCATACCGTGGAGGTGATTGTGTTGCCAGGATTTTAGTGGAAATGGAATCCGCTTTTACCCAGGCAACGTCTGCCTTCCTTTTTTTGTTGATTCCAATGGCACTGCTATGCGGATTATAATTCTTAATGGAATCCTTACCCCTGCCCCTTACAGTTATGGTATTAGACGAAAGTTTTTGGCCATCTTTCACAACAATATTCAGATTCTTGTTTGTTGCAAATGAAAAAAAGGTAGCGTTCACCACAAGTAAGGGACGATCATTCTTTATATAGAATTCAGAAGGCTTCAATCGCCTGTGCAAACTTGTGTCTGTTGTAAATTCCAGGTTTCTATCACCAAGATCAGCTTCTACGTAATAAGCGATATTGGGAGCTCCACCAAGTGAGTCTGTTGTTTTGTACACATGAACTGATGGAGGCAGCGGACTAAATAAAGAATCCACGCAGGTCCATTTTAATTGTGCAAACGCAAAAGTGAAAATGAATTGCAAAACCAGGAGGAGGCCGGATCTTTTCATAGTTTGAATTATCGAAGTATAGTGGATGTTCCTTTTAACTGGTATACTTTGCCGGCGTAATCGACTGCCCGAAGCATCCATACATAAGTACCTGTGGCTTGTGGTATCCCTTTGAGCACGCCATTCCATCCATCCAGCATGTTCCTGGTTGTAAAAACCAGTTGACCCCACCTGTTGTACACGGAAAAGAAGTCAAGCTCTTTTATCCCGGCATAAAACGGCTTCAACGTTTCATTCAATCCATCGTTGTTAGGAGTAAAGGCATTGGGGACATAAATGGATGAACCTTTAAACACGGAAATTTTGATGGTATCTCTTGCTACGCAACCTTCCTGTGATGTAACAGTGAAATAATAAACCTGGTCATCGGCAAGCGTTGTTACCGGATGTGCTTTGTAGGGATCATCGAGAAACATCGGAGGCTCCCACTGAAAGGTTGGTGAAGCTGCAGTACTTGATGAAAACGATGAATGCAAAGGAAACGCTGTGTTTTTTAAGATCATGGTATCCCGGCCTGCATTAGCAGATACAGCATTTATCGTCAGTGGAAGGGAAACAATATTTGATTTGCAACCATTGCTGGCCATAGCATACACTTCGGAAGTATAATTTCCCGCTACATTATATAATGCACTGGCACTTGGACTGCCCGCTTTTTTCCCATTTCCAAAATCCCAATGCCAACTGGCGATCGAAGTAGCGTTATCCAATTGTACCGCATTCATCGGTATTAATTGTTGTGCACATCCGTCAGTAGTAGAAGCTTCAATGCGTGGCGCAGGTTTTATTTCGAATGATTTTACAATTGGTGCGCTGGCGCAGCCATGCTCCGTTTTTACATCCAATTGCAATTGGTGAGTGCCTATTGCAAGATTGTTCAATTGTGGTAACTGGGAAATTGATACAGGATTACCATCCAGGATCCAGTTCCATTGGGCGATGCTGCCCACCTGTGCCGACGAACGATCAACAATGCGCGGTACAATGCCATCGCAGGTATCATAAATGTCAAAACGGGCAACCGGGTAGTCACCAATGATAATTGTTTTTCGCATGGTATCGCTATTGCATCCATCCAGGGCAGTGATTGCAAGCTTTACTTCATACACACCAGGCTTGCTATAATTATGTGTGGGAGGATTGGCTAGCGTGGATGTGCTTCCGTCACCAAAGTTCCAATAATAACTCGCAATGGGCGCAAAGGATTCGGAGAGGTTAGTGAAAATTACGGCATTGCCAAAACAGGTTGTGTTAGCCGAAAAATTACTTTTAAATGCGGGATTAAGCGCAGTGCAGAATTGCTGGAGATTATTAGCACCTCCTGTACCGGCAGTAAATCCCCAATATACCATAGGATCATTGTTGAATATGGTAGCCACCAGGTCTACATTCGACTCCAACCTGAATTCGCCATCAAAGTATGCTTTCAAACTTTTTGTTGCAGGATCCCAGCTAATACGCAGCGTGTGCCATTGGCAATCTTCAATATTGCCGGCAACCGACGAAGCGAGTACCGGCCCGGCAAGGTCATTACCATGCGTAACGACACCATTTGCCTGAATACTTATGTGATCGTCGAAAGGGTCGTTTCGGTTTCCGTTAGTCCAGGTGTCGAGCGATATACCGATAGATGGAGATATTCCTTCAAATCCCATTCCCTCTCCCGTTGTACCCACGCTTGTGCTAATGGGTTGGAGCATAAAGACGATGCCGTCGGCACCACCAGCATCTGCGCATCCGAGATATACATTGAAAATAAAATCAAATGGAGTTTTCAAATTAATTTTGGTAGCATTCCAAACGCTGCCACTTTGTGTATTAATGGCCGGCGTAAGCGTGTAACAGTTACAGGTGTTTTTAATTGCCGACCCGTTTAAAATATAGGTATTCGCCTGGGCGGTGACTAACGAGGTGTGAAAAAGTACAGGCAGAAAAAGAAGAATACCGCGGATAAATTTCATAATGGCTGCCTGTGATTGACTGGTAATTTAACAACAAATCGGCAAACAGTTGTTAGGAAGAAGCTTGCCTGCTCATTTCCCACTCTTTCCTGCCCAGTCCTGCGTATACATGGCGTTCGCTGTGGTAAGATGAACGTACCAATGGTCCGCTTTCTACATAATCAAGACCCATTTCATAACCTGCGTCACGGTATGCTGCAAACTCATCAGGATGTACAAACCGCTGTACCGGCAGGTGTTTTTTTGTTGGTTGAAGATATTGACCAATGGTAATTACATCACAACCATTATCCCGCAAATCTTTCATCGTTTGAATCACTTCTTCTTTTGTTTCGCCGAGACCCAACATAATACCGCTTTTAGTTCTTCTTCCCCCCTGTTTTAAAATGCGGATCACTTCCATACTTCTCCAGTATTTTGCCTGTATCCTTACCTGCCTGGTTAGTCGCTCTACCGTTTCTATGTTATGGCTTACTACTTCCGGTGCGGCATCGATCACCGGTTGTATATCTTCTTTTTTTCCCTTGAAGTCTGGAATCAGGGTTTCGAGTGTTGTATCCGGGTTCAGTGCTTTTACTGCCTTAATGGTGTTGTACCAGATGGCGGCACCTCCATCTTTTAGTTCATCGCGGTCAACGGAAGTAATTACCGCATGTTTCACCTTCATCAGGTGAATTGCTTCAGCCACTCGTTGTGGTTCGTCCCAGTCTACCGGTTCTGGTCTGCCGGTTGCTACCGCGCAGAATCCGCAACTGCGCGTACAGGTATTACCCAGGATCATAAAAGTGGCGGTACCGGCACCCCAGCACTCTCCCATATTGGGACAATTACCGCTTTCGCAAATAGTATGGAGTTTGTGGCTGTCGACAAGCTGGCGAACGTGTTTGTAGCTTTCGCCTATGGGAAGTTTTACACGAAGCCAGTCGGGTTTTTTTACCCGGGCTTCTTTTAACTCATTATCTGGTACTACGGGTAGCTCGATCATCCTGCAAAAATAAGCTTATCATTTCCGCCTGCCAAACAGGATGGCTACATAGCCCTGGAAGAACAATTGCTTTTCTTCCTGCAAAAGCATGATCGGTACTTTGGAACCGTAATATTCAATGCTCATACCTATTTCAAGCCCGGAAACTACTTCATTGAAACGGCCATAATCAAAGCGCATGGCAACTTTTGCAAACGCGCCGGGTTTCAAGGTTATTTCGCCCCAGCCTTTGCCAAAACCACCACCACCATTGATATCCGGGCCAAGGAATAATGCACTGTCTTCAACCGAGTATTTGATGTCGCGTGAACCGCCTGTATTGGGATCGTTTACATTCACATAATATGGTCGAAGCAGGCCAAGTGCCAGACCGGCATTGTAAATTCCCGTTACTGCCACACCATTTTTGTTTCCTTTTTGACCAAAAATGTATTGTTGGCCAAATCCTAATGTAACCGGGTAAAAATAATTTTGTTTTCCGTAGATAAATGGGTTGCCGAACACAAAGCTGCCGCCCAGTAATTTTTCTTCTTTTGCGCTTTTGGTTTCGGAAATATCTATCCGGTAAATATTGGTTTTTCGCGTAGTTTTCATACGCCCCAATTCATAAAATATACCATAGCCATTTGTTTTGGCCTGGATTCCAAAAATGCTTTGTTTGCGGTATACTAATACACCTTCTTCGGCCTGGCGGGAAACTTCATTTGCCTTTTGGCGGCGGCTTTCCTTACGCTCCTGCTTGCTGTCCTTTTTTGATGTTTGTGCAGGCTCATCCTGTGCATGTACTGCTAAAAAACTTATGGAAACAACCAGAAAGACGAGACTTAATTTCTTCACGTAGCTACTATTTGATTTATTGACAACATTCAATGGAAAAAAGCGGCCTGAACCCGGTATTCTTTGTTCGGTGGGGCTTGCTGGCACTCTGCTATAACGTAAATTTAGGGCAAAAATTGGTAATGACATCTACAGTAGAATATAATGGCGGACTTAGAACGACACTCACACATTTGAAGAGCGGATCCAGTTTTGAAACCGATGCACCTGTTGACAATCATGGCAAAGGAGAACGGTTTTCACCCACTGATCTTTTGGCAACATCTCTTGGTACCTGTATGATAACTGTAATGGGAATCAAGGCCCGCAGCATGGGATTCGATCTCGACGGTATTCGTATCGATGTACTCAAGATCATGAAAGCCGATCCACGCCGGGTTGGCGGCATCCAACTTCATTTTCATATTCCCGAAGCATTGCAAAATATTGACGCGGACGCTAAAAATATATTGAAAGATATCGGGGAAAATTGCCCGGTTATGAAGAGTATTCATCCAGATATTGCAGTGCAACTGGATTGGGGAAGCTGGACAGATTGAGGACGTGAAACTCAACTGCAAATACTGAAAAATTTCACCCTTTTTTTAACAGGATATTACCGATGCCGCAATCGAGGCATCTCTTCTTATCACAATAATTGGATTTCAATTCCAGGAGTGCCTGTGAATCGTATGCGGACCGGCAGGTAATTTCCAGGTTGTTGAATCCCTTTGTAACCGAGTTGCTTTCGGCATCGATTTTTTCCAGCCATTGCAGTGCTTTTTGCTTGTACGCATTTTCACCATGATAATGACCATACGTAAAAAGCACTGGTACGATTGTATTGATAATAACATTGTTTATCATCGCGGATCCCATCGTTTTTTTCTTAAACACTGATAGCTCGTCAAATTTGTAATGGTAGTGCCAATAGTCGTTGGCGGTGATATCCAGTAATGCCTTAACCTCCTCCACCGAATTGGCGTCGCGGATTTTTGAAAACAGTTGGGCTGATGCATAAATCAGCATCGCCAGTTGCGCCAACCTGATAGTTGGAAAATTGCCCGGGCGCATTCGCAAAAAGAGAAGCGGGGCGAAGATGGGTCGTAATCCATATTTTCTTTGCAAAAAACGATATTCACGTTGCAACAATTGCGGATAACTTTCGGCGAAGTCCTTCTCGAGCAAACCAGCCTGGCCAAACAGCAACGCTTCGATGTGATGCAACTGGTATTTTTGTTTAGCTAATAGCGTAAGTGGCACTGAACGCGCGATTGCCTCAAACGCATCCGCATTTACCTTCATCCCGAAACTACGGGCAATAAGCCACCAGAACATTTCTTCCCAGTGATAATTATTCTGTTTCAAATAATCTGTGATGAGGCTGTTTTTGCGCAACAACCGTTCGGCAAGCAATCGTTCTTTCCAACTTGCAAAATGTAGTGCGGGGATAGTATGAATACTCTTATCACATGCAATAAAGGATGAGGCAGCCATGAGTGCTTCATAGCGGTTCAATAATAATCCTGACACGCGATGTTTTAATTCAAGAACGGGAATATTGTTGACAGGTGCATCATGTTCCCACACTACGTGTAGAACAACATTTTGATAATTGGTATCGGATTCATGTTTGTGTCGAACCCAGTCTGAAGTTTTCAAATGCATTTCCACCGAACCGGCCCAGGTAGTTTCTTTTAATCGTATTCGAGCCGCCGTGAAATCCGGTCCCTGGTTGCTATTGTAATTACCCTGGAAGAAGATAAGTAGCGGCTCCCCATTGCAGGTGATTAATTCATTCCTGTTGAAATACTGGAATTGCCAGATAAATTGTAGTAAGCGCTCCGTCACCGGTAGTTTGTTTTCTCCCGGATAAAATTATCTACTGAGAATAGATTAACAGTGGTGAATACCGCGTTGTAATCGTGAAAATAATGAATGGCGGCGTTGTTTATCCTGCAAATTGCTCTAATGTACGTACTACCCTGCTTACCGGTAGTCCCATAACGTTGTAAAAGTCTCCTTTAACCGATCGGATGCCGACTACTCCAATCCACTCCTGTATGGCATAAGCGCCTGCCTTATCGAAAGGTTTGTATTTATCTACATAAAATTCAATCTGCTCTACTGTAAGGTCGTGAAAGATTACTTCGGTAATATCCGCAAAGGCCACTTCCTTCTCTCCTTTCCGCACTACCACGCCCGTAATCACCTCATGCTTTTCGCCGGATAATGCGAGTAGTATGCTAATCGCTTCCTCACGATGTACAGGTTTACCAATAATGGCTTCACCCAACACCACGATGGTGTCGGCTGCCAGGATAGTATCTTCCGTACCGCGCAGTTTTTGCACGGCCAATGCTTTATTTCTTGCGATATATATAGCAATCGTTCTTTCCAACTTGCAAAATGTAGTGCGGGAATAGTATGAATACTCTTATCACATGCAATAAAGGATGAGGCAGCCATGAGTGCTTCATAGCGGTTCAATAATAATCCTGACACGCGATGTTTTAATTCAAGAACGGGAATATTGTTGACAGGTGCATCATGTTCCCACACTACGTGTAGAACAACATTTTGATAATTGGTATCGGATTCATGTTTGTGTCGAACCCAGTCTGAAGTTTTCAAATGCATTTCCACCGAACCGGCCCAGGTAGTTTCTTTTAATCGTATTCGAGCCGCCGTGAAATCCGGTCCCTGGTTGCTATTGTAATTACCCTGGAAGAAGATAAGTAGCGGCTCCCCATTGCAGGTGATTAATTCATTCCTGTTGAAATACTGGAATTGCCAGATAAATTGTAGTAAGCGCTCCGTCACCGGTAGTTTGTTTTCTCCCGGATAAAATTATCTACTGAGAATAGATTAACAGTGGTGAATACCGCGTTGTAATCGTGAAAATAATGAATGGCGGCGTTGTTTATCCTGCAAATTGCTCTAATGTACGTACTACCCTGCTTACCGGTAGTCCCATAACGTTGTAAAAGTCTCCTTTAACCGATCGGATGCCGACTACTCCAATCCACTCCTGTATGGCATAAGCGCCTGCCTTATCGAAAGGTTTGTATTTATCTACATAAAATTCAATCTGCTCTACTGTAAGGTCGTGAAAGATTACTTCGGTAATATCCGCAAAGGCCACTTCCTTCTCTCCTTTCCGCACTACCACGCCCGTAATCACCTCATGCTTTTCGCCGGATAATGCGAGTAGTATGCTAATCGCTTCCTCACGATGTACAGGTTTACCAATAATGGCTTCACCCAACACCACGATGGTGTCGGCTGCCAGGATAGTATCTTCCGTACCGCGCAGTTTTTGCACGGCCAATGCTTTATTTCTTGCGATATATATAGCCACTTCGCTGGGGGTAAGTCCTGGCGGAAAACGCTCATCAGTTTCACGCACTACAATTTCAAACGGCACCTCTGCCCATTCCAGCAGTTGTTTGCGACGAGGTGATTGTGAAGCGAGAATAATCTTGTTCATAAATGAAAATAGAAAAAAATCATCGACAAAATTCCTGTAAACATTACCACTTTGGTCATGGCACTCAAATGATGAAATTGCGCAGCAGAATTTGCGCGGTATAAATGATAAAGTATGTAAATCAGCGGTAATATTATTAGTACAATGCTGTAGGCTACCGGCATCCACCAGCGAAATTGCAACACGTACACCTGCACCAGTATCAGCAATGCAATTAATACAACCAGCCACACTGCCGTATATACTTTGGTAGCATTTACACCCCAAACGATCGGCATGGTGCGGCAGCCATACCGCGCATCTCCAATCATATCTTCCATGTCTTTGATTGCTTCACGCACCAGCGAACTGATAAATGCAAAACCAGCATAAAGTAGGCCCAGCCTCGTGATTTTGATATGAGCGTCCAGCAATCGCTGATCACTAACTCCATGAAATAAATAACCGGTTTCTGAAAAACAAAGAATGAGAATTACCCAGGCTGTGAGTAAGGATATCACCAGGTTGCCCCAAAGAAATTTTTTCTTTAGGGAAACGGAATAACCGAAAAGCAGCAGTACGCACAACACATTCGCCAGCACGATATACCAAAGGCCGGTTTTCCACGATATATACAGGCTTATCAGGATACCTGCGCCACTAAGTACAAAATGCCAGAGCATGGCCCACCTTCTCGATACAATATGGTCAACTACATTTTTGTTGGGCTTGTTTACTTCGTCAATATTTATATCGAAATAGTCGTTGATGATATAGCCTGCACCCGCAATCAGTACAGAAGCAGTTACCAATGCAATGAATATCCATCCGTCAATCAGTGGCCGGCTGCCGACCTGCTCCAATACACGATGAATGATGCAGTGATGAAATAATATTTGAGTAAGAGCAATGAAAATGAGGTTAGGCAAACGTACCATTTTCAAAAAAGCTCCTATCAACCGCATGAAGTTAATTTAGTGAAAGATAGAAAGAATTGGGTTAACGGGATTTGAATAATATGGGACTGGAAGCATTGCTGAAAATTGCGATAACTTCTTTTATTTTGAGCTTACATCTTCCCTGTAATGCCAGTGTCCATTGAGACGTAATACCTTTTCAATAACGTCGCGCACGCAGGCTTGTCCACCAGGTAAGGGTGAAATATAAGTGACAGCTTCCTTTATCTCCGTAACCGCGTCTGCCGGGCTACAGGGTACACCTACAATTTCCATCACCGGCAGGTCGGGCAAATCATCTGCCATATAAAGAAGCTCTTCTTTTTTTAAATTATTGCGTTTGGCATATTCACTTATAAACTGTCTTTTGTTGCCGACAGACATGTGTACTTCCTTAATGCCGAGTTTTTCGAGGCGTTGTACAACCTGTGGTGAGTTGGCACCAGATACAATTAGTACACGATAGCCGTTTTTGACTGCCATTTGTAACGCAAACCCATCTTTGATATGCATGCGTCGAGCCTGCAGACCATTTTCCAGTACCAGCACCGTGCCATCGGTGAGTACACCATCAACATCGAAAATAAATGTTGTTACCTTCTGAAAAAGTTCGAGCACATTCATTGATTGCTACAGCTTGGTAGGGAAATGTTTTTTTGTTCGATACCTATTTTTGATTGTCGCGCCACTCATATACCCATGCGCTTTGGATCATCTCGAGGTGTCCTTCGGTGCTCTGTTCCCTTGTGCCGGTAAATCCTGGTATCTGGAGTATCCATTCCAGCAATTCGGTAAAACGAACCCTGTATATCTTTCCTTCGTTAAACTCATCGCCAAAACGTTCGTATAACTTGAGGGCGATATCTTCGTGATCATTCCAGGCAATAGGCGGTTCAAAATGACTCATTTGGAAATATTTGAAAATTGCAACGTACAACCGGGTTACCGGCTGGGTTATTCTCCTAAAAATTGTGTTTGGTCGGGTAGTAACACTTCTATTTCACCACTACCATCCAATAATAACGACTGGCAACCCAGCCGTGAATTGAGGCGCGGGTTTACTGCCCTGTCGATAAAATCTTCTTCCCGGTCAGTGATCTCGTCAATATAATCCATTCCTTTTTCAATATACAGATGGCAGGTTGTACATGCGCACACTCCCCCGCAATTGTGATGCAGCTCGATATCGTTTTTCAGTGCAATCTCAAGTAGCGTCTGGCCTGGATCAACGTTTTCAAGTGTTACCGGGCTTACTCCTTTTTCTTCGAAATTAAATTTAACCTTATACATCCTTCATTTTTGTGTTCATCAATAGCCGTCATTACTGTGGCGGGCTGCAAAAGTATCGGAAAAAGCTCAATGGAACTTACTGGTTTGGGAATTTCAGCCGTTAAACAGTGTTCGGGCAGCATCACCCTGCATAACAGCCTATTTATATTGCTGAATGCTTTCTGTGAGCAGGATATAAATATTTTTCAGTTGCGGGTGATCTTTAAGCAATTCGAGATGTCGATGGATTGTTTCACCATCATGTCGCGAAGCAGGCCCGGTTTGAGAAAGCCGGGGCGAAATTTCTTTCACCCGCGAAGCTGTTTCATTAATAAGTGGTAATAATTGCGAAAAATCAAGACCCTCCTGGCGGCAATAATCTTCGGCTAATGTATACAGGTGATTTGTAAAATTGCTAACGATAACCGCGGCCACATGCAATTTGGCCCGCTCATTATTATCGGCCTGGCGCACATTTTCTGCAGAGATGGAGCGTGCCAGTGCGGAAAGGATATTTTTCGATTTTTCGTCATTGCCATCAAAAAATACCGGTGTGTCCGGTAACTCAGGCATTTCTTTACGCAAACTCTGTAGTGGATAAAAAACTCCATAATGCGCGGAAACTTTTTCCAGCACTTCTTTGGGAACGGATGCCGCTGTATGTGCTACTACTTTTCCGGGAAGTTTCAATCCGCCGGCAACATCTTCAATTGCATCGTCGGAAACGGCAATGATATAGACATCAGCGCCCGGATTGATCAGGCTTTTATAGTTTGTAGATTCTGTATCCCATTCGTAGGCAAGCTTACTTGCTTCGCTTGCATTGCGGCTATACACCTGCAGAATATTATGACCTGCTGCCCTGAATTTTCTACCAAGTACAGCAGCAACATTTCCCGAACCAATCATTACAATTTCCATAGTGCTATTTTATTTGGGCTTTGAACCTCGAGCTTGGGGCTAAAAGCTCGCAGCTCGAGGCTCGAAGCTCGTAGCCAGACTTGTCTTAAATTTGGTTGAATGAAATTCTCACAACGACTGGCGATCAGGTATTTCCGGGCAAAATTCAAATTTCTTTCTTCCATATCCAAAAAGAAAGCAGCGCGACAGGCATTTACACTCTTTTGCACGCCTCTGCACCGGCATCGTAAGCCTTTGCCTAAAATTTTCGGCGAGGCCGATAAACTGCAAATTACATTGCGCGGTTTGTCGGTTACAGGCTGGCGTTGGAACCATCCATCCAACAAAAAGATAATGATCATTCATGGTTTCGAATCCTCTGTCACAAATTTTGAAAGGTATATCCGCCCATTCATATCTAAAGGATATGAAGTGCTCGCATTTGATGCGCCTGCACATGGCCGCAGCGGTGGGCGGCAAATAACGGCACCACTTTATAAGGAAATGATCGTAGCAGTTAATACACGTTATGGGCCAATAACATCATTCATGGCTCATTCCTTTGGCGGCTTGGCAGTATGCCTTGCACTGGAAGAAATTCCCCACACAGCCACTACAAAACTTGCCTTAATTGCACCGGCCACTGAAACTACTACTGCAATTGACAGCTTTTTTCGATTTTTGCGCATTGATGCAGATGTGCGAAATGTTTTTGACAGGTTGATAGTTGATATCGGCGGACACCCCGCATCCTGGTATTCTATCAGGAGAGCTTTAAAACAAATAAATGCCAGACTGTTGTGGATTCATGACAAAGATGACGACACTACACCCCTTGCAGATGCAAAAGAATTGATTTCAGAAAACCCTGAGCAGGTACAATCCGTAATTACAGAGGGTCTCGGACATCGCCGGATATACCGGGACAATAATGTTGCAAAAGCCATCGTCGATTTCCTCTAAAGTATTGTGATTGGTGAAATCCTTTTTATTAATATTGTTGCTGCTGCTACATACGACAGCATTTACTATCAAACGACATTTGATACCTGTACATATGGATACATCTGCTAAATTCAATTACCTCGCACTGGGTGATTCGTACAGCATCGGCGAAAGCGTATTGCTGGAGGATAATTTCCCCAGCCAGCTAATCGTACTGCTTAACCAAGAAAACTCGCAATGGCACCCGCCCAGGATCGTTGCAAAGACCGGTTGGACAACTGATGAATTGGAAGCCGGAATAAAAGAAGCCCAGAACAATGAATTGTTACTGCCATCTTATGATTTCGTGTCATTGCTAATAGGCGTCAATGATCAATACCGTGAACGGCCCATTGAGGAATACAAATCACGGTTTGAATCGCTGCTACAAAAAGCTATAAAATTTGCAGGCAACAACGCCGGCCACGTGATAGTAGTTTCAATTCCCGACTGGGGCGTAACTCCTTATGCCAATGGAAGAGACAGGGAACAGATTGCGCGGGAAATTGATGCGTATAATGCAATCAATAAAAAAGTAGCGCTCGAATATAAGACCCACTACCTCAACATCACAGACTGGACACGCGAAGCGACCACGGATGCTACTCTACTCGCGGCTGATGGTTTGCACCCTTCGGGTAAAGAATATAGAAGGTGGGCGGAGAAGATTTCTGCAATAGCAAAGAACTTTATTAGAGATAAAAGTTAAAAGATAAAAGATAAAAGTTTCTTTAGATCGGAGACCCCGATCTTAAACAACTTTTATCTTTTATCTTTTACCTTTTATCTTATCAGTGTGGTCGTACCCTTCAATTTCACCGGTTCACCATACACATCAATTGCCTCTACAGTGTATACGAATACTGCTGACTGCTGCGATTTACCATTGATCGTTCCATCCCAGCCTTTGGCGGGATCGGATGTTTTGAAAACAATTTCGCCCCAACGATTGTACAATGTGAATGATTTGAATTCCCTTATACCATAAGGTACGGCAAACAAAATATCATTAAGGCCATCGCCATTTGGTGTAAATCCTGTAGGTACAAATACACCTGTGCCAATGCCGGGTGGAATACAACTATTAACTGTAAAGTCCTTTACTGCCTGCGTACCTCCACATTTTTCATTTACCAGCGCCTTCATCGTATAACTATGACCTTCCTGCACAGCGGGGAAAATTCCTGTCTGGTTTTTTTCTATCAACCGCAGGCCTTCATATAATTCATAGGTGATGTTGGATCCCGCCGGCAAAGCAGGAGAAATTTTACCCACGACTGTAAAATTGTTGCAGCTAACTTCTACTTCCAGTTTATAAATAAGTGTCTCGCAGTAATTAGCAATATTGATGGCAGCCACAAAGCCCTTTCCACAAGCGTATAGCATGTTCTTACCATTGTCATAAGCCAGGTCATATACGGCCGAGGTACCAAATCCGGCAATGCTGATATCGGCAGCAGCACCATCATTGAACGTAGAGCCGTTGAATTGATAAACTTTTATCGTTCCGCTTATGGAGCCTACGTACACATTATTGCATTCATCTGCAACGATCCCTCCCTGGTGCAACGGAGGATTGAAAGTATATACAATGGGAGTACCAACGGTATTGCCATTAGTTTTATTCATTGCCGCAAGGTTGTGCCCATCGGCATAAAATATATAGCTGGAGTTAACAGCAAGTCCGTTAATTGAATTGTCGTTGAAGCCGGAGCCATCGGCGAGATAGGGCCTGTTTGCCCGCTCATTCAATACGGGAAAACCGGTTAGCCGATGCCACTTGATAACTGCCGGTGTGTAGGGCGACTGGTGTTTATACAATCTATTATTTTCCGTAATCGGCGTGGTAAAGCCCTGTGCAAATAGTGTATACAGGTCGTTGGTGCGTGGATCCAGTACGAGGTCGGCAACATCCTGGTGACCGGCGGGCTGCCCGGTGATATTTATTTGCGTAAGCGCTGTTGACGGTGGTGTGCATATTGCCAGGTTGATATGTTCATTCGCACTTCCCCCACCTGCAATCAAAATTTTAGGTGTGCCGCCATCGCAATTCCATATCATCTTCCAGTTTTCCTGCAAAGCGGGGTCCACCGCTGTAATAAAATTATCGTACACTCCATCTGTCGTAAGTCGTATGATCTGGAATCCACCCGTGCCACCCTGGCCTAGATAAACTTTGCCTGTAATTTTCTCTACCACCCATCCTCCATAATTGTAACCAAATGTCCATGCGGGAGTTGAAAGCGTGCCATTGAAAGTCCATAGCAAATTACCATTGCTGTTGAATTTTGCTAGCATGTTCAACACCGTACTACCTCCACCGGTTACATAAATATTTCCTGCGTAGTCAAAATCAATATCCTTAGCTATTCCTGCATTGGTACCGGTAAGGCTGTTGGTGGCTGTTACAAACGGGTCGATAATAATTTCGCGACTGCTGTCATATCCCTCAGGAAATTTGAAACTGAGTTCTCTGCCTTTTCTATTGAATGCAACCTTTATGTTTTGAGCAACCTCCGAACTTCCCTTTGCTTTATCATTTGGGTAAAAGCTCAGGGGATTGCTGTGGCGGATACCATCAACATCTGAATTTACAAGCAATGCTCCATCTTCATCTTCGCTCATTTCTTTTATATCACCATGAAAAAACATTTTGATAACGGCGGGGTCGGCTCCAGGTTTTACAATAAAGCTGTATTCAAAGCCGGGGTTATTATCTTTCTTAATGGTATACATGAGGTCGATACCGGGATATATATTCTTATAAATTATTCTTGAGTATCCTTTTGCTTTCCCCTTTACACAGGCGAAAGTGTAATAGTGACTGGCTACATCTTCCGCGACAATATCGGGTTGCACATTAGCATTCACCCAGTCGACACTAATGCGCCTGTCGGTGTAATAAAGGCCCTCCTTTACTTCCTTATTCAATGCTCCGGATCGTTCGGCTTCTTCACGCTCTTTTTCCGATAGTTTATTGATGCGGCGTTGTAAGTAAATCATACCCCTGGTGGTAAAAAGAACCGGCATTCCAAATCCTTCAAAAGCGTAAAGAATGCGACCACTATTTGGTACGCCAGCAAGTGTGTCGCCATATTGCCCAATGTTTTCGATAAATCGGGATCCGGTGCCAAATAATTGCTGGTCATTTTCTACGGGCAAATATGGAATATGTGAAGTAAGTGGCGTAAATGGTTTTACAAATTTATTATCCTGTGGTGCGGTGGTGATTTGCGCGCGGAGGGTTGATGCTATTAATAGCATTATTGCCAGTAAACTGGTGCGGAAATTAGTCGCGGGAAAATGGCCTTGGGGTGACATGCAGTTAGTTTAGGATAGGTTCGTCTTAAAATTAAAAGAAAATCTTATAAGAACCCAACCTGTTGATGTTAATATTTTATATGGTTTTAGAATTCACTTATCTCACTGGTTCTCTACGCGCACTGGCCATTGTTTCCTATTCCGTTGGCAATGGAGAGGGGTTAAACGTTGCATTTTCTTTGTACGATGTTTTTGCCTCGTAAGTCGGAGGCTTGTGTGCAAAACGCTGCTATTAGTATGCAGAGCACAACCAAAACTCATGGCTGCTTTGCGAATAATTACATATTTGTGTACCCCACTTTTCTAATGGGAAATATGTAACCAATCTTTCAAATATTTTGTGGAAAAAGATTCACCACTTTATAGTGTGCATAAAAAAATATGATCTGTTTTATTTTTTACAATGGAGGCTTTACTCGTGGTTTTCCCTGATAAAAGTCAATAAAAACGCGTTAATGCAACACCCTTTATAAAAAAATGAGCTATTCATTATCGAAAGTGGGTGAGGTTCGTCTGTTGTTTTTCTTATTTTTTTCGATGGCATATTGTTTGGGACTTTTACGATGATAAACATATTTCCCAAACCATTAAATCGTAGAATTATGACAACGAGGAAACGTTCATATGAAAATAGTTCTTCCCAACAGGGCAGCCAGCGTCGCTCTTCGCGTCAGCGTAGCTTCGCGGGCAACCAGGACAGGCACGAAGATGATTATAACGACATGGATGATGAAGATATGGATAATGACTTCCGGGGTTCAGGCGGCTACTCTGGCCAGGATGAGGATTATGATTCAGACTATGATGAATATGACAATGAAAATCAAAGAGGAATGCAGGGTCAATATGAAGAAGATGAGGACTATGATGACTTTAATGACAGGCAGGGTCAATATGATGAAGACGACTCCGGCGATTACGGAAGCAGATCCTATAGCAACCAGCAATTTTCCCGTCGTGGATTTGGTGGAAATCGGGGAATGCAGGGCGGCTATGGTAACCAGGGTCAACGTGGTGGACGTGGTTCCTCACGTAGCGAACGTGGTTATGGTTCCGGATCACAATTCGGTGGATCTCAAAATCGTGGCAACCAGGATTATGGTGGAAGCAATTACGGAAATCGCGGTAGCTACGGCCAACGCGGATCAGGTGATAATTATGGAAGCGGCGGCATGGGATCTGGCGGATGGAACCAATCAGGCGGTGGTCGTGGATGGAACTCTGGCGAAAGTGATTATGGCGGCATGAGTGGCAATTATGGCCGTGGCCGCGGATCACAAGGATATGGCGGCTCACAAGGTGGCTATGGTGGTTCGCAAGGCGGGTATGGTGGATCGCAAGGCTTTGGCGGATCTCAGGGCGGATACAGTGGCCGTGGTGGAGAAAGCGGCTATGGCAGTTCGTGGAATGACAGGAATATGGGCGGTGGCGGCAACTGGGGCAACCGCAGCAGTGGCAGATTTGAAGATGAAGGTTATGGCGGCGGTGGATGGAACCAGCAATCCGGCAATTATGGAGGAATGAGTGGTGGTGGTGACTGGAATGAATCTGGCAATTACGGCGGCTCTGGCAATCGTGGCCGCGGCAGTTCTGGTTATGGTGATGAAGGAAACTTTGGCAGGTCATCAGGAAGTGGCCGTGGTTCAGGCAGCTCTGGCAACAGAGGCAATTCGGGCAGCCGTTCCGGAAGATCCGGTAGCCAGGGACAGCAGGGATCATCTGCATCAGCACGTACCAGTGGTAGTCGCAGCACAGGCAGTAGCAGCAAGAAAGGTTCAAGCAGCAGTTCTACCCGTAGCTCAAGAGCTAAAAGTAAAAGCGGTAGTTCTAAAAGCAAATAAAGAATAGGACGTAACCATAGGTTATAGGATCAACAGGATTTTTTCAAAATCCTGTTGATCTATTTACTAATCTCATAACAGGAATATATGAAATCACAAAAACATGTTACAACGAATGGGTCAGCGCATGGAACTAAAGCAAATGGCAACTCAGGGCATGCTTCATTACTGGAGAAGTTCTTCGTTGAACAACTCCAGGATATTTATTATGCCGAGCAACAATTGCTAAAAGCTTTGCCTGAAATGCAGAAAGCAGCTACTACAGAAGAGTTGGAAGATGCTTTTGCCGGGCACCTGCGTCAAACCGAGCGGCACGTAACAAGATTGGAAAAGGTATTTCAGTTAATCGGTAAAAAAGCGGAAGGTAAAAAATGCGAAGCAATGGATGGCCTTATTAAAGAAGCGAAGGGTATAATCAGCGAAACAAAGGAAGGTTCGATGACGAGAGATGCTGCATTGATAATTGCCGCACAAAAAGTAGAGCACTATGAAATCGCAACATATGGTGGCCTGGTACAATTAGCAGTTACGATGCGATTAAGTCGTGCCGCACACCTGTTGAATAAAACACTTCGTGAAGAAGAAGATACCGACAACATGCTCACGTTTGTTGCGGAGTCACATATAAATATCGAAGCAGAGGAAGAAGGCGTGTACTCGTGGAAAAAACAGGAAGCTGAGGGGGCTTAGAAGGAGATAAAAGTTAAAAGATAAAAGATAAAAGTGGTTTTAGTTCGAGGTTTTCGTACTAGGGCCACTTTTGTTTTAGGG
>CBFGYO010000056.1:0-22792 GCA_965652975.1 uncultured Chitinophagaceae bacterium | reverse complement strand
GCTTGTTGAGATCCAGGCCCGAAGCTTCGGGAGGAAGTGTAGCACCCACCTGGTTTATGATAAGCATATTTTGGTCTTTGAGGTTGCGCACAGCTTCCCAGGCTGTTGGACTTACATATATCTGTTGGGATGCGTTGTATTCATATTCCTGTTTGATGCTATCAAGCAATAGTATTTGCATTTGTCGTGCATTCAGGCCTGCCTGGTTGGCGCGACTTACGAGGTTGGGGATAGCAATTCGTTCGGCAAGCATAACAAGGCGCTCATAAGCCTGTAGTTGAAGTGGTCGGCTGGTAAAGCCATCACTTTCCTGTTTGGTTTTCTTCTTTCTTAATTCATTAACCAGGTAAAAACTGTAAAGTGCAATCAGCAATGCGGCGAGTGCGACAAGCAGGGAGATCATATTCTCATCCATCGTAATTGGTTTGATTAGTGGCAAAAATAAGCTTGCGGGTCCAAAGTGGAAAGAAAGGCTTTTTGACGGTTACCAGTTGATTTTAAACCATCTCGGTAAAAGGCTGAAAAGTTAAAATTCCATTTGTCGTAAATCCATCATTCGTTTACCTAGCAACTAATAATTATTTTTGCAGGATGGAAACAACAACATTTCAAACACCTGTAACACTTACCCCCGGTGCCATTGCAGCCGTTAGAAAATTAATGGCTGCCAGCGATTTTGATACTACGCAGGCATTACGCGTTGGCGTAAAAGGCGGAGGTTGTTCGGGTATGACATATATCCTCGGGTTTGATCACAAGGATGAAAATGACCAGTCCTTTACTATAGATGGCATTAACTGCATTATGAATAAGTCGCACGAGATTTATTTATATGGTATGCAGGTGGATTGGCAGGATGGATTGAACAACCGCGGGTTTACTTTCAGGAATCCCAATGCAAGCGCTACCTGCGGATGCGGGACTTCCTTCGCTGTCTAGATAAAAGATAAAGCAGCCTCGAGCTTCGAGCTATGTGTTCTTTGCTCGCAGCTCGAGGCTCGAAGCCGTTAATCAGGAAACTAAGAACTAAAACAACTTTTATCTTTTAGTTTTTAACTTTTATCTTCCTAAAGTCCCAACGTATTATATACTTCATGAAGCACCTGCTTGTTGTTGGCGAGTAGCAATAGTTTATCTCCTTCTTCCAACACGGTGGCTCCGTTTGGCTGAATATATTTTCCATCCCGCACAAGGAGTACGATTAATGTCGGTTTAGGAAGTCCCAGTTTTACTATTGCTTTACCGACTGCAGGACTATTACCTGGTAAGATGACTTCCACAAATTCAGATTGAATAGTGTCATATAATTCCATATCCAGCGACGACATCTTTTTCGCTTTTTTGGGAACGATCACTTTGAGCCACTTTGCCACAATGGGGAGAGCACTGCCCTGCAACAAAACAGATGAAGCGGAAATAAAAAATACAAGGTGAAAGATCAGGTCGGCCTTTTCTACACCCGCCAGTAATGGGTATGTGGCGAACACAATGGGTACGGCACCCCGTAATCCAACCCAGGAAATAAAGAGCTTGTCACGCAGTTTCATTCTAAAAAAACTGAGTGCTACAAATACACCGATGGGTCGGGCTATGAAAATCAAAACCAAAGAAATCAGGATACCTGTGCCTGCTATGGGCATAATGCGTGAGGGGAATACCAGCAATCCGAGCGTAAGGAACATGATGATCTGCATAAGCCAGGCCTGGCCATCGTAAAACTTTACCGCACTCTTTTTATGAATGAAATTGCTGTTGCCTAATACCAATGCTGAAATATACACTGCCAGGAATCCGTTACCGCCAATAAGATCCGTAAATGCAAACGTGAAAAAAATCATCGCCAGTATTAGCACGGGATAAAGTCCCTCCGTTTCCAGCTTTACCTTGTTGATGGTAAAAGTCATTAATCGGCCTAATACAAAACCCAGCACGCCGCCAACTACCATTTGTTGAACAAACTGTAAGATCAGTTTTGTAATACTGGCATCACCATGGGTGAGGAGGTAGGTAAAACTAATAGTGAGAATGTATGCCATGGGGTCGTTACTGCCACTTTCCAACTCCAGGATGGGTCGCAACATACCTTTTAACCCAATACTTCTCGTACGTAATATGGAGAACACCGCAGCCGCATCCGTAGCAGATACAATAGAACCTAGGAGTAGACCCTCGAGCAGGCTGAAATCACTAATGTAGTGTACAAACAGGCCGATCGTTACAGCCGTGAGTATTACACCTATTGTTGAGAGTGAGATGCCGTGCCGGATTACAGGCTTCACCGTTTCCCAGCGGGTATCCATGCCACCGGAAAAAAGGATAACGTTCAGGGCAACGACACCCAGAAGCTGGGCCAGTGCAGGATTATCAAAGTAAATGCCGCCTAACCCTTCAGAACCTGCGACGATCCCAATGCCTAAAAACAGGATAAGGGTGGGTATACCCAGTTTAAAGGACGTTTTGCTGGCTAAAAGACTTGCGAGCAGTAACAATGATCCAACAAGGATAATATGGTCAGCCTGGAATTCACCCATTAGGCAATTTGTAGCAACCTAAAAATACTAAAACGCGGTGGCAAATTCCCGAATTAGATAAAAGATAAAAACTAAAAGATAAAAGTACATTTAGGTCGGGAACTCTGACCTAAATGTACTTTTATCTTTTAGTTTTTATCTTTTATCTGTCTACACCTTGGCTGGCACCGCCTTCTCCTCCTTATTAGCAACAACAGCAGGCTTTGAACCTTTCTTCACTCCCAGGTCGACCAGGATTGGCGCTGCCACAAAAATGGAAGAATAAGTACCGGTGACTACCCCGATAAGCATTGCAAATGCAAATCCTCTGGTAACCTCACCACCAACAATAAACAGGATAAGTATGGTAAGGAATACCGTGAGTGAGGTCATGATCGTGCGGCTCAGTGTTTCATTGATCGCTCGGTTGATGGTATCGCCCAATGGTGCTGATGGATAAAGTCTCCTGTCTTCACGTATACGGTCAAACACGATCACTGTATCATTCATGGAGAAACCAATCACCGTCAGTACCGCCGCAATGAAGTGCTGGTCGATTTCGAGCGGGAATGGAACAATGCTCCTGGCAAATGAAAACACAATGAGTGTAACCAATACGTCGTGCAACAACGCGATGATCGTACCGAGTGAATACCTCCAGTCGCGGAAACGAATGAAGATGTAGAGGAAAATCGCAAGTAGTGCAAAAATGGTCGCTTTTATCGCACCTTTTTTCAGGTCATCCGATATGGTCGGCAGTACCTTTTTAAATTCTATTTTGTATTGACTTACAAAACGATCATAGGTCAACCCGGCAGGCAGGTAAGGTTGCAGTCCTGTATACAAGCGAGTCTGAACGATTGAATCCACGTTCTGACCACTTGTCTGGTTGGTTTCGTTGATCAAATAAGGAGTAGTGATGTCCAGTGTCCTGGTGTCACCTATCGTTTTAATAATTGTGTTTTCTCCGTCAAACGCTTTGTTCAGATCTTCGCGCACTTTTTCAGGATCAACTTTCTGGTCGAATCTTACTTTATAACTGCGGCCCCCGCTGAATTCAACGCCGTATGCAAATCCGTTGAAGAAGGATGCGATACCCAATCCCAGTACAACAAAGGATATGATATAGGCCATCTTCCGATATTCGATGAATTTGAATTTGGCATGCTTGAATATGCGGCGGCTGATGCCGGTAAAGTATTCCAGGTGACGCTTTTTGTTGGTAAACATATCACTGATCCAACGGCTTACAAGAATACCGCAGAACAATGAAAGCAGGATACCAAGAATCTGCGTTGTAGCAAAACCTTTTACTGGTCCGAGACCGAAATAATAAAGTATCACCGCAGTCAACAAGATTGTGATGTGCCCGTCGAGTACTGGCGGCAGGGAACGTTTATAACCCTCATTGATAGCAGGTATATAACCTTTGCCCCGGTCAAGCTCTTCTTTGATACGTTCGTAGATGATTACGTTAGTATCGACCGCCATACCGATCGTCAATACAAGACCGGCGATACCAGGTGCCGTTAATGTAGCGCCAAGACCGGTAAGTACACCAACAGTAAACAGCAGGTTAAGTATAAGCGCAATATTCGCGATCCACCCTGCCGTGTTATAATACACAAGCATCAACAGGAAGATGACGATGAATGAGATCAAAAACGCCATCGTACCACCTCTGATTGCTTCTCTACCTAATGTAGGTCCTACTTCCTGCTCCTGTACGATTTTGGCAGGCGCAGAGAGCTTACCTGATTTGAGTATGTTAGCCAAATCCTGTGCTTCCGCGACAGTGAAATCACCTGTAATTTGTGACGTATTACCCAACTCGCCCTGTGCAACAGGTGCCGAGTAAACAATTCCGTCAAGTACAATTGCAATAGGGAATCCATTGCGTGGGTCAGCACTTCTTTTTGTAACCTTCGCCCATTCCACAGCACCAGCGGGATTCATTTCCATGCGCACGATAGGTTTGCCTGATTCGTAGTCCTGGATAGCTGATTGAATAGCCTCACCTTCCACATCGGCTTTATCCCTATTGTATGTTCTTAAAACATATAATGGAACTTCTTTTTTATTTGATTTGCCGGCGATGCCATATGCAAAACGTGCATCTGCAGGAAAATGACGGCGGAGCAGATCACGATTCAGGTATTTTCTTACAATGTCTGTATCGTTTACTGATACCATTCCAATTGTTCCACCCATGGTTGGTGGTTTCAACAACTGGGCAAATGAATTTTTTTCTGCGTTGATAGCATTTGAAGCGGTAGCTGTAGTATCGACAATCTTGTCTATCTGGCCGGATAAAAGTGTATCATTTGTTTTCGTAGTATCACCCGTTGTTTTAGATGCAGTAGCAAGGGTATCAACAACGGTTGAAGTGGTATCGGAACTTTTTCCTGACTTCAGCGCTTCGAAATCGGTAGCCACTTTATTCAGTGCATCTGCTACCTGGTCGTAACGATAAGTCTCCCAAAATTGCAGGTTAGCGGAGGATTGCAGGAGCTTACGCACCCTTTCCTTGTCTTTGATACCTGGAAGTTCTACGGTAATTATACCGCGATCAGGATTAGGATAAATGCTGGGCTGGGCAACACCAAACTGGTCAATACGCGTTTGCAATACGCGCAGCGTATTTTCAAATGCTGCAATGGCCTGCGCGTTGAGGAAGGATTTTATTTTGTCGTCGCTGTCACCAATTTTTACTTCTTTGTCGTTGGCAGCGAAGAAAAGGCTGGAGAGTTTATTGGGCCCGGCAGTCTTCTGGTATTCATCAGCAAACAATGTTACAAAGTTGGCATCACTGTTAGCTTTTCTCTTTTCAGCACTGTTAAGCGCTGCGAGGAAAGTTGGATCTTTGGAATTATTGGCTAGCGTTTTCAAAAGGCCCGTCATTTCCACTTCCATGGTAACGTTCATACCTCCCTGGAGATCCAGGCCAAGGTTGAGTTCTTCTTCTTTCGCTTTCTGGTAACTTACCGGTCCGGTAATAGCGTATGTAAGTGTAACATCGCGCGTGCTGTCCAGCAGTCTTTTCAAACGCTCATCGTATACAGAAACAAGTGAGTCGGGTAACTGGTCGGCTTCAGAATATTTTTTCGCATCAGGATAGTTGGCATGCACATATTTTAATGCACGCGTTTCCATTTTGTTTTCATGGCTTTTTACAAACCAGGTAAATGACAATTGGTAAATGGAGTAGATAATAAGCAGGATCGCAAAGAATCTCACCAGGCCTTTGAATTGCATACGTTATGGGTATTTACATTTTTAAGCCCCGCTCCAAAATCCCTTGGAGGAGAGAGGCTTTAGTGGAATTTTTAAGGACGGCAAAGATAGGGTTTTAGACCATAACCTGAAACAGCTTGCCGTTTGCTTTTTTCTGCACAAAAAGACAGGTTTTGCAATGACTATCAATGGTTTAAAAAAATACAACAACGTAGATCAAAAATGACAAATGCAGTATACCCGCTCATGGGTGGCAAGCTGATCACACATGTCGGAGATTTTGAGGGGAGTGGAGTAGGGAGGGTGGGTTGAGTTAGTACCGTCACAGAGTATACAGGGTAGCACAGAGTACCGCAGAGAATCTCTGTGAAGCTCTGCGCTACACCGTGTTCTCTGTGACGGTACTAACTCAACCCATCCTCCATCTCCTCAAACTCCGCTTCTCCATGCAGAGCTATTCATTTTTTCTCGCTAATTTAATCGCATGAACATTGCTTATACGAAAACTTACTTGCTTGCTATTATGATTATTTCCACTAAAGTGAATGCGGATGCACAAACCAAAATCCGTCCCGATAATTTTTTACAAAAGATCTTCTCTGCCAATCCCACACATTTTGACAGCATCGTTGCGCAAAAAGATACATTAAAAGTCCAGGTGATCTACACACAGATCGACCGCAAAAAAAATAATAAACCCGTTTTTACAGATCACTTTTATCATGTAGATCCCCAGGATTATTATTATCCTGCATCCACAGTTAAATTACCGGTAGCCATTCTTGCGTTGCAAAAGCTTAACGAGCTGAACATTCCGGGCCTGGATAAAAACACAACCATGATCACCGGTGCACAGGGATATGGTCAAACCGAAGTGGAAAATGATCCCACAGCACCGGATGGACGGCCCACGATCGCGCATTATATAAAAAAAATCCTGCTGGTAAGCGACAACGACGCATTTAACCGGCTTTATGAATTCCTGGGGCAGGAATATATCAATAACAACCTGCACAAGATGGGATATACCGATATACAAATTATTCACAGGCTGGCGATCACACTCACCGAGGAGCAGAACAGGCAAAGCAACCCTGTTCGATTTATCGATAGTTCAGGCAAAGTTATTTATGAAAAACCTGCTACTAAAAGCGCCTTTGTCTATTCGATCCAGGACACCAGGATAGGAAAAGGTTTTATGAGAAATGGTAAACTAGTAAACGAGCCGTTTGATTTTTCACTAAAGAACCGCATGTCGCTACAGAGTCTTCACCTGATACTTCGTAGCGTTATTTTCCCCGAAGCCATGCCTAAGAAACGACGTTTTGGACTTACGAAGGACGACTACGCTTTTCTTCGCCGTTATATGTCGATGCAACCGGGCGAATCCAGGTTCCCTTCATATGATACCGGCGAGTACTGGAACAATTATGTAAAGATGATCCTGTTTGGTGTAGATAAAAAAGACCCGGATCCATCCATTCGCATATTTAGTAAAAGCGGTTGGTCGTATGGCTTTTTAACCGACGCCGTGTATATCGCCGATTTTAAAAACAATATCGAGTTCATGGTTACTGCCACCATCTATTGTAATGCGGATGGGATATTAAATGATGATAAATACGATTACAGTAAACTGGGATATCCGTTTATGAAACACCTGGGTGAAGCACTGCATGCATATGAGTTGCAGCGAAAACGAAAACACAAACCAGATCTTTCAGCTATGAGATTTTCATATGCTGAGTAATTTTTTCACGCAAAGGCGCAAAGGATCAACTAATGCAGTGAACAAACACTCGTTGTATACGAGCTATTTTTCTATTCCATACATTTGCACCTGTTTGCATTAAACTAATAAAGCATGATCGTTTCAGTGACAAAATCTACAGACATACAGTTATCCTCCCTGTTGCAACGCTTCAACGAACCGGAAACCCTTAAGATGGCGAAACTGGGCCGTGAATTACGTGCAAAAGGAATAGATGTAATTGATCTCAGTCTCGGTGAGCCCGATTTTGACACACCTCGTCATATCAAGGATGCTGCCATCAAAGCCATTGAAGACAACTGGAGTCACTACACCCCGGTGGCTGGTTATCCTGATCTGCGTGAAGCAGTATGCAGCAAGTTTAAAAGAGATAATGCACTCGATTATAAACCCGAGAATATTGTTACGTCTACCGGCGCCAAGCAAAGCCTGGCCAATGCCATACTTGCGCTGGTGGATGAGGATGATGAAGTGATCATTCCCACACCGTACTGGGTTACTTATAGTGAGCTTGTAAAAATAGCCCGCGGAAAAGTGGTGGAAGTGCATACCACACCTGAAAGTGGTTTTAAGATAAGTGCACAGGAACTTGAAGATGCAATTACCACTAAAACAAGAGTGTTTCTTTTCTCATCACCCTGCAATCCCAGTGGTGCAGTTTATAGTAAAGATGAGTTAGCAGCATTGGTAGAGGTATTTCGTAAACACCCTGGAATTATTATCATCTCCGACGAAATATATGAGTATATCAATTTTGTAGGTACGCACGAAAGCATCGCACAGTTTGATGATATGAAGGACCGTACTGTAATAGTAAATGGCCTGAGTAAAGGATTTGCTATGACGGGCTGGCGCCTCGGTTATATTGCCGCCAATGCGGAAATTGCGAAAGCTTGCGAAAAATTGCAGGGTCAGTTTACCAGCGGTGCTAACTCAATAGCACAAAAGGCGGCCGTAGTTGCACTCACTACCGACTTGCGCCCTTCGCACGAAATGGTTGCGGAGTTTGCACGCAGGCGTAAAAGAGTACTTGAACTTGTAAATGAAATTCCCGGTATCATTTGTACAGAACCTGAGGGAGCGTTTTATATTTTCCCCGATATCAGCTATTATTTTGGTAAGTCAGATGGGAAAATGACCATCATTAACTCCGCTGACTTTTGTATGTACCTTTTGAATACGGCACATGTATCTTCCGTTATGGGTGAAGCATTTGGTGAACCTAACTGTGTACGTTTTTCATTTGCCAACAGTATGCAGAAAATTGAAGAAGGTTGGCGGAGGATTAAAGAGGCTTTAGCTAATTTGAAATAGATTTTACTTCCGACTGGCGTTCTTTTAGTCTTAGGTAGTTTCGCGCAGATTACGCAAATTGAGCCGATTTAGCTGATTAGGATCTGCGGCGTTTGCTCTATCTGCTTCATCTGCGTGAATCAAAAATTTCTCTTAAGTAATTCCTCGATCTTTTCAAGCAGTCGGCATTGTCAACTTCAACCGGTCTGAAAATTTATTGTTGAAAGTGCCCAAAGGATTAAACTTCCTTATTACATCCTGCCATACCGGGAGTTTGGGATAAAGCATTTGTAATTTATCAGGGTCGCTATCGAGTATATTATTGCTTTTTCCCCAATGCGGTGTTCCATTATTTTTGAGCATAATCTCCTGGTATTTTTCCAGCATGAATTCGTTACCATTGATGCCCAACAGGAAGGGTGTATCGATATATGCCACATCCTTGCCATATTCTGGCGCCAGGAATGCTTTTGAACGTTGCACAAATCGAACGGCGATAGGCGACGACTGATAGACTTTGTGGTTATCTTTTATTGCATGCGCCTTCTCCATCAATTCTTCCAGTGTGGTTACTATATTTTCCATATTGGCAAGATCGAAAGCAAACTCGGCATCGTAGGCACGTTCCTTTACAAATTCAAAACCCTGGTACATTACTTTGTGGGCGCGATGCACAAATTTTTTATCACGCATACCTTTTAGTGAACCCCGTATAAGTTTGGGCGAACGATGAGGTAATGCCCGGAACAGCCACAGCGTGTAAAAAAAGAAAGAAGGAATATTCCCAAGTATGTAACTAATGATATTACGTGTGCCTTCTATGAATTTCCATTTACGAGGCCTTATCGTATCAAAGTGACGGAGGATGATGCAATAGTGTTTGTCGCCTTTGACCTCGTATGGGTTGATCATTAATGTGCAGCAACGCGGGCATTCTCCTGCCGATTCACCATCACCTTCTGTAAAGATGGTGCCATCGAGCATCTTCGGGCGTAGCTGGTCCCAGGTTGATTTAATCTTTGTTTCGCGTAGCCAGTATTGAGCCCGTACCTCAATGATGCAGGAATAGATCACACCGGCACAACCAAAACTCACAAGCACACTGTAAAAAATCTCATCGTCCTGGATCAATTCAATCCCGGGGCTATTGAATAGCGAGGCATCCGTAATGCCATCTGTTGGTTCAATCCGGTACATTCTGCCACCTGCAGCTATTAAGGTGATCGATCTCACAAATCCGGGTATGGCGGGCAGGTCACGACCCGAGCCATGCGTGTTGGTTGAAATTACTCCGGCGAGTGTCTGGTGGTCGATACCACCCATATTAATTACGGCCAAATCAAGCTTATCCAGTTTACGGTTCAGGTTTCGCAAGGTTATACCTGCTTCCACATCAACCAGCAGTTCTGATCGTGTTGCATCTTTCAATACCGCGGCGTCAGCCAGGTTTACGGTATCAAGCTTACCTATATCAATAAAATAATCATTGGTGAGTGCTACATCGGAAAAAGAATGACCCGAACCAACCGCGCGTACCCTGACGTTATTTTCTTCGGCCATTTTCACGACTTCGATAATATCTTCAGGAGTTTCAGCCAGGAAGTACCTAATGGGATAGCTTTTATATTTTTTGATTGTATTTTCCCAGGTAGGTGTTTTTCGAATGCGCATGACTGCATAATTATACCTGAAAATTACGACTAACAGGATGTGCCCGCAATAGCCGTTTAGTAGTAATCAGGAATGCCCGGCGAGCCGAAGAAATTGCTCGTGCAGGCTTATTACCTGTGGTGTTATCAATTCGTTTTCATCATTGGTGATGACAAAGTCGCAGAGTTTCATTTTGATATCCTCATCGATCTGCCTTTTCATTCTTTTTTCAACTTCTTCACTGCTTACTCCATCGCGTTTCATAGCTCTCTGGATTCGAAGCGGCAGGGGTGCATATACGCCAATGACGTAATCGAGGTCAGCCACCGACCCGCTTTCGAAAATCAATGCAGCCTCCTTGATAATATAGGGCGACCGTTGCTTTTGCATCCATTGGCGGGCATGGCGTATGGTGGCAGGGTGAGTAAGGGAATTGAGAATTTCCAGTTTTTCCGCATCATTAAATACGATGGAAGCAATATAGGATCGATTCAATCCAGCCGCGGTATAGCTTTGTTCACCGAATGTGGCTGTGATATTTTTACGGAGCTCAGCATCTTCGTTCATCAGTTGGCGGGTAACGATATCGGAGTAATAAACAGGAATGCCTAATACTTCGAAAATTTTTGCCACCGTGGTTTTGCCACTTCCGATACCGCCTGTAAGGCCGATGCGAATCATTTGCTATTGTGGTTTAGTACTGCCCGAACTATAACAGGAAGATAAAATAAAAACCGGATGCATACACCCGGTTTTATTTCTTTCAGCAAATGCTGGTAATTATTTTTTGTCGGTACTTACCGCAGGTTTATTAATTGCAGCGGTCCAATCCATACTGATGGCGCTTTTCTCAATTTTGATATAGCTACCAGGGCTGATTTCGATATTGAGCGTAGTCCCATCTTCATTCACTTTATTGATGGTGCCATGTATGCCGGCGATGGTAACTATCTTGTCGCCTTTTTGCAGATCCTGTATAAACTTCTTCTGGTTCTTTGCACGCTTGGCTTGCGGGCGGATGAAGAACAGCCAGAAAACTACGAGCATCAATCCAAGGAATACCAAGGTAGTTGAGTCGCCAAATGGACCAGGAGCGGTTGTTTTTGCCTGTAATAGATAAATGAGTGTGTTCATTGTTGTTTTTTATTCTGTGATTTCTACCGTAAAATTTAGTTGGTGTTTTGCATTGGGTTTTGTGTTTGCATCAACGGTTACATACTTACTTTGAAGACCAGCATGTTGATTCTTGCTGTCGAACTTGGCTTTTATTACACCCTCTTCCCCGGGAGCGTAAGGCTGTTCGGGTTTTTCGGGTACCGTGCAACCGCAACCAGCAATTACATTCGTTATTACCAGTTGTTTGTCGCCGGTGTTCTTAAAACGAAATGCCACTTCTACCACTTCTCCTTTCTTGATATTACCAAGCTTGATGACTGTTGAATCCAGCCAGGCAATGGTAGTGTACGAAGAAGAATCGCTTTCGGCTTTTTTCTTATCCTCTTCAGTCAGCACTTTGACCTCCGATTTTTTATCTGCGGTATTGCAGGCAATAATTGCCGATGCGAGAATCAAATAATAAAATACTTTTTTCATAGATTTTTTGATTGGGAAGTGCAAATGTAAGATAAGCGCTCAAAACAGCGTAATCATGCTTTTTTGTAGTCGGTTTTCTGCATTTTGCCCTGTTGTACAAGCTCTTTGTGAATATTGTCCAGTATGCCATTTACAAACTGGCCACTCTGCTGCGTGCTATATTCTTTTGCCAGGTCGATGTATTCATTTATCGTAACCTTGGGGGGAATGGTTTCAAAGTATAGGAATTCGGAAACGCCCATCTGCATAAGGATCATATCCAGCAGGGCGATCCTTTCGGGATCCCAGTTTTTTAGTTTTGGTATGATCAGGCTTTGCAGGTATTCCTTTTTTTCCAAAACGGTGTTCAGCAATTCGAAAGCGAACTGTTCCTTATCAACACTGATAAATTGTTTGAAATTGTAGCTTCCCGGCTTTTGAAGGTATCCAGCCAGTAGCTGTACGATCATTTCCCCGTCGTCGTCCCAGTTGGAGAAGTTTTCTTCAATATGCGAAACCACTACTTCGTTGGCGAGGATAAGATCGTTTAAGATAAATTCGAGGATCTTTTTTTCCTCTGTTTTGTCACGGGCACCCGTAGCGATATACGTTTTGTATTCCTGCGTTTCTACAAGTGCATGGTAGATTTTTCTTATAAGTTCCTTATCGCCGATGAGTTCCGGCTTTTTGATAGCAAACTGCTTTTTCAGTAAATCATCTTCGAGTAACTTCCAAAGTAGCTGGTTGCCGGCGATTTTCGTATTTACGTGCAGGTCATCAGCGGAGGGCAGGTGTTTTGCTGCACGCTGGTGCGAGTCTGTTTCAGCATAACGTGCCACTTCTGTGAGTAGCCATGTGAGGTATATAAAAAGGGAAAGGCTTTGGTCAAAATGGTTTTGTAAAGTCTTTTTTGGTTCGCCTGCCTTCGCTTCAGTTTCCAGGGTAGCCACTGTATAAAGGGTCTGCATCACTTTTACCCGGATATTTCTTCTGCTGATCATTGCTTTAAGAGCTGTTTGGAGCTGCGAAGATACGTGTTTTGGGCTATGCCGGGGGAGTAGGCTGCGAAAACTTTATAGCGGACAAAGACACCTTTTTCTCCACAAAGAAGTTGTAACTTTCAAATCTTGCTTTGCATTATGTTTTTTGTACAAACAGCCAATGTAAATTAATTTGCCGGCGATTACCCCTTATGCGAACACCTGAAAACGATGGATACGTAGAACCAATGAAAATTCCGGACGGACTCGAAATAATGTACGAGCAGATGCTTGCTGCTATCGTGCAGTCGTCCGATGATGCGATTGCGAGTAAAACGCTCGATGGCATCGTTACCAGTTGGAACAAAGGAGCTGAAAAATTATTCGGTTATAGTGCCGAAGAAATGATCGGCCAGCCCATCACGCGCATCATACCAGAAAATCGGCTTGAGGAGGAACCAATTATCCTGGAAAAGATCAAGCGCGGCGAACGAATGGAAGCATTCGATACCATTCGCGTAACCAAAAGCGGCGAACTCCTTAATATCTCCCTCACACTTTCGCCCATCAAAGATCAGCAGGGACGTATTATCGGCGTTTCCAAGATTGCACGAAATATTACCCTTCAGAAAAAATTACATGCCGAACTGCAGCAAAGCGAGAGCAGGCTGCGGATGGCGGTAGAAGCTACGAGCCTTGGCACCTGGGATTACCAGCCACACAGTAATACCTTGCGCTGGTCCAATGAATGCCGTAAAATATATGACATGCCGGAAGATGTGGATGTGGACTTCAAATTGTTTGAAGAACATATCTACCCGGATGATAAGGATTTTGCATTGAACGCTATTGCAAAAGCAATGGACCCGGATGGTGATGGGTCGTATGATATACAATTTCGTATTCTTTTATATTCTACTAAGCAACCGCGTTGGATAAGGTCGCAGGGAAAAGTATATTTTAATTCCAACAGGGAAGTACAGATTTTCATAGGAACAGTTCTTGACATCACTGCGGAAAAGGTGAAGGAGCAGGCATTGATCGACAGTATATCGCTCTTTCAGCGAATGGCCGATACTGTGCCGGTGATGATCTGGACCAGCCGTGCAGACGGTTATTGTTATTACCTGAATGAACGCTGGTATGACTATACCGGTCAGTCTACCAGCAACTCACTCGGCTATGGTTGGCTGGACGCAGTACATCCGGCCGATCGCGCCAATACGCAGCAACTTTTTGCCCAGGCAAATGAGCAGCAACGTCCATTTAATCTTGTGTATCGGCTATGTGGCAAGGATGGTATATACAGGTGGATGATGGCCACAGCCAAACCAAAATTTGACATCAATGGAAGGTTCGAAGGAATGACAGGTGCATTAATAGAAATTGATGAACGTAAGAAAGCTGAAGAAGCACTAAAGGATAGTGAGAATCGCCTGAACATCGTTTTGGAAGATGCGGGAATGGGTGCCTGGGAATTAAATTTTAAACATCAGGAAACAAAGTATTCCAAGAGGTATTTACAGATCATGGGTTTTGATGTAAATGAAAGGCCCGTGCATAGTGAATTGATGGATCGGATATACCCCGAAGATCTTCCAAAGCGAATAAATGCCGTTAATAGTGCCATGATGACTGGCATACTTGATTTCGAAATAAGAATCGTGCGAAAAGATGGAGCACTAAGATGGGTAAAGGCAAAAGGAAAAGTCTTCTACGACGAAAAGGGGGTGCCCGAGAAAATGTTAGGCACCATTACGGACATTACCGATCAAAAGGCAGCATTCGAAGCGCTGCAGGAGAGTGAAAGTCGCCTTACAAAACTTGCGGATGCCATGCCGCAACTGGTATGGATTGCTGAACCCGATGGTGAAATTACTTACTATAATAACAGGATTGATGAATACGGTCCTGCCGGTAAATCCTTACAAAAATGGGACTGGCACCTGCTTATTCATCCCCAGGATCTTGATATAACAATCGAATGCTGGCAAAAAGCAGTGGAAACCCAGCAACCTTATAGCCAGGAGCACCGCATGATGATGAAAGATGGAAATTATCGCTGGCACCTGAGCAGGGGATTCCCGGATAAAGATTCGAATGGAAATATCATCAAATGGTTTGGAACGGCTACCGACATTGATAAGATTAAGAATATCCAGGAATCTATGAAGGTGAGCGAAGAACGATTGTGGTTTGCACTGGATGCTGCTGAAATGGGTATCTGGAGCATTGACCTCACTACGGGGAGTGCGGTAACTTCGGAACGTCACCAGGAGATGATGGGATATGAAGACATGGAAAACCTTACGCGGGATAAATACCTGAAGTACCTCCATCCGGAGGACCGGCCCGTACTGGATGCTTTATACGAAAAGGGCATCAAAGAGGGCCACTACCAACATGAGGTGAGGGTGCTGCGCCCCGGCAAACCTATGAGTTGGGTAAAGGTGCAGGGCAAAACCATTTACGACGATAAAGGCAACCCCACTACCATTCTTGGAACAGTGGTAGATATTACCCGCGAAAAGAACAGCGCAAATGCAATACAGGAGAGTGAAGAACTCTTTCGTACGATCGCTAATACCGCTCCCGTAATGATCTGGATGTCGGGGAATGATAAATTTTCCGATTTCTTCAACACCAGTTGGCTCAACTTTACAGGACGTACACTGCAACTTGAAAGCGGTGAGGGCTGGCAGGAATCGGTGCATCCCGAGGACCTTGCACGTTGCATAAAAGTATATAACGAATCGTACGAATTGCAACAACCTTTTGTAATCGAATACCGGCTACGCCGATTCGACGGCGTGTACCGCTGGATAGTGGATAACGCAGTGCCGCGATACGACCAGGAAGGTAAATTTATTGGGTTCATTAGCGCCTGTATGGACATTGATGATGAAAAGAAATTCAATGAAAAACTACAGGCAAGCGAGTTACTATTTAAGACCATCACCAATATCTCGCCGGTGGGGTTGTGGATGACAGACGCGCAGGGGAATAACAATTTTGTAAACGACACCTGGATCAACTGGACGGGTATCACCCTGGAGAATCAATACAATATCGGATGGCTGGATCCTGTATTACCAGAAGACAGGGAGATTATGTACAGCCAGTTTATAACAAATATGCCAACCATGCAGAAATTTACTTTTGAGTTTCGTTTCAAAAGTTCTTCAGGCCAATTACGGTGGGGCCTCAGTGAAGGATTTCCTTACTTTGATGATAATGGAAATTTTGGAGGCTACGCAGGCTCTGTAACAGATATTACAGAGAGAAAACAAAACGAAATTTTGAAAAACGACTTTCTGGCCGTGGCGAGTCATGAGTTGAAAACACCACTTACTTCTATTAAAGCTTATTCCCAATTACTGTCAAAAACCTACGAAAGAGCAAATGATGCCTTCCTGAAAAATGGATTGACGAAAGTGGAAACACAGGTAAATAAAATGACCAAGCTGGTAGCCGACTTTCTCAACCTCTCCAAGCTTGAATCTGATAAGTTCAGCATGGACCTTGAAAAATTTGATATCAATGAACTGGTTCGCGACATTGCCAGCGATATACAGATGGTGGCAATTAATCATACCATTGTACTGGAGCGTCGCAGACCCATTTTTGTAATTGCGGATAAAGAAAAGATCTCGCAGGTAGTGACCAACCTTTTGACCAACGCAGTAAAATATTCTCCTGAAGATAAGAATATACAGGTTACCTTGAAGATGGAAGACGGTTGGGTACGGGTATCCGTAGTGGATAAGGGCATTGGCATCAAGCCCGGTGAGCATGAAAAGATCTTTCAGCGATTCTACAGGTCAGCCTTTAATGATAATATTTCTTTTTCAGGATTCGGAATTGGATTATATATTTCGGCCGAAATTATCAAAAAGCATAATGGTAAAATAGGGGTAGTAAGTGATGAAGGCCGCGGCGCTGATTTTTATTTTATGCTTCCCGTCGTTTAAACAATTAGAAAAGTGATAAGATAGTATGGCAAAAAAAATAATAATATTCGATGATGATCCGGACCTGCTCGAAGTATGCGCAATAATATTAACTGCGAAAAACTTCGAAGTAGTATTAAAAGACAGGTGTACAGAGATCATTGCCGATGTAATACTCCATCGTCCCGATGTAGTGCTGATGGATAACTGGATCCCCGAAATTGGCGGAGTAAAAGCTACCCGCTTATTGAAATCACACACCGATTTTTCGCATATACCTGTTATTTTCTTTAGTGCCAACAACAATGTTGATGAGCTTGCCAAAGAAGCGGGTGCTGACTATTTTTTACAAAAACCCTTCGATATTTCCGAACTGGAAGACATGGTCATTATAGCCGCAGAAAAAATGCCTCCCGCCAATAATTAAGCGCTTCGCACCGGTCTGCTTTTACTCTTTGATGAAACGCATCATTTCGCTAATGGTATTTCCCTTTAATCTTAGGAAATACAACCCCGGTGGCAAGCCGCTTACATCAATATCCTTTTTGGTAGCAACAACCGGAACAAATTCTTTTTTTACAAGTCTCATGTCACTCGTAAGTATTTCCAGGTGAACATTCGCCTGCGATGTGCCAAAGCTGACTATTATCCTGTCTTTCGCAGGCACTGGATAAATAAAGGATCGCACCACATCGCTATTTATGGTTACCATAATCACTTTGCTATAGGAAAAATGATTGTCGATGTCAATTTGTTTTAAGCGATACCATATCACGCCACTGGCAGGTCTTACATGTAAATATTCATACTGTTGTGGTATTATTGAATTGCCTTTAGAAACAACGGTAGACAGGTAATCGAAATGAATGCCGTCGGCACTTACTTCAACATCAAATTGCCTGTTGTCAACCTCGGAGGCGACTGACCATTGCAGCAACACATTTTTTTCAGCGGTAGTCGCACCTGTAAATGTCAACCATGACAAAGGAAGGGTAGCAAGCCCATCAACGAGGAAGAACCTGGAGAAACCCGTAAAGCTTCCTGTAAAAACGGTGGTGCCGGATCCCAATGTACTTACCGTTGGGGTTTGGAATATGGTATTCCCGCTATTGGCAGCCGCCGCGGAAGCTGCAGTTGTTTTAGCCATCCTTATGGTCGCCGGATTTTTACCGGCCAGTTCCGTATTGTCGAAATACAGGGAAACAGTATAATTTGTCGAAGCTATATTAGTCGTTGGCGTAATTGCAAAAACTTTAGCCGAGCGCTGACCACCAAAAGCATTAACCCAGGTTGCACCTGCTCCTTCAAGCGTTACATCCACGCAACCCAGAGTGGCATTAATGCTGCTGATACGCGCAAGCAGCCTGTTGTTGTTTGAATAAAAATAATCATCACTGCCCGAAGCTAAGTGTACGTCCGATGTAGAACTAGCCACCGTTTCCACAGGTGTACCCGTTGTGGCAACACCAAGTCTCAAGATCGGTTTAAGGCCATAGGTAAAATAAGATATTGAACTAAAGTAACCGGAACAGTTCACGTCATTCTCAAAAAACATATTGCCCTCCGTGGAAGAACTGCCGTCTTCATACGTACCTACCTGGTCTGCGAAATTGGAAGGGGCCGGGCTGCCGTTATCATAACAAATTTCGATTGCAAGATTGCTTGTACCGTCCCATGTAAATGGAGTGGAGAGGTTAAAATTATTCCATCCTGCAGTAGTAGAATACGAAGCCGAAGAAAATACGGTTGTCATGCTTCCAACAATATTAACGGATGCATCCACCAGGTATGGCACATTGGTGCTCGCCATTTTGATACTAAAATTGGAGAATGGTCTTGTGCTTAGTTTGTTGTAGATAAAAAACTGAACCGATTGAATGCTGCCTGCATTAATTCCAGCCGCCGTTAATTCACTTGCTTTGTAAAGGAATTGCGCACGCTGGCGTTGTTGCGTGGCATCGAATGGCACTTCTTCTACATAAGAATCGATAGCGCCGATTGAAAAAGTAGCGCTGCCTGTGCCTACGGGCGCCAGGTCGTTGTCGGAAATTGTGATTGTAAGTGTAGGTATGTTTACACCCTTTACGGCATTGCCTCCACCATTATTAACGGTAAAATCCAGTATCAATGTTTCATTTGTTTCCACGCTTGCATCATCAAATACGCGAAGGCTTACAGTTTGTGCAGCAGTAGAGCCACTATTGAACGTAATTACATTTGCTGGATTACTAAAATCACCATTGGTCGTTAACAAATAATCAAGGGAAGACATGGCAGTCCCGCTCGCAGCAATTGTTGCGGTAGCAGTTGCACTGGGTGCCGCACCAATCGTTAATGGAAAAGTATAATCACGATATTTTCTGCATCCGGTTACTGTTCCTGTATTGTCTTCGATAGTTGTAGATGAACTTTGACTGAAATTGATCACTGCACCACAAGGCACGAGTGCCAGGTTGCCCGCACTTACCAGGCTTGCCCGCGAGCTTAGCGACATAGCGGCCTGCACTCTCGTCTTTTGACCATTTGTAAAAAGCGTATAACAATTGGTATAGCTCATGAAGTTACTCTCTGTGTTGATCGAATAAGTATTGGGTGAAGCACAAGAATTGGCCCCGGTGCGGCATGCAAAACTATAATTGCCACTTACTGCATTATAATTATTGGAAATAGGATCAGTATCGCACACACGGTCGCCTTGTGTAGTACAACTGCTATTGGTCGGGCATTGCGTATTATTTGCCGATCCCTGGAAAGGATGATAAAGGTTGAGGGCGTGCCCGATTTCATGAGGTAAGGTTTTTTCACCGGCATCCATTTGCGTAGCCAGCATAATCGTTCCGTCAAGTTGCGAGGAACTGCCCGGGAAGTATGCGAAGCCTGCAATGAACTGTCCTGAAGTGCCATCGGCCCCATCGAGTTTATTAACGATCCAGATATTGTAATAATCTGCCGGGTTCCACCTGGAGAAGTTTTTTAGCGTAAGTTCCGGGCATCCATTTGTATTGTTGACATTTACGCCAAAACTGGCATAGTTAGGCAGCGAAGATGCATCAACACGGTTTATTCCATTGGTGGTTCCGCAGGAGGGTGTGCGTTGGGCTAATGCAAACTGTATTTCCATATCTACTACACCACCGCCTTCGATAGGGGCGCTCATGCCGGGATAAGTACCAGCATATACCTGGTTGAGGTAATTGATTGCTCCCAGGATCTGTGCGTCGGAGGGATTATAGATGGAACCAATAGCGCCGCCGGTGTGCATAACATGCACAACTACAGGTATTGTGACCACCGCTGAGGGCCGGCTTCCCGATCGTAATTCCGGATGAGTTTCAATAAAGCGCCTGATATTGACCTCATTTTGCTCGATTTGCCTTGCAAATACAGGATCTGTTTTCAGGAGTTTGTTGTGAACCTCATCAAAACCACAGGGAGGCTGGGCATATACACTGGTGGTTAGTTGCCACAAAATGGCAATACAGGCGAGCAGGATGGTTTTTTTCATAGGTGGATGCTTGGATATTGAACGCTTGTGCTTTAAGATACTATGCAGCCTTTATTATTACGATTTAAAGGATGAAAAATTGTCCTGCCTGCCGGCTAAAATGTAATTTTTTCAGGTAAGATTACTGCCAGGGATGAAAAAATGGCCCTTTTGACCTGATGGCATAGTATTTACTGTACCTTCGCCGTCCTTTAACCGCCTGAGCGAAAGCATGGGCTGGTTAACCATCGAAAGGCTGTAGCTAGTGTAAAATTTCACTAACATGCCCGCGATGGTGCAAGATCAAAAACTCAAAAATCAATACAATTATGGCTAAGAAAGTCAATGTTACTCCTCTCCATGACAGGGTAATCGTGAAAGCAGCAGCTGCCGAAGAAAAAACTGCAGGTGGTATCATTATTCCCGACACAGCAAAAGAAAAACCTCAGCGCGGTACTGTAATCGCTGCAGGTCCTGGAAAAAAAGATGAGCCTGTTACTGTAAAAACAGGTGATACAGTTTTGTACGGTAAATACGCCGGTACAGAGATCCAGATTGATGGTGAAGATTTTCTTATCATGAGAGAATCGGATATCCTGGCAATTGTTTAATACCATTTGCAAAAATATCCGGTAGCCTGCCGGAAGTTCGTAGCAGGCATTACCGCAATTAATCTTAAATAATTTCAAACTACATAATTATGGCAAAGCAAATCTTCTTCGATATAGAAGCAAGAAATAGAATGAAGAAAGGCGTTGATACGCTGGCAAACGCAGTAAAAGTAACCCTGGGACCTAAAGGTCGCAATGTGGTGATCGAAAAAAAATTCGGTGCTCCATCTGTTACTAAAGACGGTGTTACCGTTGCAAAAGAAATTGAACTCGAAGATCCCATTGAAAATATGGGTGCCCAGATGGTAAAAGAAGTAGCTTCCAAAACCGCCGATATCGCGGGTGATGGTACTACTACTGCCACAGTACTAGCGCAATCAATAATCAGCGAAGGGTTGAAAATGGTGGCTGCAGGTTCTAATCCAATGGACCTCAAAAGAGGTATCGACAAGGCAGTTACCAAAGTAGTTGAACACCTGAACGCACAATCACAAACAATCGGCAACGACAGCAGCAAGATCCAGCAGGTAGCTGCAATTTCTGCCAACAACGACGCAGAAATCGGAAAGCTTATTGCTGAAGCAATGAAGAAAGTAGGTAAAGAAGGTGTTATCACTGTAGAAGAAGCAAAGGGTACCGATACAACTGTCGATGTTGTGGAAGGTATGCAGTTCGATCGCGGATATATCTCTCCATATTTTGTCACCAACAGTGAGAAAATGGAAGCTGAATTGCAAAATCCTTACATCCTCATCTATGATAAAAAAATCAGCAACATGAAGGATATCCTGCACATACTTGAAAAAGTAGCACAGGGTGGTCGTCCATTGCTGATCATTGCTGAAGACCTCGAAGGTGAAGCTCTGGCTACACTGGTGGTAAACAAACTTCGTGGTACATTGAAAGTTGCTGCCGTAAAAGCTCCAGGCTTTGGCGATCGCCGCAAAGAAATGCTGCAGGATATTGCTGTACTTACAAAAGGTGTTGTAATCAGCGAAGAGCAGGGTTACAAACTCGAGAATGCTGATCTTAGCTATCTTGGTACCGCTGCTTCCGTAACCATCGACAAAGACAATACAACAGTAGTTGGTGGCAAGGGTAAGAAAGAAGATATCCTGGCACGTGTAAACCAGATCAAAGCGCAAATCGAATCTACAACTTCTGACTACGATAAAGAAAAATTACAGGAACGCCTGGCTAAACTCAGCGGTGGTGTTGCCGTATTGTACGTGGGAGCAGCCACAGAAACAGAAATGAAAGAAAAGAAAGACCGTGTTGACGATGCTTTGCATGCAACTCGCGCTGCTGTTGAAGAGGGTATTGTTCCAGGTGGTGGCGTAGCGTTCATCCGCGCCGTAGAATCACTTGATAAATTCAAAGGTGCAAACGAAGATGAAACAACGGGCGCATTGATAGTAAGAAGGGCGCTGGAAGAACCACTTCGTCAAATCGTAGCCAATGCAGGTATCGAAGGTTCTATCGTGGTACAAAAAGTAAAAGAAGGAAAAGGTGATTACGGTTTCAATGCAAGGTCTGAAGAATATGAAAACCTGTTGAAGGCCGGCGTTATCGATCCTACTAAAGTTACCCGTATAGCACTGGAAAATGCTGCTTCAATTGCAGGTATGCTGCTGACCACTGAATGTGTGGTTGCCGACAAACCTAAGAAAGAAGAAGCGCATGCACATCCTGCTCCTGATATGGGCGGTATGGGATACTAAGAGAGTAGATAAAAGA
>CBFGYO010000055.1:0-23074 GCA_965652975.1 uncultured Chitinophagaceae bacterium | reverse complement strand
AAGACGCAAAGGACGCGAAGTAGAAAGAATGAGAAAAGGCGCGCGAAACGCAGCCGCGTAGGAGCACAATATCGGTAGAAATCCTTCTATAGTTTCCCTACGCCCCGTAAGGGCAAAATATAGTTTTCGCCATGGATGCGCAGCCAATAATCAAAACCAGCCATATCAAGGCAAATGGTTACAATTTCACTTATCTTGAAGCAGGCACCGGGCCAATGATAATTTTTTTGCACGGTTTCCCTGACAATCCTTATTCTTTTAAATCCCAGATTATAGAATTGGCAAAAGCAGGCTATCACTGTGTAGCGCCTTACAAAAGAGGGTTTACTCCAGGTGATACTATCGTAAACCCTATTCAGCACTCGTCATTATATACACAAGATGTGTTGACTCTGATTGATAGTTTCAACGAGAAGCAGGTAATCATTGTTGGACATGATTGGGGTGCAGGGGCAGCTTACGGAGTAGCACAAGTTGCGCCTGAAAAAGTGAAAGCGATGATTACAATGGCTATTCCATTGAGTGCTGCCTTTTTTGCTTCCTATACTAACAATTTAAACCAGGTGAAGCGATCCTGGTATCTTTTTTTCTTCCAGTCTTCTTATGCTATTGATGCCTTTAAAAATAATGACTATGCGATGATTGATACACTGTGGCGTGACTGGTGCCCTGGTTGGAAGAATTATTCCGACCATCTTAAGTCAGTAAAAGAAACTTTTCGTAAAAGTGGTTCAGCAGAAAGCGCCATAAATTATTATCGTCAATCTTTTGGCAACTATACATTGACCGATCCATCATTATTGAAAATTCAAAATGCATTCTCGGCAGGTAAACCCTTTAGCGTTCCTACTCTCTACCTGCATGGACAAAATGATGGGTGTATAGGTGTTGAAAATGTAGAGGGGATGGAAAACTTATTTACCGGCAAATTTGAAAAACATGTTATTCCAGGTGCAGGGCATTTTATTCAGATGGAGAAGCCGGAGATTGTTTCGGATTATATTCTTGGGTTTCTTAAATCGTTGAAATAGTTTTTTATTGGAAGGGAGAGAGAAACTCCTTGTGGGAATTGGGACGCAAAGGGCGCGAAGTAGACGCAAAGGGCGCTAAGGGTTATTAAACCTTCGCGCGCTTTGCGTCCCGAAAGCTTCCGCTCTCATTATTAATTACTCGCCCGATTTTTGATTTTAAGTAATAAATTTAGGATCACAACCCACATGAAACTAAACAGCCTCAGAATATTATTTCCCCTTTTGTTTTTTTGCCAAACTTCAACTGGACAGAATAGCTACCACAACAAGATTAACACCTCCGGGGCAGAGATGTATTTCCTGATAGCAGCAGCTATTAAGGCTGATAGCGGTAATGGCAAAATACCCTGGCAATCGCTGTTTCAAACACCACCATATCAAATGATGATTGCCGGGAACGCCATTGATACCAACATCCTGAAATCAGAAATGCATCGTGTATACAGTACTTCAAGTACACAGACTTCAACCTCCCTTTCACCAGGTGAAAAATATCATAAGGAATACAAACACTATCAGCAACAACTTGAAAAGTACATAGATATACTTCATACAGGCAATATAGTTGACAGTGTCAAAGCGCTATTGTATCCTTATTTGCCATCGCGTTTGCAATCTGAACAAATGTTTCCAACACTTTTTTATCTCAACTATGGCAGTCCCGAAGCGACAGGATTTGGTGAAGTGGTTATAAACGATTTGCTGCACTCGTACCGGATCGACAGTTATAAATTTGGCTTGCTGGCCGCGCACGAAGCGTTTCATGCTATCGTATCTGCAGCGTTTCAACAGAACCTTAAAAAGAATATCGATTACAACGCCCCGGATTTCAACCTCCTCTATTTTTTTCAAACTATTTCAGAAGAAGGCATTGCTGACTTGATTGATAAGCCAATATTGCTGCAAAAGAATTCGCCATTATTCGATGAGGTAAGCAAGCTTACGTTCTACGACGAAGTGCTGTCGATAAAATATATCAAAAGCCTTGATAGTCTTTTAAAGGCAGCAAGCCTGTCAGAAAATGTTTTACAGCAATATAACAGCTATACATCCCTGGCAAATACTTTCGGCAAAAACGGCGGACATATTCCCGGGCGTTTTATGGGAAGCATAATTAAGTCTGCGGGTTTGTTGAAGGAGCATATTAAATCCGTAGAAGATCCGGTATCATTTGTTTTAACTTACAACGAAGCTGTGAGTCGGAGGAATAAAAAACTTCCTCTGTTTTCTAAAATAAGCATCGATTATCTCAAGAGGATCAAATTGAGGTACTGGCAAAATTAATATAAAGCAGAAAGCGCCGCCGCGTAAATGTTTTTCTTTGCGCGCTTCGCCCTTCTTTGCGCCCCGGCCTGCTGTGCCTTCGCGCAGCTACGGCGAAGCAAGGCCGGAAGGCAGGTTTGCGTGAAAAAAACGGCCGAATGAATCTATCTACTAAATAAACTAACTTTAAAACTGTCTCTCTAATCACCATCCGCCACACACAAAAGCCAGGTTTATGCAAAGAAGAAAGTTTGTTCTTGATTCTGGACTATTAGCCATTGGAATAGGAATATTCGGTGGCGTAAAATGGGACGGACAAAAGTTCATAGGCGATTCGCCTACTACCACGGACATACTGGGTCCTTTTTACCGCCCAGGTGCGCCACTAAGAACTAATATTAACCCGGCAGGGTTTTCGGGCGAACTACTTCATTTATCAGGCACCGTTTTTAAAGAAGACATGAAAACACCTTTCAAGGATTGTTTGATTGAAATCTGGCAATGCGACGAGGATCTTGTTTACGATAATGTATCTGACAATTATAAATACAGGGGCGCGCAAAAAACCGGCGCCGATGGTAAATATCATTTTGTTACTTCCCACCCCAGTGCTTACCCGGTAAGGCCGGGTTCGGATATTTATCGTCCTGCTCATATTCATTTTAGGATCTCAGGGGAGGGTCAGCAGGATTTAATCACGCAAATTTATTTCAAAGGCGACCCATATAATGAAAAAGACTCGAGTGCTTCCTTACCGGAAACTGTAAACCGGATCATGCAAGTATCGAAGAACAACAAGAATGAAAAGCAGGTGACCTTTGATATCATTATGGCAAAGGAATTCAAGCCCGATAAAACCGTCTTTGAAAAAATTTCAGGTATTTATTCTATGAATGACAACTCATCAATTGAATTTTACCCGGAGGGCGACATGTTGTTTATGAAATGGAATGGCCAAATCAGGGAAGGATTCTGGTATAAAGGCAACAATGAATTTTTGGCCGGTATGGGCAACCGAACCGCAAAATTTGATCTTCAACCCGATGGAGTGGTGAAAGTAAAGGTTCAGTTCATAACAGCATTGAGAAAGGACCATAAGGAGTATAAAGAATTTAACCTGGAAGGGGTTAAAGCTTTTAAATATAATTAGGACGCAAAGTGCGCGAAGAAGCGCAAAGAACGCAAAGAAAATTCTTGGCGTCCTTTGCGCTTCTTCGCGTCCTTTGCGTCCAAGTAAGCAAGAGCGGGAGCGAGGAAGAGAGCGAGAAACAGAGCGGGAGCGAGGAAATAAACCCCGCTCCCGCTCTGTTTCCCGCTCTTCTCTTTCTCTTATTTTGGAGTCACCTTAAAAATATTCTCCGCAACTTTTATCCCCTGCACAAACCCCGCATCAATCGATGGTTGATAGTGGATGCCTGCATACAAACGTGACAGTCCTGCCTCTACACCGATTGCATTGAAAGAGGAGTAGGTTCTTGCACCAAAGCCTAGATAATCATAAGTGCGATCAGTAAACGAGCCAATATTTTCAAATAGCTCGTCCATGATTCTTCCGGCAGCGATTGATAACACGGCATGTGCCGAAGGATATTCAGGATGTGCCGGCGTAGTTAGGAACGAAACCCAACTGCTATGCCCGAAAATATCCCTGATATAAGTGATGGGTCGCACGAGCGAGAACTGGTATTTCGATTTCCAACATGCAATCAACGCGTCGTTGATAGCTGCACCGGTGAGTGCGTAAGCCAGTGCACCTTTATCCAGTGAACTATTCGTTTGCACTATTGCCTGGCGAAGTATGCTGAGCCAGTGACCGGGAGAAGTTACTCCCGGCACATCGCGCCAAAACATAGCCATCGCTTTTTGCTCATTGGTCAATTGCTGCGAAACATCATATACCTGTTTTACCATTTGATAAAATGGAGATCCAGGTTCAGCGGAGTACGCCATTGGCGCTGCAGGTTCCGTGTTTACGATGCTACCGGTTATTACCGTCCTGTTGTTGCCCCAATAAGGTGAAGCCGCATTAGCGAATGCCGGAGCTGTTGGAACCCACATGCCCGGGCCGACGGGTGGCGTATAAGGTGCACCTGCATTTTTGTATCCATCCATTTCCGACCAGGCAAAAACTGCAGTGGCTACCTGTTTTCCATAATTAGAAGAAACTGTAACGACCGACTGCGATTGCGTGCCGAGAAATTCTTGTGTGAGTGCATTTTCCAATGAGTCAATGGCGGCTTTGTCAATCACAGTGGCGTTGGGAAAAAAAGCTTTGTTGATGTACGCCAATGCAGCGTTGACATTTGCCGGGTAATAATATTGCACAGATTGATTGATCGCGGGCAGGCTCGTCAAACCATTCCATCGAGAACTCCAGGCAGCATGTGCCGGTAAGCCTGGCGCCAATGATTCCAGTGCGGCAATACCCGAGTACACATAATGTCTTGAGAAGGCCTGGTTAGGCACTCCCGTGGTGTTGCGCATCAACCGCAATTGCAACGTCATCCATTTGTCCAGTACTTCCGAAGAGTATTTGGACACCTTGTTGCTTTTGCTGTTTTCGGTCTGATGCAGCTTTTCATTTTTCGAACACGATACAAGCAGAATAATACTTGCCGTGATAGTGACGAAAGGGAAGGCAATAGAAAGCCTGTTCACCTTTAAAGATGTTGTTGTCATGGTTGTTTGTTTTATGGTTAATGGAATTCCTGGCAAGTGCGTGGCACCAGCTTACCAGGTGGATAGGTTACAAGTGATTATCGTTTGATATGAAAGGAAATGGATTTATTGAGCAGGTTGGCTACAGCTTCACCAAGCGTAAAACCCTGCTCGATTGAATATCGATAATGAATGCCGCCATAGAGTCGCGATATGCCAGCTTCCTTTGCAACAGCCAGCAGCGAAGAAAATTTTCGTTCAGGCATACCAATGTCTACATAACTTTTATCCGTTACTGGCACAGCACCGAAATATTGTGTAAGTGCAACCGCCGCTGCATTGGAAATGGTAGCGTGTGCGGCAGGAAACTCCGGATGTGGGGGAGTTGATATTAGCGGTTTCCATTCTTTGTCAATATGCTGCTGGATATATGTGATGGGCCGCACTACATTGTACTGGTATTTTCCTTTCCAGGCAAGAATAGCTGCATCGTGCATCGCGATCGTCATGCGCACAAACGCTTCAGATGCTTCTGACAAGGATAACTTTTTTTCTCTGATCAATCCTGAAAGGATCGAAGTCCAGTGACCAAACGCCGTCATGTATTTACCATTTGGTGAGTCATCCCAAAACAAGGCGATCGCTTTTTGTTCGGCGGTAAGTTGTTTGGATACAGTATACACTTCATTCGCCATTTGATAGAATGATGACTGCTTGTCGCTGGAGTAGGATGGTGCAACAATTGCAAACGCATTCACCATTGCGGGAACCATACTCCGGTTCTCAGCCCAAAAAGGAGCAGCCGCTTCGGATACAGGCGCCCACACACCTTCACCCTGCAAGGCACTGTATTTTTTTGTGCTGATGGATCCATCTGCCGAAGCCCAATTGATTATATGTGCCGTTAATTCATTAGCATATTTTCTACTTCTATCTGCTTGCAGTGGGTCGATTTTTGACAGCAATGTTTTCTCCATTGCGCTTTCCATGGAATCGATCCTCGCTTTTAGTACAGCTTTATCACCATAAAAATTTCGCAATAGCGTGGCGTACGTAGCATTTACAGTTGCTTCCGGCGACAAAGGCAAGGATGGCAATAACGGAAGGTTGGACAACCCGCTTAACTGACCGGAAAGTGATTTGTAAGAGGCGTCACTGCCCACCATGCTTTCGTAAACAGCAATTGCGGTATAGGAAAAATGACGGGAATAAGCTACGTGCGAAATGCCTGAAACGGAACGTACCACCTGGCAATGAAAATCCAACCAGTTTATAAGGAGAGTGGCGGAAAGCTTTTTACCCGGCTCGCCGGCAAAGTTGTTGGCGGCAACCGAGGTAAAGAGTAGCGTAAGAAGAAATAACTTTTTCATACTTTTTTATTCTTACACAAAGTTGCAAACTGTAAGGCCTGGTCACTATCCTTATTGGTTCAGCTTTTTTGCAAAAAAGGTCAAATTGCCATTACGGCTCTTTCCGAAGCTCTCTTGCGGTATTCGAGAGGTGTTGCACCTGTTTTTTGCTTAAAAATGCGACTGAAGTGAGCGGTATTTTCGAAGCCGCTGTCGAAAGCTATTGAAGCGACCGCATCGTTGGTTTGCACGAGGAGTTTTCGGGCATGGTTCAACTTTTTCTCCATGAGCCATCGACCAGGGGTGGTTTTATAAATCGCCTGGAAGTCGCGTTTAAAAGACGACACACTGCGATTGGTCATGCGCGCGTAGGCTTCAATATTTAAATTATAAGCATAATTAGTATCCATGATCGACTGGATCGAAGTAGCGGTCTGGCCTTTTATGCTTAGCAGGTGTTGATGCAATTGTTCGTTGGCCGGGTTGTGGAGAATAGACAGCAGTAATTCCTTGAATTTTAATTCAAGTATATCTTCAGGTACATTGTCGGTAGCCGCGAAATAAGGTATGATGGATTGGTAAAAATTGCGGGTCATAATGTCGTCCTGTATGGAAATAACGGGAGGCGTTGCCATGCCACTCGGCTTTTCATCGTTGGCATAATCCTGAAGAAAAGTCTGGATGAATGTATCGGGCATTATAAATACGACAATACAAAATGGCTCATCAAAAAACTGCTCCACGATGCATGCCCCTTTTTTGATAAATGCGATTGAGCCGGCCGTAAGAGTGATGGAATTATCAATCGTGTGCAATGTTTTTCTCCCCGTTAGTACGTAGTAGATGTAATTGTGTTCGGCCCATGCGGCAAGCTTCTTAGCTTTTACCGGGCAGTCGTAGTTAAGGAATAGCATCCCCTTGCAGGAAAACTGCTTGAAATATTCGGGGTTGTTGACGACCAGTTCGATGTAGTTAATCATAAAAAAGGGCGGATATAAAACTAAGATTTTTGTAGAAAAGGCAGGACGCAAAGAACGCGAAGGAGCGCAAAGCTCGCTAAGATTAATAATCCTTCGCGCCCTTTGCGCTTCTTTGCGCGCTTTACGTCCCTCTTTCCGCCTATCATTCTTTTATCCACAATTATTTGGTGAAACGAACAAAGCCTATATCTTCGCAGTGTACTATTTAACTAGTACACTAAATCACAGACCTATCATGATCAGTATCAACAATTTATCATTTGCCTACCGGAAAAAGCCTGTCTTCAATGGGCTTAGCCTCCAGTTCCAGGCCGGCCACGTTTACGGGCTGCTGGGTAAAAATGGCACCGGCAAATCGAGCCTTTTGAGAAATATCGCCGGCCTGCTTTTTCCAAAAAAAGGCAGCATACGGGTAAACGGATTCAACCCTACGGAAAGGCTCCCGGGTTTTTTACAGGATGTATTTATGGTGCCCGAAGAGTTTCACCTTCCCGACATTCCAATACCAACGTTTATTGCGTACTACTCGCCATTTTACCCGCACTTCAATAAGGACCAATTCGGGAATTATATCACTGCCTTTGAAATTCCTTTGGACAGTACACTCCAAAACATGAGCTATGGTCAAAAAAAGAAAGTGCTGATCGCATTCGCTCTCGCCACCAATGTACGGGTGCTTTTGATGGATGAGCCAACAAACGGACTAGACATCATCAGCAAGGGACAGTTCAGGAAAATACTTGCCCAGGCACTTGATGAACAGCAGTGCATCATCATCAGCACGCACCAGGTAAAGGACCTCGAAAATCTGATCGACCGCGTAACCATCATTGATGACGGTAAGATCCTGTTTGATCAGACTGTGGAAGACATTACAAGAAAATTATCCTTTCGGTTTACTTACGATGCTGACGATGCGGCAAGAGCATATTATAGCGAATCATCTTTAAGAGGTAACATCATTGTAAGTGCTAACGAGGATGGTGAAGAAGGTAAAATTGACCTTGAACTGCTCTACAAGGCCATCGTAACGAGCGGAGATAAAATAACCAAAGTATTTCAGTCCTAAATATCATTTATGAACCAGTTTTTCAGTTTTGATCGCTTTAGTTTACTAGTATCCAAGCACTGGGCCGATAATAAAAAAAGGTATTTATTGTCCGTACTTGCGTTTGCAGGATTGTTGATCACGTGGTTTGCTTTTACACTGATCATAGATGACGATGCTGATAGGATGTCGCTGGATGTACAACTATCAACCTACTTTTTTTCGCTATTTATTGCAGGTACGTTATATGCCAGCCAATATTATAGCGAACTGGCATCAAAACCTAAGGGCAGCAATTTTCTTTTAGTTCCTGCTTCTACGTTCGAAAAGTTTTTGTGTAGCCTACTGTATACGGTAATTCTCTTTTTTCTTGTCCTTACAGCGGTGTTTTACATAATAAATTTTTCAATGGTAACCATTACAAATAGTATATATGCGAATGATGCAACCTTTAAAAAAGCGCCGGTGGCAAATATTTTTGACGTTACTTTTTTCGAGTTTGACAATAACTACGCTCTTAATTTTTTACTATTCTTCTTTGCCATCCAGTCTATTTTCCTGCTCGGCTCGGTGTATTTTAGAAAATACAGTTACATCAAGACTATTATTTCCGGTGTTGTTGCATGGTTCGTGATAGCAGGATTGACCTTTTTTATATACAAGGAACTTTACCCAAAAAGTAAATTCGGTGATGATGAGCCTGCGTTTCCCAGTTGGCTAACAATGCTGATTAGCATCAGCCTCATGTATGTTGTTGCGCCTCTTTTTTGGACATTCACCTATTTCCGTTTAAAAGCAAAACAACTGTAGGCTTTAAAAAAATTATCATGCAATTCAGAGAATCAATAGCTATATACCTGCAAATCGCTGACTACATCTGCGAACGCATCCTGCTGAAGCAGTGGAAAACCGATGAGCGGATCCCTGCAGTACGGGAACTGGCGGTACAACTGGAAGTTAATCCCAATACCGTAATGCGCACATTCGAGTTCCTGCAGGCACAAAACATTATATACAATCAGCGTGGCATCGGCAATTTTGTTAGCCCTGATGCTATAAAAAATGCAACTGAGTACCGCAAAAGCGAGTTCGTTGAAAAGGAGCTACCCAATATATTCCGCAACATTTACCTGCTGAATATGGATATAGATGAATTAAAAACCCGTTACGAAAATTTTAAACAACAACACTTCAATTAATACTATATGCGTTAACTCCGCCTGTAGAAAACAAAAATTCTGTCGACTCAGTGTCGACTACTAAACTTAAGCCATGAAAAATTCCCTTTTAACAGCCATGATCATCCTTTCTGTCACGTGTGCCAGTGCACAAACTGCTGGCACCGTTTCAGGAAGTGTTTTAAAAACTGAAAGCCCCGCTGAAGGTGCGACAGTAAGTCTTTTGCGTGCCAAAGACTCTTCCACAGTCAAGCTATCAGCCTCTAACAAGCAAGGTCTTTTTACATTTGAACAAATTGCAGATGGAAAATACCTCGTTGCAGTAACAACAGTAGGTCACCAAAAAGCTCTTTCCGCAATATTTGAACTTTCTCCGCAACAACAAAGCGTTAAACTTCCCGCGATCAGTTTGATGCCGGTAAGTAAAGATCTTGCTGGAGTAACAGTTAATGCTAAACGTCCCCTGATTGAAAATAAGATCGACCGGACAATTGTAAACGTTGATGCATCTATAACCAATGTCGGTACATCAGCGCTGGAAGTATTGGAGAAGTCGCCTGGCGTAACTGTTGACAGGGACGGCAATATCACTTTGAAAGGTAAAGCTGGTGTGCTGGTGATGGTTGATGGCCGTCCAACGCAACTTGGTGGTGCTGACCTGGCGAATCTTTTGCGCAACATGAACTCCAGCCAGCTCGACCAGATCGAGATCATGACAAATCCTCCGGCCCGCTATGATGCCGCAGGTGGTGCAGGTATTATCAATATAAAAACAAAGAAGATCATCAAAGCGGGTATTAATGGCTCGGTAAGCGCATCCTATTCACAAGGAAGATATCCTAAAACAAATGAAGGATTCAACTTCAACTATAGAGCAGGTAAGGTGAACCTGTTTACGAATTTAGGTCACAACTACCAGCAAAGGTTTGCTACGATGAACATTGACAGAAATATATTCAATAGCAATACCAACACAATAGCGAAAACCTTCAACCAGGAAGGCAAGAGGAATGCAAAAGGCAATTCTTACAGTGCAAAGTTTGGTATTGATTTTTTTGCAACGGCGAAAACAACATTCGGTGCCGTGGTTAATCTCAATTCAAGACGAATGTTACAGGACAATCCGAATGTCACAAATATCTCTGATGCCACCGGTGACCTGGAAAGTGTAACAACGGCCCTGGTAAATAATGATATGTACTGGAACAGTGCAAGCACTAATCTCAACTTCCGCAACCTTATAGGTAAGAAAGGCAAAGAAATTACTGCGGATATTGACGTTATCAATCATAGATCGGACAATGACCTGTACATGGTGAACTCCTACACTGATGCAACTGGTTTTTCTTATCAAAAATCAGATACGCTTACAGGCGCTTTGCCACAGTCGATCGACGTTTATAGCGCACGAGTAGACTACCTGCACCCATTGAAAAAGAATGCAAGGTTTGAAGCAGGTATTAAATCAAGTATTGTTCGAACAGATAATAATGCCAGCTACGATAGCATTCAGAATGGAGAAATCGTTCACGACTATTATCGCAGCAATCACTTCGTGTATGAAGAAAACATCAATGCCGCTTATGTGAATCTTAACACACCTATATCCAAAAAGATAACTGCACAACTTGGCTTACGTTTGGAAAATACAAATGCAAAAGGAACACAAAGATCAACAGGCGAAACCTTCGACAGGCACTATACGCAACTTTTTCCCACAGCGTATTTCCAATATAAAGCAAATGATAAAAACTCATTTGGCGCAAACTTCGGCAGGAGGGTTAGTCGTCCAGGATATCAGAACCTGAATCCTTTTATCAGGTTTATCGACAGATACACGTTTAGCCAGGGCAATCCTAATCTTAAGCCTTCTGTAAGTAGTAATGTGGAACTGTCTCATACATGGAAAAATCAAATAACTACTACCCTTAACTATACCCATGTAAAAGGCATCATCCAGGAAGTAATTCAACAGAAAGGCGAAGAAGCATACAATATGCCTGCGAATGTTTCATCACTTAACCAGTTTGGTATTGCCGTAAGCGCAAATACTCCACTCAATAAATGGTGGACGAGCAATATAAACATCAATGTATATAACGACAGTTATAAGGGTGATGTAAGCAACACTACAATTGACCGCTCAGCAACCAGTTTTGTATTCAATACCACGCAGCAGTTTAAAATCACCAAGACACTTACGGCGGAAATAAATGGTCGGTACAGGAATGCATGGCTGGAAGGGGTGATGCTGGTAAGGCCGGTAGGTTTTGTAGGCGCAGGAATTAGTCAACAGGTTTTAAAGAACAAGGGAACAATTCGCCTTACAGCTCGTGATATTTTTTACACCCAAAAGTTGAAAGGTATTACGCAATATGGTAATGTAGATGTTACGATGAGACAGGCTGCCGAAACACAGATATTAACTATCGGGTTTACCTACAGCTTTAGCAAAGGAAAAAAGATTGCACCTGTGAAAAGAACTGCGGGAAGTGCCAATGATGAGCAGGGGAGGATAGGACAGTAGGGCTTCGCGCTTCAGGCTGCAGGCTACAGGCTTCAAGCTGTTTCATCCAGTTCGGAGCGTTTATCCCAGCCTGTAGCCTAAAGCTTGTAGCCTGTAGCCTGCAGCCTGCAGCTCGAAATTCAAGTATCTACAAAATCTTTTAAACAAATGGATAATAAGTATATAATAAAAACTACCGGCCTTTCCTATCATTATTCAAAGGATGTGAAAACCCTTTCTGAGATCAACCTGGAGGTGGAGCGGGGAAGCATTTATGGTTTCCTTGGACCGAATGGTTCGGGTAAGACTACAACCTTGAGTCTTGTACTTGGATTATTGGCGAAGCAGCAGGGAAGTATAGAGATCTTTGGTCAGCACCTGCATGAAAACAGGATTGAGATTCTGAAGAAAATAGGATCGCTTGTTGAAACACCCTCATTATACGGCCATCTCACGGCGCGGGAAAACCTGGAGGTTTATCGCGGAGTATATGGTGTGTCAAAGGAAAGGGTTTCTGAAGTTTTAGATATTGTAAAACTTGGTGAAACAGGTAAAAAGCTGGTGAGAAAATTCTCACTCGGAATGAAACAGCGATTGTCTATCGCGTTGGCACTTATGCCCCAGCCTGAATTACTTGTACTTGATGAACCATCGAATGGATTAGATCCAAGTGGTATGATTGAGTTGAGGCAACTAATAAAAACGCTGAACAGGGATCTTGGGATGACGATTGTTATTTCCAGCCATTTGCTTGCTGAAGTTGAAAAAATGGTGAGCCATGTCGGAATTATTTATAAAGGAAAAATGGTGTTCCAGGGTTCACTGCCGGAGCTCCAGGTATTTCAAAAAAAGGGTTCAAAGTTATTGATCAACACTTCTGATAATGAAGTTGCGATAAAACTTTTGCAGGAGCATAACCCCGAAAGGATGACGGATGCCATTTCCGTTCCATTCCATGATCAGATGCAGGTAGCATCAATAAACCGTAAGCTGACTGATAGTAACCTTGCAGTTTATATGTTGCAACCAAAAGAGAATAATCTTGAACAATTATTTATTGACCTTACAACCAGTCAATCATGAGTTTATTAGTGTCGCTTAGATCCGAGATGTTAAAAACAAAACGCACAGCCTCGTTTTACCTTACAATTGCAGCCGCCGCTTTCGGTCCCCTGATGTCGATGCTGGATATAATATTTGATGGTATAGAGCCCGGCGATCGGGATTTCCTCTTTAATAAATTCCTGACTACGAAATTTCAAATGACGGGCTTTGTAATGCTTCCTTTTTTCCTGATCCTGATCTGTACATTATTGCCGCAGATCGAGTATAGAAATAATGCATGGAAACAGGTGCTTGCTTCGCCTCAAACGAAAAGCAATGTTTTTCTTGCCAAATTTATAAATGCACAGTTGCTGATCGTGACCTTTATTCTCATTACCCAGGTGCTAATGTTTGTAAATGTCGTCATTATACATTTCAGGGAGCCTTCGATGAATGTGTTGAACCAGCCGGTAAATGGTTACCAGGTGCTGATGACGATGGTAAGCGGGTATCTTTCTATTCTTGCCATTAGTGCTGTACAGTTTTGGTTGGGGCTAAGATTTAGAAATTTTATTATTCCGATAGCAATCGGTTTTGCGTGCTGGTTAATTGGAAGCATGCTGGTACTGCAAACGACATCCGATTTTGCGGGATATTTTCCTTATAGCTTTCATGTTTACGGTAAGCATCCTGAGTATAGGCCTGAAGCGAATGTTGTTGGGTTGACTTCGTTTGTGTATGCTGTTGTATTTCTTGTGTTTGGGTTTCTTGATTTTCGGAAGAGAAGGTTGAACACGTAATTATTCGGTTGCCCGCAAAGCACGCAAAGATGCGCAAAGCACGCAAAGGATTTTATTCTTTGCGCGTTTCGCGTTCTGGCATCGTCAAGTTATCTGGATCGACAAAAGTGTAAACATTTATAAAATGTGTAACACTTATCGTTTTACTTTCATTGGATGTTATTAGGTATTACACCTGCCTTCATACAGAAAGCTACACGTTACATCAGAATGAAGTGGAGGATTATTGGTATAATGGTCTCTTTAATTCCAGGATTCTCTCAAGGGCAGGATTCTATTAACGTCACCAGGAAATTTGAAAATGACAGACCAGTAACAAGAATTGATTCCACTCTAAATGCAATCCCCAATGTTATTTTCCTGGATTTGAATGAAGGATTTGATGACAGTATCAGGGTAAGTGTTGACGGGGAATTAATTTTTTCCGGGTATCTAAAAACGAATTTTTCGATTGGATTAGCTCGCTCATTTACTATTTCATTCAGAGACCCCAGGGAATGTAAGATTTTAAAAGTGGAGTTTGTCAACGCAAATTCCTATATACTTGAACAATTGAATTTGAACTATAAATCACTTGGAATTGGGAAATATTATTCATGGTTCCTGACTTATAGTAATTGTTTTCCGATGCGGGAGTAATTGTTCGGGAGTTTGGTTGCCCGCAAACCTACCCGCCGGTAGGCAGGTTTGCGTGAAACCTTACCCCAGTGCAGCCAGCTCCGAAAATCTTATTTCATGCCGCATTTGTACTACCTGGTAAGGATTCCAGGTAGAAAGAACATAGTATAGGATGAAGCCCAGCGGTGTGCCTCTCGTGTGATGTGGAAGTTGGTAAGGAGCATAGGCGGCTCCACCTCGATTAACAGGAGGTTCGATAATATTATCACCGGGGTTGTCAGGATCTGTCGGACTTACTTTGGCATCGTGAATGAATCGCGGTTGCCTGTTGGGACCTACGCGGTATCCCATACCATCAGCTACCCAGTCGAGAACCAGGCGACGGCGCGACCAGGGTCCCCAGGGTTTATGTGCTATGCGCATCACGATAGCCAAACCTATCGGATCTTCCGGACCACTACCATACATACATACCCACCGGTTGAGTTTTGAGTTCCATCGTACCGAAAGTTCGCCGATAGCTGCCGGATAAAACAATGGTACTGCATCTTCTTCCCGCACACTCCAGGTAGGCTCACCATTTTTTTCTCCTGCGAAAAAAGTAACGCCCAACTGGTTAAATGCAATAGGAGTGGAAGAAAATAAATTGTCCGTCATTCGCTCATCATCGAGGTTGAGGAATGCGAGATACATATTATCGTTGCGATACGACCCAGTACCCCAAATCAGCAGCCCTTTTTCTCGAGCAGGTAAATGATAAGTAGCAATGGCCTCGGCTTCTACCATTTCCACTGAAACATTAATGAATTTATTATGGGAAAATTGGCTGAGATATTTAAACTTAAGTGGTGTATCGGGTGATGAAGTATCGAAATCCGGGTTTGTTTCAACACAGCGTGTAAGGATGCTATGGCCCATCACTTTGCGATGTTTTTCCGTGCCTAAATGATAATGACGGCAATAGCCGGTCGAAAAAAATACAAACATATTTTCCTTGAAACTGAATCCGTCGAGTGGTACTTCATATTCTCGTTGTGAAACGGCAGGGTCAATTAAGAGATATGAGCAATGAAATTGCAGGTGCAGTCCACGAGCCGCATCCCTTTCTGATGTACGTGCAATCGCGTCAAATGTTTTCCATTTGTCACAATCCTCCCAATGCGTATCACCAAAAAGAAAATAATATTGCCCCTGGTGCAGAAATGAAGAACCCAGGTCGGTACCCCTGATGCCAGGGCATCCATCGGGTTTATGCACAACACTACCGGCATCTCCAGTTAATTGTATGATCTTGGTCGACATGGGCTTGCTTCGATCTACGTCAGGAATATCGAGTTCGGCTACTTTAAGACACGCACCACGAAACCATCGCAGGCGATTGCCATCGCGATACCGGTAATAGTGGTAAATACTGCCCGTATTCTCCTGTGAGAGTACCTCCAGGTTTTTATCGAAGGAACTTTGTATAAGTGTTGCCGCATTAATAGGTCCCGCTCTATGTGTTATAATTCCACCATTATACCATGGAAGGTTAGCATCGGTATTATCTCGCCAGTAATGAACCAGTGTATCACCCTCTGGTACTACCACTTCAAAGTTTGGATTGGCATTGGCATTACCATATGTACCTTGAAAAAAACCTGCTGGACCCGTAGCTTTATTTGTAATAACGCCACCAAACTTCCACTTCAAAGCGGGGGCTTCGCTTTCATCCTGGAAGTAATGAACCAGGTTCGATCCTTCGAGAACCACCAACTGTAGCTTGTGTACATATGTGGTTTGAATAAGACATGCTGGTCCGGTTGCTTTGTCAGTGATAACACCCCATCGATGCCAGCCGGCATTATCGCGCCAATAATGGCAAAGTTCATGTCCATGAAGTGCCACCACTTCCAGGTTGCCATTTCCACTGTTTTGTACCATTGAGGCGGCACCGGTTACACCCGGCGCAATCATGATGGGTTGCGACCATGGATCGGACATGTCGTCGTTGTTGTGCCAATAATGAACCAATCCATCTTTTTCAGGTACCACCACTTCGAAATTGCCAGCGGCGCCAAAATTGCTTTGGATAATGCAGCCGGGACCAATCGCTTCCTTGGTGATGGGCACTTCTCCATGGCTCCAGGTGCGATCGGACTGCGATGTGTCGAGCCAGTAATGCCTTAGTGCTCCTTTAAGTTGCCATGAATCAGGTGTAGATTCAGGGGGTGGCTCATACCCTTGGAGGTAGTCGTATGATTGCAGAGGAGTACCATACTTTTCATCACTTATTAATGGCTCAAATACTACCGCTTCAAAATTTCCTGCACCGAAATTGCTCTGGATAAGTGAACCGCCTGTAATTGCTTTGATCATAAATGCCGCTTTATCAATTAATGATCACAAAGCACGAATATTTCAAAACAAGCGCGCAAAAGAAAGCGCACGACGCAAAGATATTTCTTTGCGTCTTTGCTTTCTTTAGCGTTATCTGCCTGCTGTGCCTTCGCGAAGCTACGGCGAAGCAAGGCCGGCAGGCAGGTTTGCATGAAACCGAATTAGTTCACTTCAATTCTTTCAGCCACTTCTCCGCCGCCGCCCTCACTGCATCAGTTGTTGGCTTTCCAGCCCTATAGGCCAGTTTCCAATCCTTCGGCTTTTTCTCATACAATGGATTTACAAAAACCTTTTTTCCCTTATAACCATCTTTAAGTTCCGCACCATAATCAACATCAGCAGTAATAGCCAGGATTTCTTCAAGTCGTCTTTTGATTAACACAGCAGGATCTTCCGGGAGTTTTGTATTGAATTTTTCCAATTCCTGCGCGTGCGATTTCATTATAGCGTCGTAATATTTTTTGTCATCATCAAGACGTTTTTTGACGGTTGGATTTTTTGGATCGTTTAATGCTTCCATTTCCTTTTTTATACGCTCGATACTGGCCGGCGCCCCATTCTTTATTTTTGGATTGGTGGAATTAAGATTCGTCTCCGCCATCTTCAATGCCTGCTCCAGGCGCGTCTTTTCAGCAGTCCTGACGTTTTCTTCCGTTTCAAGCACATATTCCGGGGCTTTTGGCATCACCGCGGTGCGATAGTTGGCGTATGCTTTTTTAAACTCATCCGACTTTGAATGTTTCTTCGCATATTCCACCAGTTTATTTACTACTGCTACCCGATTGGTCGGTAATATATTCTTTGCACCTTTTGCACCTGTGTAATCGAGGTAGCCATGGAGAACGCTATTCTTAATGTCCATATTGGCCTGTGGCACAGCAATACCAAGTTGGTTCCACACATCTTCAGACATTTTCTCAACTTTCATAGCCATGATGCAAAGGCATGCGAAGCTGAACACGACTACGATCATAAAGATCTTCATTACTTTCAGCAAAGTGGATACATAACGTTTCATGGTGAAGTGTTTTACCAAATGTTGGAAAAAAATGAAAGCTTGCAAAAATTTGGGATACCCCTGTTAGTGGTATTTTTTTAGTGCAGTTGGTTTATATATTCTTAAGCATTTCGATATTTACTTATTTGAGAGTTTTTGGACGCAGAGGGCGCTAGAAGGCGCAAAGCGCGCAAAAGATCTTAGCGGGCTTTGCGCCTTTGCGTGTCTGTGTGAAATCGAATTTCGAACATTTAAGCCTTATTCAGGAAAGGCTTCAGCAAATCAATAGGCACAGGGAATATCGTTGTTGAATTATTTTCTGTAGCAATTTCTCTCAACGTCTGCAGGTAGCGAAGCGTTAATGCACTGGGTTGATCAGCCAGGATCTTTGCAGCATCAGCAAGGCGTTGCGATGCCTGGTATTCACCTTCGGCCGCAATCACTTTACTGCGGCGCTCCCGTTCTGCTTCTGCCTGCTTGGCCATCGCACGTTGCATTTCCTGCGGAAGGTCTATTTGTTTTACTTCCACATTACTCACCTTTACTCCCCAGGGATCGGTATGGCTGTCGATGATCTGTTGCAGTTTGTGATTGATCTTTTCACGTTGTGAAAGCAGGTCGTCCAATTCAGATTGTCCCAATACACTTCGCAAAGTTGTCTGCGACATCTGCGATGTAGCTGCGAGAAAATTCTCCACCTGCACTACTGCCTTTTGTGGCTCCACCACGCGGAAGTACACCACGGCATTTACTTTGATGGAAACATTGTCCTGCGTTATCACATCCTGTGGTGGTACATCCAGGACTACAGTGCGCAAACTCACTTTTACCATTTTATCAATAATTGGTATCAGGAGAATAAGGCCCGGGCCCTTTACACCTCCATTACCTACCAATCGCCCCAGGCGAAATATCACGCCACGTTCGTATTCCCGCAAAATGCGGATGGCGCTCGAAAGAAGAATAATTACAAAGAGTGCAATGACTACTGGTATCGTTGGAAATTGTTGCATACTTATGGTTTAAATTATTATTGGGATCGTGGGTCCATCTGCCTCATCTGCTTTTTCTGAGTGATCTGGGGGAAACCTGTGGTTCGAAGTTTGGTTTCGCGCAGATGGCGCAGATTTAGCTGATTAGTGATTCAATATTCTCGATCATTTTAATTTATACAGGTGTCACAATTTCTTCTACGTATAATTTTAGGTTCTTCATTTCCTTTATACGCACTTTCTCTCCTTTACCGATTACACCACTCAACGATTCGGCAGTCCATAGTTCACCCTGCACCCGTATCATGCCCGTTGGTTCGAGAGGTTCCACCACTACACCGGTGTCGCCAATCAATGCGTCGATACCAGTCACTACTTTCCTGCGTTGGGCCCTTATCCCAGCTCCAATGACGAATAAGAAAAACAATGCAGACACCGCTGTAGCGGTAAAGATCACCGTACGCGAAATTCTTAGCATTTCCAGTCCCGGGCCTGATTTGATAAGCATCATCGATCCCAGTAGTAAGGAAATAACACCGCCAACAGCCAGTATGCCATGACTTACAATTTTTATTTCCAGTATAAAAAGAATGACAGCAAAAAGGATAAGCGCAAAGCCTGCATAATTTACCGGGAGTGAATGCATGGAATAAAAGGCAAGGATGAGGCTGATAACTCCTGCCACGCCGGGTACGATGGCACCGGGACTGTATAATTCAAACATTATTCCATACAAACCTATCAGTAGTAAAATATACGCGATGGTGGGATCGCTGATAATATTCAACAGTCTTTCCATAAATCCCATGCTATACGTTTCACTTTGAGCACCTTTCGTGCGAAGTACTGTTGCGCCGGAACTAAGTTCCACACGTTTGCCATCCACCTGGTTTAAAAGGTCCTGTTCGTTTTGTGCAATAATATCGATAGCAGAATCTTGTAGCGCTTCTGTTTCAGAATAAGAATAACTCCTGCGCACTGCATTTTCGGCCCATTGGATATTCCGGTTTCTTTTTTCAGCAATAGAACGGATAAATGCTGCGGCATCGTTGGTCACCTTTTCACTCATTACACTATCCATTGCTCCCTGCAAGGTTACGGGGTGAGCAGCACCGATATTGGTACCAGGTGCCATGGCTGCAACATGCGCGGCAAGTGTAATAAAAACACCGGCCGAACCAGATTGTGCACCGCCTGGAGAAACATATACGATAACAGGAATGGGAGATTCGAATATATCGGTAACAATTACTCTTGTCGATTTCAACAGTCCTCCGGGTGTATTCAGGTGTATAACGAGGCAGGCAGCTTTTTCTTTTCCCGCTTTTTCAATACCGTCATGAATAAAATCAGCGGTTACAGGATTGATAGTGCCATTAATTTTCATGGAAATGACCTTCTGTCCTGTTGCGGGCAATGTAAATAACGTGAGAAAGGAGCAATATAGTAAGAGGCGCTTCATACAACAATCAGTCAGTAAATGAAGCCAGGCCCGGCTGAAAAGGCTTACTGTAATTTACAGAATTTCACGCAAAGGCGATAAGGCGCTAAGTGCAACATTACGTTTTTGCATCCCTTGTGTCTTTGCGTGAAACTGAAATTCAGTAATATTGAGAATAAACTTAAATACTATGGGATTTGACCAGTACCATGAACCGCCGCAGGAATTGCCACAGGAGGTAAGAACATTTGCAAGGATGATCAAATCGCTGATCGAAGAAGCTGAAGCTATTGATTGGTATGAACAGCGACTTTCGGTGGAAAAGGATAAGGAAGCAAAGAAAATAATGGAGCATACGCAAAAAGAAGAATTCATTCATTTTGCGATGGATCTTGAATTTCTACTTCGCAAAAAAGCTACCTGGCGAAAGATTATGAAAAATGTGCTCTTCAAAGAAGGCGATATCGTGGAAAACGGCGAAAAAGCAGAGGAAGCCGTAGAATAAATAGTGTTACCTATCATTGCTAGCAGGTTACCAATACATTATCTGAAAATTTTTTGGATACCGATAGTTCCTCGTTCTTCCGAAGACTAATTTTCAGAGAACCGTCAAAGGGAATTTTGTCGATCACTTTTATCCTGGTACCAATGCCTACATTTATTTGTTGCAGGTATTGCAGGAAGAGTGTTGAACTATCTTTTACTCCCACCACCTGGCAGGTTTTGCCTTCTTCCACCTCCGACAAGATCGTTCTTTTTGCCTGCGACAATTCGCCATTGGCGGATGGTATGGGATCGCCATGCGGATCATATTTGGGAAACCCCAGAAATTTTTCCAGTCTTAATATCAACTCTTCTGATTGAATATGTTCCAGTTGCTCAGCTACCTCGTGTACCTCATCCCAGGCAAACCCGAGTTTGTCGTGAAGGAATACCTCCCAAAGCCGGTGTTTACGTATGATGAGAATGGCTACCTGGCGACCAGCCTTCGTTAACTGAACACGCTTATATTTTTCATAGGAAACCAGTTTTTTTTCAGTCAGCTTGCGAAGCATATCCGAAACCGTCGGCGGTTTTGTTTTAATGCGATCGGCTATCTCGGTAGTGGCGGTATCAAACGACTCATTTCTTTCAGAGAGGGAGTAGATGGCTTTAAGATAATTTTCTTCCGTATAGCTTAATTGGGGGGCTTTCATGCGGTAAAGATAGAAATATTGGTAAAACTCCTAAGTTAGAGTTATCTAACAATTATTTTCGAGTGCTCAAATAATCGGCTATATTTGTGAAAAGTCGTCGAATATGGGGAAGAAACATTTGCTGGTGGTGGGCATTTTTGCAGTAGTTATTGCCGGCATAGTTTCCTGTGATAAAATAATGCCGGATGCCCCGGCTGATGACCAGGTGCTGGACGGTCCTATTGAGGGATTAACACCAGAGCAGAACAGGATTTTTTTGCGCGGGGATGTAGCTTTTAATGATGAAATATTTTCTGCCACTAATGGACTTGGACCTGTGTTTGTGGCTACTTCGTGTGCCACATGCCACGCAGGTGATGGCAAGGGACATCCATTTACTACGCTTACCCGATTCGGTCAAACTGATACAATAGGCAACAAATTTCTTCACCTTGGGGGCCCTCAGTTGCAACCACGTGCTATCCCGGGATTTCAACCGGAACAAATTCCTGCAGGTGCAACATTTTCCAATTTTACTCCGCCTGCCAATACGGGTTTGGGATTATTGGAAGCTGTGCCTGATGCAACGATACTTGCCCTGGCCGATGAAAATGATATGAATGGCGATGGTATATCTGGAAGGCCCAACTGGATAAAAATACCTCCCTATTGCCTGGTTCGTCCCGGAACAATCGAGCGAAATGGAAAATACATCGGGCGCTTTGGAAAGAAGGCAGCAGTGTATGATCTGCAGCAACAAACTGCCAATGCCTATAACCAGGATATGGGTGTCAATTCTACTTACGAAGCGTATAATACGTTTAATGGCTTTGAAATAGATCCCGAAATTTCCAATCAAACCTTGCTTGACGTGGTTTTTTATTTACAAACACTCAAGGCTCCCGTACAACGAAATCAACAAGATGCGGATGTAATTGCAGGGAAACAAATCTTTACTACTCTTAAATGTAGTAATTGTCATACACCGCAACTTCAAACGGGATCATCACAGATCACTGCGTTGTCAAACAAAACATTCTTCCCTTATACCGATTTGCTTTTGCATGATATGGGACCGGGGTTGGATGATGGTTATACCGAGGGTACAGCACTTACTGCGGAATGGAGAACACCTCCATTATGGGGATTGGGACTGTCGAAGAATTCGCAGGGTGGCCAGGTATTTTTGATGCATGATGGCAGGGCAAGAAGCATAGAGGAAGCTATCCTTATGCATGGGGGCGAAGCTACTCAAAGTAAAAATGGATTTCAGCAACTATCACCTGCAGATAAATCCCGGATATTAAAATTCCTCGAATCCCTGTAAAGTTTCAATCGCAACATGACCAGAAAAGATTTCATTGTAGATGCATGCGCGGCTTGTTTATCCGTAACGGTGATCGCATCACTTTTACCATCATGCGTTTCCACTCACTATATTTCGGGCAAGTTGGGAGAAGATGGCCTTACAGTAAGTAAGGATGAATTCAAGATCAGGCAAAAAGAAAATACTGCTTACCGTTCATTTATCATTGTGAGGAACGAGGCGCTGCAATTTCCCATTTGTGTTTATCGCTTCAGCGACCAGGAATATTCCGCTTTGTGGATGCGGTGC
>CBFGYO010000054.1:0-23297 GCA_965652975.1 uncultured Chitinophagaceae bacterium | reverse complement strand
TATCCAACGAACAAAACGCATTATTTGCACTTCAATCATTTCAGCCTGGCGAAATGATTGCTGAGTTTTGGGCCGGGACCATTGCCGCAGAGCCTACCTATCTTACGGTTCAGGTAGACGTAGGTAAGCATATCACCCTGCAGCCGGAGTTTTTACAGTATATCAATCATAGCTGTGCGCCGAATGTATTTTTCGATACTTCTTTAATGAAAGTAGTAGCATTGAAAGAGATTGCTGCAGGCGAAGAGCTGACGTTTTTTTATCCATCTACAGAATGGAAAATGACGCAGACCTTCCGTTGCTATTGTGGTAATGCCAATTGCCTGGGCGAAATCAAGGGAGCTGCTTTTCTTACTGAAGAAACATGGAAGCAATACCGGCTTACCAATTTTATTCAACAACAACTGGCAAAACGGGCAGCCAGGAAAGTCGCCTGATTGCATGAAGTTAGCAGAAGCCACTCGTCTATTGAAGCCTTACACCATTTGGGTACTTGCTCCGCATTTGGAGTCGGACGATCCAAATATTCAACACTATTATGATTTTACCCAAAGTATTGCCGAATACAGCAAAGTGTTTGAAGAGCTGAAAGCTACATGGAAGTGGCAGCCTGTAACAATGCAGAACTATAAGGAGATCGTTAAATCAATAGCAGCAAGCGCTAATGGTAAGACACCGTTGGTGCTTAATTTATGTGATGGCGACGAAATAAACGGAACTCCAGGCATATCGGTTATCCGCGAACTGGATAAATATGGCCTGATCTATACTGGTTCCGACGAACATTTTTATGCGATCACTACTTCCAAGATACCGATGAAGAAGGCCTTCGATAAGGCTAAGGTGTCCAACGCCAACTGGCGGGTGATTAATGGCAAACGCGGTTCGGTAAAAGGAATTTGCAAACGCGTGGGCACACCTGTGATCATTAAGCCGGCAGTATCAGGTGGAAGTATGGGAGTGTCCGTAAAGAATGTAGTTCATACCGAAGAAGAATTAACACAAAGGGTCGATGAGATCCAGCATGGATACCATGGATGGAACCTTTTGGCAGACGGATTATTTGTGGAACAGTATATCACCGGCCCGGAGTATACGACGTTTATAACTGGCTCGGCTGATGATCCTGAGAATTGTATTGTATACGAACCGGTAGAAAGGGTATTTCATCCCTCTTTGCCACCGACCGAGAAATTTCTTTCTTTCGACCGTCTCTGGGAAATATATGACGATGAAGCACCGATGCCCGGTAATGCTAATTTTTATGAATACCAGGGTGTGGATCCGGAGATTGCTGTTGCCCTCAAACAGATAAGCCTGGAAGCATATCGGTCATGCGGTGGTAAGGGATATGCCAGGTTGGACATCAGGAAAGATGACACGACAGGCAAATTATATATGTTGGAGGTTAATGCTCAGTGTGGACTGAGTGAAGACGAGGATTATACATCGATAGGCGCTATTCTTAAAGCTTCGAATTGTGGTTTTTCAGAGATCATTGCCGAAATCCTTAAAGACGCTCTCCGAAGAAGCGTACAGGTGACGGTGCTTTCCAATAAAAGACGGCACAAGGTTGGAAGGAAAACCAGCACTATCAAATAATATCAATAATACAGGATCATTAATAATTAGTGTGTATGCGAATTTGTGTACTGCAACCAGATTATTCAACAACGGGAGTGGATTATAAGAATTATGATCCACCAAGGGATATTTCAGCACTTGTAAAGGATGCCCAGGTAGACACGGTGTTCCTAAACAAGCTTACTACTTACAAGCAACTCAAGGACCTTGGCAAGAAGGGGTACGACATTTTTGTAAACCTTTGCGAAGGATACCTTGAATGGGAAGTGCCATCGATTGATGTGATTTATACCCTTGAACTCCTGAATCTACCATTCACGGGACCCACCACCAAATTATACGATCCGCCCAAAGAGTTGATGAAATACCTGGCGTATTGTGAAGGTGTGCGTACTCCCGGTTATGTGCTTATCGAAAAAGTAGAAGATATGGAGGAAGCAATTAAGCTTCTGAATTTTCCGCTTTTTGTAAAGCCGGCCAAAGCTGGCGACAGCCTCGGGGTAGATGAGCATTCCCTCGTTAATAGCAAAGAAGAATTAAAAGAAAAGATCGAAGCCATTATTGATGAATATGGTCCCCTGCTCGTGGAAGAATTTATAGCCGGACGCGAATTCACCGTGCTGGTAGCTGCTAATGGCGATGGCAATAGTTGCACCGTGTTCAGACCAGTGGAATACCTTTTTCCAGAAGGACGCTCGTTTAAGACCTATGCATTGAAAACTTCAGAGCTTCATCCGGATTGTAATATACCGTGTGATGACGATGATCTGGATCGACAATTACGTGCAGCAACAGAAAGAATTTTCAAAGGCTTCAATGGTGTTGGATATGCCCGGCTTGACTTCCGGGTAAATGATAAAAACGAAGTGTATTTCCTGGAGATTAATTTCACCTGTTCGGTATTTTATAAAGACGGTTACGAAGGCTCCGCCGACTTTGTATTAAAATATGATGGTATCGGCCATGAAGGGTTTCTGCGACATATTATAGAAGAAGGCATCGAGCGGCACAGGAGAAAGATGAAACCTTTCACTATGAAAGGTAATTCCATAGCTGGCTTCGGAATTTATGCATCGCGAAACATCAGGGAAGGTGAGATAATTTTTAAAGGAGAAGAAAGATCTCAGCGAATCGTTACCAAGCGACATGTGGAGACCCATTGGAACGAAGATGAAAAATTGCATTTCCGTCGTTATGCATACCCGGTAAGTGAAGAACTCTTTATACTGTGGGATGAAGATCCTTCAGAATGGGCGCCTCAAAATCATAGCTGCGAACCAAATACAGCATTTGACGGATTGAATGTGCTGGCTTTGAAGAATATTAGGAAGGATGAGGAGCTAACGCTGGATTACGCACAGTTCCTGGATGAAAATATGGAGCCATTCCAGTGTAAATGCGGACAGCCGAAATGCAGGGGACTAATAATCGGGGTTGAGAATAATTCACTTACTGAAAGAGAAGTGGCTCGAAGTGGCAAGGTGATCACGCTGTCAGAACTTCGTTCATCGTCCCATATAAACCATTAGTATTTGCACATCACTGGGGTTGATTCCTGATATGCGACTGGCCTGGCCAAGTGTACGAGGTTTGATACGCGTTAGTTTTTCTCTTGCTTCATTTCCCAACGCCCCTATTTTTTTATAATCAAATGACTCTGGTATTTCCAGTTCTTCCAACTGTCCCATTCTTTGCACCAGCTCCTTTTCTTTTTCGATGTACACTTCATACTTCACCTGGATGGAAGCCTGCTCCATTGAATCTTTTGTAAAGTTTTTAAATGATTCATGTAAGTTGGGTAAGGTTGCAGTTAGTTCATCCAGTTCTACATCGGGGCGCAAAAGTATTTTTTGGATCTTTTGTTTTTCAGCGATTGCCGACGATCCAATTTTTTCGAAGTATGGATTAATTTCTTCCGGGATAACTGTTGTTGTGTTCAATACTGACCGGATGGCATCTACTTCATTACGTTTTTTTATAACAGCATCCATGCGTTGTTGTGATGCAAGCCCGAGTCGATAACTCAATTCTGTAAGACGCAGGTCAGCATTGTCCTGGCGTAAGAGTGTTCGGAATTCAGCTCTTGAGGTAAACATGCGGTAAGGTTCTTCGGTCCCCTTACTGATAAGGTCGTCGATCAATACCCCGATGTAAGCCTCACTTCGCTTCAGTATAACAGGAGGTGATTGCCTTACTTTTTGATGGGCATTGATGCCCGCCATCAAACCCTGGCAGGCGGCTTCTTCATAACCGGTGGTACCATTAATTTGTCCTGCAAAGTACAGGTTATCAATAAGTTTGGTTTCCAAAGTATGGCGTAGCTGCGTTGGGGGGAAATAATCATATTCAATAGCATACCCCGGCCGGAAAATTTTGACTTTTTCAAAACCCACTATATTACGAAGGGCTTCGTATTGTACTTCTTCAGGTAGAGAAGTGGAAAATCCATTTACATAGATCTCTACCGTATTCCAACCCTCGGGCTCTATAAATAGTTGATGGCGTTCACGTTCTGCAAAACGGTTGATCTTGTCTTCGATACTGGGGCAATAGCGGGGACCTACCCCATCGATGCGTCCGGCAAACATCGGGCTTCGATCAAACCCGGTTTTGAGTATATCATGTACCTGGTTATTGGTATAAGTGATCCAGCAACTTCTTTGTTTAGAAGGTTTGTTGGTAGCTGTATAGGAAAACCCTACAATTTCGTCGTCACCAGGTTGTTCCTCCATTTTAGAATAATCGAGGCTACGTCCGTCTATTCGTGGTGGCGTTCCGGTTTTGAGCCGATCGCTTTCAAATCCAAGAGATACCAATTGTTCTGTGATTCCTGTTGCAGCTTTTTCTGCCATACGGCCGCCACCAAAGTTCTTTTCTCCGATGTGAACTATACCGTTTAAGAAAGTTCCATTGGTCAGTACAACGGCGCTTGCCTTTATTTCATGTCCGAGTCCGGTTTGTACCCCCACGACTTTACCATCTTTCACCAGTAAACCTTTCACCATATCCTGGTAGAAGTCAAGGTTTGGTGTGTTCTCCAACATTTCCCGCCATTTAATTGAAAATAGCATGCGGTCATTTTGTGCGCGGGGACTCCACATAGCCGGACCTTTGGAACGGTTGAGCATTCTGAACTGGATCATGGACTCATCCGTTACGATGCCCGAATACCCACCCATTGCGTCTATTTCTCTCACAATCTGTCCTTTAGCGATACCACCCATCGCAGGATTACAGCTCATTTGGGCAATGGTCTGCATGTTCATGGTTATTAGCAACACCCTTGAACCCAGGTTGGCAGCGGCAGCGGCGGCCTCACAACCAGCATGGCCGGCGCCAACAACGATTATATCATAATGAGGAAACATGAGTCGGCAAAGGTAAGCGTGAAAGTTAGAACCTGATCTTTTTAAGTTGTTCCAGTTCTTCATTTACTTCTTTAATGGTCAGCCCCTGGTTTAGAAGATTAAACTCAAATTCACCATAGGTTCTTAGCGATTCAAGCTCATTTTTTCGACTTGTAAGGAAGTCGATTTGCTCCTGAGGATGAATTTGCTGGGATAAATCGATTTGCTCGATCTTTTCAAGAAGCTGAAGGGCGATTGAATGTTTGGTTGCCTCGTAAATTTTGCGAAATGTGTTTCGTGCCTGAAAGAGTGAATAACCCTGGTGCATGGATTGACCGGGGATCAGACTCCCTACGCGTAGGTTGAGAAAGTTCCAGCACAGCTTTAAATCATTATTATTCTGAAAATCAAAGAAGGAAACCGGGATGGAGTGTTCAAATTGCCAGGCTGATCCGAAATTATCCCAGGAATGGCGATCATGAAACTGTAGCTCAAACCATTGACGCATTGATTTTATATCCAGGCAGAAATAGGGGGCGTAACGAACACTGGGATTTTTATCAATTACGTAGCGCCGCAAAGCTATCTGCCACTTCCGCTTTTCCCTGGCCAGGACTAATTCAGGGGTGGTATCAGTTTCAGGGGTCCATTTTTTACGAGCCATATACAAAGGTAATGTTTCACATAACACAGTTTCAGTCTGAAACAGTGCTTCATGAAACTATTTTGCCAAAATAAGAATTCAGGAGCTTTGTTTCCCTACCCCTCATAGTGGCTTGTTCTGCCTGGGACTTATCACCAAAGCCACATAAATGCAATACACCGTGAAATATGACCCTGTGAATTTCCAATTGAAAGGTCGTGTGATGGTTTGCTGCATTTTCCTTTACCCGATCTATACTTATATATATCTCCGCTTCAAGTATCTCATTTCCTGGCGGGGTTAGGTCAAACGTGATAATGTCTGTATAGTAATCATGTTGAAGGAATGATCGATTAATTTCAAGTAATCGCTTATCGGTACAGAAAATGATATTTAATCCCCCGAGCTTTATCCCTTCTTTCCTGAAACTGCGAACCACAAAATCCTTTAATGCGGTACGGTTAGGAAAGTAAAATTGAACACCGTCGAAAAAGAAACAAACTTTTGATTGTGAAGGAGAAGCCATAATTTCAAAATTCGTAAACAAGGCACAGAATACAATGTTAGTTTTGCCATAACTGGACAAAAATGGAAAAAAAATTATCGGAGTTAGAACCAGGTGAAGGTGGAATTATTCAGAAGTTTAGCAATGACGATCTGTTGTTGAAACTTATGGAGATGGGATGCTTACCTGGTGAAAAGATCGTAATGGAGCAGGCTGCGCCACTAGGCGGTCCGGTATCTGTAAGTATTTCCGGGTATTCATTAAGCCTTCGCCTGAATGAGGCGGAAAATATTACAGTTGAAGTAATTAGTTGATTATCAATTTATTAGATGCAAATTGGGCTTTATTTTGGCTCTTTTAACCCTGTGCATACAGGGCACCTGATCATCGCCAGCCATATATTAAATGAAACAAACCTCGAAAAGATCTGGTTTGTCGTTTCCCCACAAAATCCTTTAAAACCTTCCGTTTCACTGCTCAACGAGTATGACCGCCTGCATCTGGTACGGGTAGCCACAGAAGATGATAACCGAATACGCGTTTCTGATATTGAATTCTCATTACCCAAACCTTCTTACACCGTCGACACCCTGGCTTATATGGTTGAGAAATACCCGGAGCACCAGTTTTCAGTAATCATGGGAAGCGATAGTTTTCAAAACCTCTACAAATGGAAAAACTACCAGGTAATTCTCGAACAGTATCCGATTTATGTTTATCTGCGGCCCGGATTTGAAGTTGATTCTAAACTGAATCCGAAAGTGAGTATACTCAATGCGCCGCTGCTTCAAATTTCGGCAACACAAATTCGCCAGCTTGTAAAAGAAGGTAAATCGATACGCTATATGGTACCACCGCGGGTGCTTGAAGAAATTGAAAAAAGCGGGTATTATAAAAAATAACCCAGCACCAAACAGCCGAGTACAATTAACGGCGAAGCAATTCTCGTAAAATTTAATAATAGAAATGTACCGGCAATCACTATCACATTGATCGCACTTACCGTTTTGGGTTCAATCAATGAAATATCTTTCATGATATAAAATGTAGAAGCAATCATTATCCCGACAACTACAGCATTAATTCCTTCAAGCGATCGATATACAGCAGCATATTTTTTCAGGTTGTTCCAGATCGGGAAAAAGAAAAGTACAAGTAATGCGCTGGGCAAAAAGATGCCAATGGTCCCAATGAGGCAACCAGCTAATTGCATCATCGTTCGTTCCTCCGGCGTTTTTCCCATATCCTTCAATGCCATTCCACCTGTAAACGAGGCGATGGAAAACACGGGTCCCGGTATTGCCCGTACTATACCCATACCCGTATACATTTCGTCTTCATCAATCTGAATCACGTTGGGATCTTTCACACGAATGGCCTCCGGGCGTACGCTCCATTGCTCGTACATAAGTGGCATCAACACCTGCCCGCCGCCAAACACAAGACTTCCCATACGATAGGTGTTTTCAAAGAGATTGATTGGCTTCCTGTTGGGCCAGTCGTTTTTCCTTGCCGTTTCACTGATAATACCAGCCGTAAGAAAAATAATTCCAAATAGCCAGAAGTTCCACCATTTTATCTTCCTTGGTTTGTCATCTACTTGCGGAATACGTTTGCGGCTGAGGTTGGTACTTATTCCACCCAATACGATAAGCAATGGAAATACCCATGGTTGCTTGAAAAGTAAATATGTCACCAGTGTACTTACCAGCATGATGATCCAGGTTATCGGATTGCGAATAGCAAGTGGAAATGCACTTACGGCTGCAAACGCAAGGAAGCCGGCGGCCATGGGTGCTATATATTTGAAGATGTCAGTACCTAATTCTCTTTTATCAATATAATGTAACAGGAACGACAATGCTCCCATCATGAAACACGCAGGTAATATCCAGATGATAAGTGTGAGTACAGCAAGTGGAATGCCTCCTCTTTTATAACCGATAAGTGTAAGCGTTTGTGTGGATGACGCGCCGGGGAGCAACTGGCAAAAGGCATTATATTCCATCAGCTCCTTTTCCGTTACGTAAGGACGTTGGTGCACAAATGTTTTCAACATCATGCCGATATGCGCCTGTGGTCCGCCAAAAGCTGTGAGGCTGTGCAGGAAAACTGCTTTCAGGAATGATGTATGGCGAAGCAGCATGGTGGTTTAAATATAAAAAAAATAAGCAAAGAGCCGCCGACTAAATCCGGGTTGCAATATGATTTCCAGTAAATTCATGAAAAATTATTCATGCGCAGTTTGCTCTTACAAATTTTTTGCTGGTTAATCCCAGTTGGTCTTTTAGCACAACAGGAGTCCTTAAAATTAAAAGATAAAGTTGCATTGGCTACAGAAAAAATAGAACCGCAATGCATAGCGTGGAGAAAGCAGATACATCAATATCCTGAATTGGGGAATAGGGAAACAAAAACTGCCGCACTGGTTGCAGCACATCTTCGAAAGCTCGGGATGGAAGTAAAGGAAGGCGTCGCCAAAACGGGTGTGGTCGGAATATTGAAAGGCGGCAAACCCGGACCGTGCATAGCTTTGCGTGCCGATATGGACGCGCTTCCGATAGTTGAGAAAGTAAATCTGCCCTTCGCATCAAAGGAACGCACCACTTACAACGGCCATGATGTGGGTGTAATGCATGCTTGCGGCCACGACACCCATGTGGCGATGCTTATGAGTGTGGCAGAAATATTAAACGGGATGAAGCACGATCTGAAAGGAACAATCAAATTTATTTTTCAGCCTGCCGAAGAAGGACCGCCCGAGGGTGAAGAAGGTGGTGCTGCCTTAATGATAAAGGAAGGAGTAATGGAAAATCCAAAAGTAGACGTTGTTTTTGGACTGCATATAGAATCGTACATCGAGGTGGGCCAGGTGCAATACAAGCCCGGAGCTTTTATGGCCTCCGCCGATTGGTTTAGCATCGTAGTAAAAGGAAAAGGCACCCATGGAGCGCAACCATGGCTGGGCGTGGACCCCATCGCAATTTCAGCCCAAATTATAGAAGGATTGCAAATGATTGTGAGCCGTCAATCCGAACTCACCAAAGCACCCGTAGTGATCACGATAGGAAAAATACAGGGCGGAGTAAGAAATAATATTATACCCGATGAGTGCCGGATGGATGGAACAATTCGCGCGCTGGATAGTAAGATGCAGCAGGACGTGCACGCACGATTAAAACATACTGCCACTACTATCGCCGAAGCAGGTGGCGCCACGGCTGAAGTAGATATTGTAACAAAGACCCTCGTAACTTATAATTCACCTGACCTCGTCAAAAAAATGATACCCTCGCTTCAGTCGGCAGCCGGAGTGAGTAATGTAAGCGAACGGGAATGGGTAACCGGAGCCGAAGATTTTTCATACTATGGCACCAAAGCACCCTCCCTGTTTCTGTACCTGGGAGGAATGCCAAAAGGAAATGATCCAAAAAAAGCACCGCCACACCATACTCCTGAATTTTTTGTAGACGATGCAGGAATGAAAACCGGTATAAAAACTTTCTGCCACATGGTTATCGATTACATGAACATGAAATAAGACATATGAAAAAATACGGTCTTCTGTTTATCCTCGTTTCCTTTATTAATGTATCCTACTCCCAGCAGCATGATAAAAAACTCTATGCTAAACTGGAGAGCCTTTTACAATCTTTCAACGGCGATATCGGCATCTATATCAAAAACCTGAAAAATGGTAAAATTGTAACATATAATGCCGACAGTGTTTTCCCGACAGCAAGCATTGTAAAAGTGCCGATACTCCTCGGCATCATGGATAAACTTGAAAAAGGCGAGTTGAAATACGACCAGGAATTGATCTACAAAGATTCCTTATTATATGCAGGAGTAGATATCCTCGGTTCGTTTAAGAGCAATGAGAAAATATTGCTGCGAAAAGTGATGATGCTCATGATGACCACTAGCGACAATACCGCCAGCCTGTGGCTACAAAGTCTGGCAGGCACAGGAACAAGGATCAATGCCATCCTGGACAGCCTCGGCTTTAAAAATACGCGCGTAAATTCAAGAACGCCTGGAAGGGAAGATAATCGCACGCAATATGGATGGGGCCAAACATCGCCGGCCGAAATGGGACGCCTTTACGAAATGATCTACCGCTCGCAAATACTTTCACCGGCGGCATGCGACCGTATGCTGCGTTGTATGAGTCGCAACTATTGTGACCTGGACGAAGGCCTATCGCAAATACCGCCCTACATTGAAGTATTTAGCAAAAATGGTTGTGTGAATGCTGTACGCAGCGAAGCCATGTTGGTGAATGCGCCGGGCAAACCTTACATCTTCTGCATATTTACAAAAAATAATAAGGATAGTAGCTGGACACATTCCAATGAAGCGTGGACGCTTACCCGAAAAATATCGGCTATGCTGTGGGATTATTTTGAGCCAAAAGATAAATGGGTAGCTCCTGTTAAATAATTAACGGAAGATGTGGTACACCAGCAAACTCATGATATATGCCAGTCCTGTCATGTAGATAAACTGGATGATTGGCCATTTCCAGGTACGCGTTTCTCTTTTTACCACGGCAAGCGTACTCATGCATTGCATCGCAAACACATAAAAGATCATTAATGACAGGCCTGAAGCCAACGTAAATACAGGCCTTCCATCGGGGTAAACGGCGGCTTTCATTTTTTCTTTCAACAGCAATTCATTATCTGAATCGCCGACACTATATAGCGTGGCCATGGTGCCTACAAACACTTCGCGGGCAGCAAAAGATGTAATAAGTGCAATGCCAATTTTCCAGTCAAATCCTAAAGGAGTGATGGAAGGCTCAATGGTTTTGCCAAGTATACCTGCATAACTGCTTTCGAGCTTTGCCGTATGAAATTCTTTCTCCAACAGTTCCACGTTGGCGCCCGGCTCACTTTTTAGTTGCTCATACTGCGCCGTGATTTTGCCGGTGCTATTATTCGGTCCAAATGAACTCAGCCCCCATAATATCAAACTGATGATCATAATCACTTTGCCTGCATCGAATACAAATATCCTGGCCTTGCTAACCATCGTACGAATAATATTGTTCCACCGTGGTGCGCGGTAAGTGGGCAGTTCAAGTATAAAGAAGCTTCTTTCTTTTATCTTAATAAACCATTTTGCTATGTACGATACCACCAATGCCATTACGAGGCCCAATAAATACAATGCCATCATCACCAGCCCCTGCACACCGAGGAAACCGAATAAATAGGTTTTTGGTATAACGAGGCCGATGAGAATTGTAAATACAGGTAACCTTGCCGAGCAGCTCATCAAAGGTGTGATGAGAATAGTGAGCAGGCGCTCTTTCCTGTTTTCAATATTTCGGGCACTCATTACCGCTGGTACTGCGCATGCAAAAGCACTGATCATTGGCATCACGCTTTTACCGTTGAGTCCTACCGATCGCATCAGCCTGTCGGTAAGAAAACTAATGCGTGCCATGTACCCGGTATCTTCCAGCAATGTGATGAGTGCAAACAGGATCATTATCTGCGGAACAAAAATTAATATTCCACTCAACCCGGCAAGCACTCCGTTGAGCAGCAAATCGGTCCATAAGTTTTGCGGCAATGATCTCGAAAGCGCTTCGCTGAGCGACGCAAACCCCCAATCGATCCAGTCCATTGGGTATTGCGCCAGCCAGAAAATACTTTGAAACAAAAGAAACAGTACAGCAAGCAATATCACATATCCCCAGCGACGATGAAGCAGGATATTGTCGAGCTTTTCAGTGAATAATGTTTTTTGAAGAGGATCGGGTTCTGTTACCGCAAGCTGCATGATGTGTTTGATGCGGCCATAGCGTTGCAGTATTTCCTCTGCCTGCGTTTTAGTAGAATTGAAATTATTTTTGTGAACGATACGTTGGATCTTTTCTTTAGCCTCTGGCTCCAGCGTAAACCATTCGTGATTGATCAAATAATGAATAGCAGTATAATCGCTCAGTTCGTTGAACTGCTGTTGAACCTCTTCCACCGGCAATTGCGCGAGCGACTTATTATCGATAAAGTCACGCGCCGGCGTTTTGTACAGGTGTTTGGCGGTTTGCCCGATTACTTTTTTTAATTGTGCGATTCCTTTTTGTTTCCGGGGGTTGACAGCCACTACGGGTACACCTAGTTCTCGCTCCAGTTCATCCAGGTCGATGCCGATGCCTTTTTTCTTGGCCAGGTCCATCATGGTAAGCGCAATTACCACCGGAACTTTCAAATCAATGATCTGTGTGCAGAAAAGAAGGTTTCGCTTGAGATTACTTGCATCGGCCACGGCCACTACCACATCCGGTTGCAGTTCAGGGTCCTGGCCCAGCAGCACTTTGTAACTCACCCATTCATCCAGCCGGCGTGGGTAAAGGCTATATGTACCGGGCAGGTCGATAACTTCCGCGGTCATTTCCGGAAGGCTTGTCGTACCGGTCTTTTTATCGACCGTTACACCCGGAAAATTTCCAACCTGCTGGTTTAGGCCGGTCAAAGCATTGAACAGCGAACTTTTTCCGCTATTCGGGTTACCAACCAACGCAATATGTAATCTATCTTTTTTCACTTCAAGGCAAAGTCTGCAAAAATAAACGCCCCCCCTGACATAGCCTTACGAATTGCGATTTTTGAACTTCCCGACCCGGAATCTTATTTCCAGTATCGCACTAAAATTGCAAGGATAGTTCTCAACGCCGTCTTAAATCTATGCTACTATGATACCTTTGTGGTATAATCTGCTGTTATGAAATTTTCTCCCTCGATATTGGTTGCGCTATTATTATTTCTTGCTGCCTGTGCGCCGCAGAAAAATATTAGCAGTACGGATGATAAGTCGTTGACCAACCTGAAAACGCATATTCAATATTTATCAGACGACAAGCTGGAAGGAAGAAGGGCCGGAAGCGCTGGTGAAAAACTGGCTATGGACTACATCGCCGACCAGTTCAATGCAATCGGACTGGCGCCAAAAGGTAGTAGCGAGTTTTTCCAGGCTTTTGATATAAACGATGGCAAACAGGTAAACACCGGGACAAGCTTTTCAATAAACGGGATCAACCTGCAAACTCCAACTGATTATTTTCCTCTACCATATAGCGCCAACAAAAAAATTGAAGCCAAACCTGTAATGGCGATACAGGAAGCCGACATGCCCTGGTTTATTGATCTAAAGGACATACTGGCTGAAAATAAGGCCAATCCCCATTTTGACCTCGCCGATTACCTATATAACAATGCTAAAAAGGCGATGGATAAGGGTGCGTCTGCGGTAATACTTTTCAATTCGTCGACAGATGATGACAAGCTTTCTTTTAATGCAAAGGACAAAGCAGAAAGACTCGGCATACCTGTAATCTATATCAGCAAAACTGCCGCAGAAAAATATTTAAAAGACCGGCAAACGGCATTGGATATAAAATTTACCACGGATATCGGTGAAAAGAAGAGACTCGGTCATAATGTAATAGGGTTTATTGATAATAATGCGGCCAACACGGTGGTACTCGGTGCACATTTCGATCATCTCGGGTATGGCGAAGATGGAGGTTCCATGCACCGTACTGGAGAAAAAGCCATACATAATGGAGCAGATGATAATGCAAGCGGTACCGCAGCACTAATCGAACTGGCGCGCCTGCTTAAATCATCAAAAGCAAAAAATAATAATTACCTGTTTATAGCTTTTTCGGGCGAGGAGCTTGGACTCTTTGGTTCAAAATATTTTACCGAGCACCCAACAGTGGAACTGAAGTCAATAGATTACATGATAAATATGGATATGGTGGGTAGGCTAAATGATAGCTCAAAGGTTCTAACCATCGGTGGTATTGGCACCTCTCCTACATGGCCGGAAGTATTGAATTCAGTACGCAGCCAGGCCTTTGTTGTAAAATATGATAGCAGCGGTACGGGACCAAGTGATCATACCTCATTTTACCGGAAGGATATACCGGTGTTGTTTTATTTTACCGGCTTGCATTCCGATTATCATAAACCCACCGACGATGCAATTAAAATAAATTACCAGGGTCAATGGAGTATTATCCAGCACATATATGGTGTAATACAGGCGTTGAATGATAAAGGAAAACTCGCATTTACCAAAACCAGGGAAACCCAGACAACTACCAATGCTTCGTTTAAAGTAACACTGGGAATAATGCCCGACTATACATTTACGGGGACGGGTGTGCGTGCCGATGGCGTTACCGAAAACAGGCCAGCAGCCAGGGCAGGATTAAAAACCGGCGATGTGATCATACAACTTGGCCAATACCCCATCAACTCGCTTGAAAATTATATGCAGGCACTCGGAAAATTCAACAAAGGCGATAAAACCAAAGTAATTTTCAAACGCGGTGCGGAAACGAAAGAAGCTCCGCTTGAATTCTAATTTGTAAATTGTACGTGAAAATAGTTGTATGGCTGAACGCGGCGCAAAGCTGTTATTGAATACCCACGACCTCACCCACGAATTCTTCGAGGACACAAGACTGCTTGGCATAATGGCGCCCGTAAAAGATTACCAGTTTTGCTGGAACCTTAATAGCACTATGGGAATGGATTTTCGTATCAATAATGATATAGAAATCCAATTATCTAAAAAGAAGCGCAATTACTTTTTTGCAGTTTACGAGTATTGCGAACCTACCGGCTCACTCGGGCATTATATTTACAACAACCAGTTTGATGGCGAATATCTTTTACCGGAATTCAGGCACCTTGATTTTTTGTGGTTGATGAAAGGCGATATTGTTTCCACCGAAATGCTGCAACAAACCATTGGATATATCCGATCGATACACGGTGTGCAGCTTGTAGTAGAACTCACAAATGAAAAGATCCGCAACAAGGAACACCTCGTTTTTTAACCCGATTAATTAGTTTAATCTTTAAAGCAAACGTTATGTGGAAGGAAGAGAAAAACACCCTGTATCGCAAGTTCGAGTTCAAAGATTTCAGTGAAGCTTTTGCATTTATGACCAGGGTAGCAATGGAGTCGGAAAAAATGAACCATCATCCGCTTTGGACCAATGTGTGGAACAAAGTGGAGATCTGGCTTAGTACACACGATGCTGGCGATATCGTGACCGAGAAAGACAGGAAGCTCGCATCGAAGATTGATGGCTTGCTGGTGAAATCGTGAAACCGCTTCAAGATTTTAAACACCCTTTCGATATACTAACTGCAACGCTCTATAGGTTTTCCTTTGCCCGTAGCTTCCACGATATTAATGATACGTCCTGCCGCTTTCGGCTACAATGAAGAAACGGCTGTGAATAATGCCTTTCAAAATCAACCTTCGGTTGCTCATGATACCATGCAGCAGCAGGTGCTACTGGAGTTTGATACTATGGTCAATATATTGCGCAGTCATCATATAAATGTAATAGTCGTCGATGACGATATCAATCCTCCAAAACCCGACGCAATATTTCCCAACAATTGGATCAGCACATCACCCTCGGGCGTAGTTTCATTATTCCCCATGTTTGCCCGAAACCGCCGTGCCGAAAAGCGTGAAGACATCGTGCAATGGCTATCCGCAAATTTTGTGATGAGCGACCTGCACGACTGGAGTGAATTTGAAGCCGAGGGAAGATTCCTGGAAGGTACTGGAAGTATGGTGATCGACCATGATAACAAAATGATCTATACATCGGTATCCGAACGCACAAGTGTGCCGGTACTGGAGAAATTCGCTGCCGCTAATGGTTACCAGGCAATCGTTTTTCTTGCCACCGATAAAAATGGATATCCCGTATATCATACCAACGTAATGATGAGCCTGGGCGATGAGTTTGCCATTTTATGCGAAGAGTCGCTGGAAGAAGAATGGGAACTTATTGCGGTAAGGCAACTACTGGAGTCAACAGCAAAAACAATAATACCCATTACACGGGAACAGATGCATGCATTTGCCGGCAATATGTTGCTGGTAAAAAATGAGAGCAACGAAAAATTCCTGGTATGTAGCGATGCTGCACTTGCATCATTAACCAATGAGCAGCGGGTAATGCTGGAGGCTTATGCGCAATTGTTGCCTATTTCAATTCCCACCATCGAAAGAGTTGAAGGCGGAAGTGTGCGCTGTATGATGGCTGAAATATTTCTCAAACCCAAACAACTATGATAACCTATGCTCCTTGCTCCTATGTGGTAAAACTATGGTTTCGGTCATCGGGACTGTTCGAGAGGGGAGGCCATATTCTTACCACATAGGAGCATAGAAGCATAGATTAGCATAGCATACCAATTTAAGCAGAAACATAGACAGTCTTTTCTTTTTTATCAATCAACCTACCGATCGGTTCAATAAATTTATCCAAACCAGATTTTTGAAAAAGCTGCACCACCTGTGCTATATCCTTTTCCTTCACACTTATAAGCAATCCCCCATTTGTTTGAGGATCGGGTAATAAAGTAAAAGCTTCCATTACATTCACTCCTTTTTCGAATTTCACTTTGTCGCTATAGCTGCTCCAGTTGCGAGTGGTTGCATCCGGAAATACTCGCTGGCTAATTAATTCACGAGCACCATCGGTAGCGAGTATTTTATTATAAAAAATTTCAGCACTTAGTCCTGATCCGTCCGCCATTTCGATGAGGTGGCCAAGTAATCCGAAGCCGGTAACGTCCGTCATCGCAGTTACCCCGTCGATCTTTCCCAATTCCGCACCCACTTTATTCAGTGTTGCCATCTGCCTGATCATTTCCAGGCTATAGTCATCTTTCAACAAACCACGTTTTTGAGCAGTCGAAAGTATGCCCGTACCCAATGGCTTTGTTAGAAATAAAAAATCGCCGGCTTGGGCCGTATTGTTTTTTTTCAATTGTTTTATTTCAACCAATCCCGTAACGGCCAACCCGAAAATAGGTTCCAGGGAATCGATACTATGCCCACCAGCAAGTGGAATACCCGCTTCGTTGCATATCGATCTGCCACCATCTACAATTCCTGATGCAAGTTCAATCGGAAGTTTTTCTACCGGCCATCCCAGTATTGCAATAGCCATCAATGGTGTCCCGCCCATCGCATACACATCGCTGATGGCATTAGCCGCAGCAATTTGTCCGAAAGCATAAGCGTCATCTACAATAGCAGTAAAGAAGTCGGTCGTAAGCACCAGGGCTTTTTCGCCATCCAGGTCGTATACTGCAGCGTCGTCTTTGCTGTGATTGCCAACCAGGAGTTTTTTGTTGTCGGGTTGAATGAAGCTGCTCTTGAGGATTTCATCGAGCACTTTTGGGGCGATCTTGCAGCCGCAGCCCGCGCCGTGGGAATATTGAGTGAGTTTGATAATTTCAGTCATTCGTCAAAGCTCGGGAATGGAGAGAGATAAATGATAAAAATCTGCCTGCGGCAGGCAGCTTAAAAGATAAAAAGTTGTTTGGGGTTCCTTTTACTGCCCATGCCGCTCAATCTATTTCAATGATGCAAAAATCCTGTCCACCGCAGGTTTTCGAATACTAAAATGATTGGCCCATGCTATTTCATTCTTAGTAATTGTAAGACCAGCATATTTTCTTTCATCGACCGTAGCTACAAAATTGCGGGTTGAATAAAGCACCTTGTTTAAGAATTCGAGCGCACCAACATATATGGTAACCCTGGCATTCAGGGTCTTGTTTTTCTTATAATATGCTTCTTCAATTTTGTCGAGTTCGTAATAGTTGGCCCACACCGATGGGCTGATAGCAAAATGCCGATCGAATAATTTATCCTCTTTAAACAGGGTATACAGGCAAAATAACCCGCCAAAGGAGTGGCCAATAAAAATGCGTTCCTTTTTATTGGGAAGTTTTTTTTCTATTGACGGTATCAGTTCTTTTTGAAGAAAAAGATAAAAATTATCTGCCTTACCAAAATTGGTTTCGGCATTTTTACTAATATCTGAAGGGATGAGGTCTCTTGGACGTTTTTCATCCCAGTCGCCAATATGTCCGATAGCTATAATAATGCAGTTGGAGGGAACTGTTGCTTTCCAGCTTTCTGATCTGCCCAGCACATAATCACCCATGCCGATGTTGCCATCGGTAATGTATACATGGAAATATTTATTCTGAATATTATAGTTCGCAGGTTTCTTTATTGTAATTATGAAACGGTCTTGTACAAATGAAGAATACAGCGTGTCGATCTCAACGGCATGCGAATAATATGATACAAAAAGTAATAGCTGAAGCAACAGTGATCTCAACATCAGCTAATTTACTTCTTCCTTCGGAACACGACCGACGCATTTTTTTGCAGGTCGGCGCTGAATCGAAGTTGGTGCCTTTCTTCGCCATCATATACTACAAGAAGACCCGTATTAGGTGGATACTTTCCAAGATTTTCAGCATATAAAATTAGCGTGAGCTCCTCGTTGCCAGGTGTGATATAAACCGTTTTACGTATAGCTGAAGCTTTTAGACCCTGTTTCTCCATAAACATTTGTCCGTTCAAAACCACACTTACTGTATCACCATCTATTTCACCATTATCATAGAGGATCAATACAAGACTATCGGACACATAGTTGACATATTGAGGGGCTTCAGTCTTTCGCTCGGCTACAAATGCTGCAGCGGGAGCCAGTGTCTTTGTTGGCGCTGCAACGGGTAATATGGTTGTTTGCTTCTGAGTAGCTGCAGGTACTGCTACGCTTGCGGTTTCCGTACTTTTTGGTTGGGCAATGGACTTCTGTTCCACGGGTTTGCTGCTGGTGGCTACAGACTTAGGTGCTGGTGCAGTACTTTTTGGAATCACTGTATTGCCAAGATCCTCCATACCTGTTGGTTCTGCTACAGGTTCATTCGTCTTAGGTGTTTCTTTGCTCGCCACTTCAATGGCGCGTTTACCATTCTCATTAGGGTTTGTAGAAATAGACACAGTGTTTGTCGCCGCTATTGTTTTTTTCTCCTCGGCTACAACCTGTTTATTTATTGCGTTGTTTGGTACTGTTTCGGGGATCTTCACTACTGTTTTTGCAGTTTCAGTTTTTTCTGAACTTGTTGTTGGAGTATTAACTGCAGTGCTTTCAGGTTGTTTTACAATAACGGGCACCGTGGCTGCGGGTTTGTTTGTTACTGGCAACTTAGCCACCTCATTGCTGGTTTTTGGTTTGATTACTGCAACGTCTTTACTTGCTGCCGGGGGCGGAGCTGACTTTGAGGCTGAGAGATCAGCAGATTTTTTCACGGCAGCAAAAACGGGTACATCCTGGTCAAGTCCCAACTCTTCGAGGTGGGGGAAAAGTTTGGATACACTCGGATCTTTTTCTTCTTTCAATTCCACTTTTCCCGACACAGCATAATATTTTTTCGTTTTAGAAGTTTTCCAGTCTCCATCAAGATACCAGGCGCTGTCTGATTCACTTCTATGAAACGTGCTGGTAACCTTAACGCCTTTCTCCGGTTTTTTGGGAAAGTTGTGCGATACAACGTAATCATCCTTTACCTCGCACACATTCCCAACAATAGTTCCCTTCACCCTTTTTACGATATAGTATAGGGTATCATTTACTGTGAAAGTGTTGCGTGAATAGCCGGTTACTTTTTCCTTGTATTGAGAAAGTACAATTTCAAAGGATTGATCTTTTCTTACAGATGCGCTGTCATTGTTCAAGCTGCCCATCCATAAGCCCGAAAGGGATTGTCCAAAAAAACAAAGCGGAGATAATACCAGTAGCAGTATCAGTTTCAGGTTTTTCATGATAATAGGTTCAGTCGAATTTTCTGCAGGAATGGATTTTAGTAACCAGCACTAATAACGAATCAACCATCTATTCGATTGTGTAAGAGGAGGATAAAAGCGAGCGGCTCATATTTACCACAAGTATTTTTACGAGATTTATTTTCTTTTGAACGTAGAAACCAGTAAAAGTCAGCGGAATTATTGACTTTCGCTTTATCGTGCTCTTTTCAGGAACAGGAAACTTAAATGATATCGCTATGCGCCAGTACTTTCTTCTTGGATTGCTACTCACCTCACTGCTTGCAAGCAGCCAGCGAAATGTGTATACAAATCATAACAGGCTTCTTCAAAACAAAGCCGAAAACGGCGGCTACTACCTGATCGGACCATTTAAAGTGCAGGGCAATCCCTATTACGTGAAGGAAGTTGTGAAAGGTGATATGTTCTCACCCGGCGAAAAAGCTATGAATGTGCAGTTGCGCTACGACGTGTATAATCAAAACGTCGAATTTTTAACTACAGCTAATCCTGACGAACCATTGGTAAAAGAGCCGGGCGATCTTGATTCATTCATTTTGCGGAAAGATGAAAAAAATGGAGTAAAACAAGATATCAAGTTTGTATCGGGAGATCATATTGGAGCAGGTGATAAATTCTATTATGCCGAACTCGTAAAGGGAACAAAATATAGCCTGTATCGAAAAACATATGCCGAGCTAATAATTCCGGTAGCAAAGATCAGCGTACCCGAAATGAGGGAGTTTGAAAATAATGAAGAGTTCTATTACGTAAATGAAAATACTGGAGAAGTAAAGAAAATAAATCCTAATTCAAACGCCGTAAAAAAAGAATTCCAGGATGTAAAAAATCTATCAGAAGTTTTACAAAAAGGAAGCATGTTCAAAAAGCCTGATGAGGCGTTGGTGAGGACCTTTAATTATTTAAATGAATAGCCTCATTAGCAATTTCCATTACTTTCACTCCATTGTCAGCGCATACCTTCTCGCACGTTACCAACTGAAGTAAGTGCTGTACATCCGGTCGGTTATGCAGGGCCTTATGATAAAATTTATCGTAGTACTTGAGCAGGATGCTGAAGCATGCTGCGATATTTTCTTGTTCGAGATATTCAATTGCCATCTTTGCGTTCAATCCGCCCAGTTTTTCTTTTATCCTGCCTATAGCGTCAATCATGTTCACCTTATTTAGGCCACCGTATTCTTCGATGATATGTTGCAACCGCTGTTCGAAAGGTATATCAAGGAAAAATATACGGGATGTACGCATCGTTGCCCACAAATTGTTAGGCAAATTCACTAATCCTATGCGCTGGCTTTCGTCTTCCAGCCATATAGGAATTTGCGAAATAGCATAAGGGGAATGGGTAATGCCTGCACCCGGACCTTCATTATTGTTTTTCCCGAGCTTTGAACGAAGTTCTATACCCAACAGGTTTTCAAACATTTCCTGACCGGGTTGTGGCGGCAATCCAATATTACCAAATGCTGAACCTTTATGCTTCGCAATGTCTTCAAGATCTACAACAGTTTGTCCCTGTTGCTCCATCGCCTTTAATATTTCAGTTTTGCCAGACCCCGTATAGCCACCCAATATTTTGAAATGAAAAGGCAATGTAAAAGTGTCGAGAATATAGTTACGAAACATCTTGTATCCACCGATAAGTGTATATACTTTAAATCCATACAGGTCGAGCAACCAGGATACGGCGCTGCTGCGCATGCCACCGCGCCAGCAATACACGAGAATAACTTTCGTGTTGGAATTTTTACCGCTCGACTGAGCATTTTCCTTCCACTTCGCGATGATTGATTCGGCTTCTTCAATCATCGGCCTCATTTTAGGGCCAAAATAATCGAGGCCTATCTTGATTGCCTGCTCACGGCTTTGTTGCTTGTAATTGGTGCCCACCATTTTTCTTTCTTCGTCGGTAAAAAGGGGAAATGAGTAGGCTCCCGGCATGTGTGCATGTAAATATTCAGCGGGTGAGCGCACATCAAGTACGGGGTGTTGCCGGGCGAGACCCATAAATTGTTCAATATATATTCTTTCCGTGGCCACAATGAGAGTAGTTAACTGAAAAAACCGCCGGACGATCCAGCGGTTAAAATATTTATTAATGAGTTCACCTATAACTGTCTAGCGATTCATGCTCGCAAGAAACTCTTCATTATTCTTCGTTCCCTTCATTCGATTTTGTAATTCACGCATAGCTTCTTCCGCATTCATGTCTGTAAGATATACACGCAGCAGGTTCATCCTTTGCAATACATCTCTGTCGAGCAGGAGGTCGTCGCGACGCGTAGAAGATGAAACCAGGTCGATCGCCGGATAAATACGTTTGTTGGCCAAACGACGATCCAGTTGCAGTTCCATATTACCAGTTCCTTTGAATTCTTCAAAGATCACTTCATCCATTTTACTACCAGTATCTACAAGGGCAGTAGCAATGATCGTAAGTGATCCACCATTCTCAATTTTACGGGCAGCACCAAAAAACTGTTTTGGTTTTTGCATGGCGTTTGCTTCCACACCACCGGAAAGTACTTTACCAGAGGCTGGAGCTACAGTGTTGTGTGCACGTGCAAGGCGCGTGATGGAATCGAGCAGTATCACCACATCGTGTCCGCACTCAACAAGTCGTTTTGCTTTTTGTAACGCAATAGTTGAAACTTTTACGTGTTTTTCAGCCGGCTCATCAAACGTAGACGCGATTACTTCCGCCCGCACGCTTCGTTCCATGTCGGTAACTTCTTCAGGGCGCTCATCTACAAGTACTACCATCAGGTAGCATTCAGGATGGTTGGCGGCAATTGCATTGGCCACTGCTTTCAACAACATCGTTTTACCTGTTTTCGGCTGCGCAACAATCAATCCCCTTTGTCCCTTACCTATCGGGGTAAAGAGATCCATTATGCGGGTAGAGTAATCACTCGGTGTTGTAAACAGGTTTAGTTTTTCAAACGGGAATAGTGGAGTAAGATAGTCGAATGGCACACGGTCCCTGACTTCTTCGGGGCTTTTGCCATTGATCGTATCTACTTTAAGTAGCGCAAAATATTTTTCACCTTCTTTGGGAGGACGCACGGCACCATGTACCGTATCACCAGTTTTTAACCCAAAGAGTTTTATTTGTGATGGAGATACGTACACATCATCCGGTGATGACAGGTAATTGTAATCTGATGAGCGGAGAAAACCATAACCATCAGGCATCATTTCCAATACGCCCTCACCAAGTATCACACCATCAAATTCGATATTGAATTGTTGATCGCGACGCTGTGGGTACACTTTGTTGGGACCACCAGGGTCACCACCATTTTGCTGACCGCCATTTTCCTGTACGGGTTGTGGTGGTTCTACTTCTGTTTCTTCTTCTTCGCTAATTATTTCAGGAGTTGCAACATCTGTTGCAGGCGCATCTTTTTCGTCTGTTTTCTTGCGACCTTTTTTTACAATTGGTTTTTCTTCCTTTTTAGCAGGCATTGGAGATTTTTTATGAATTACTTTTTCTTCACCAGTACTT
>CBFGYO010000053.1:0-23658 GCA_965652975.1 uncultured Chitinophagaceae bacterium | reverse complement strand
ACACAGACTTTACCACATAGAATCATAGGCACAAAGATCAACATAGTTTTACGTTACTTAATTCCGCACTGGTCTTCCACTCTTCAATACACTCTGAATGCGTTCAAGTGTTTTCTTTTCACCACATAATGAAAGGAATGCCTCTCGTTCCAGGTCGAGTAAATATTGTTCGGGTACCAGCGTAGGTTCGCTGAGATCGCCTCCACACATCACATATGCAAGTTTCTTGGCAACGAGTGAATCATGCTCAGTTGCATAATTGGCACGTACCATTCCGTTGATACCTGCATATAGCGCTCCAAGTGCAGAACGGCCCAGCACTTTTACATCCTTACGTACCACCGGTGTAGAATAGCCGCTTGCAGCTATCTCGATCACCGATCTTTTTGCTTCGGCAATTCGTCGCGATGAATTAACCACCACCTCATCCAATCCTTTACGATAAACACCGATGTCAAAACCTTCATGCGCCGATGTAGCAACTTTTGCAGTTGCAATCGTGAGAAAACGATTTTTCAATGTTATTGTTTCCGGTTCATCTTCATGCATCTCATCCGAAGCACGCAACACAAATTCTTTTGTACCCCCGCCACCAGGTATCAATCCAACTCCAAGTTCAACAAGACCCGTATAAGTTTCTGCTGCAGCACAACACTTATCAGCATGCAGGCTCAACTCGCATGCGCCACCAAGTGCCAACCCGTGCGGAGCTACAACAACAGGGATTGAAGAATAGCGTGCACGCATCATTGTATTCTGAAACAGGCGAATGGCCATATCCAGCTCATCATATTCCTGGTCGATGGCCAACATGAATATCATTCCCACGTTTGCCCCCGCCGAAAAATTGCTGCCTTCATTGGCAATAACAAGTCCTTTGAAATTTTTTTCTGCTTTTTCAATGGAAGTTTGAATACCCGACAATACGTCGCCGCCGATACTTCCCATTTTTGTTGCCCATTGAAGACCTACTACGTCATCTCCCAGGTCATACAACCTGCAACTTCCATTTTTCCATACAATTTTATCCTGGTAATTGCTCATCACGATAAATGCATTGTCCTGGTCAGAGCCTAACGCTGAGCTGTAATTACCTTCCTGTGGGGAATAGGATAATTTTTTACCGTTTTCTATTTTATAAAAAGACTTAATTCCTTTGGCCAACATTTCATCCACCCACGGCGCAACAGGATAACCAGCTTCTTTCATAGCTTTTACTGTTCTTTCAACGCCAAGCACATCCCAACTTTCAAAAGCGCCAATTTCCCAACCAAAACCAGCCATCATCGCGTCGTCTACCCGGTAAATTTCATCACTGATTTCGGGAATGCGATGGGATATGTAGGAAAACAAACCATAATGGAAATGACGGTAAAATTCGCCGGCCTTATCCTGCCCGGCACAAAGCATTTTTAATCTTTGATAGAGATCATCAATGGGTTTGGCCGCTTCCACACTACCAAACTTTGGTTTTATACGCGGTCCATATTCAAAAGTTTTGAGGTTGAGCGTTAATATCTCCTTTTCGCCTGCCGCTCCTTTCGTTTTCTTGAAAAAACCCTGGCCCGTTTTATCACCCAGCCAGTTATTTTCTACCATCTTATTTAACCATGCGGGGATAGCAAATTTATCCCTCGACTCATCATTAGGACAATTGTCGTAAACACCTTTTGCGACCTTTACCAGTGTATCGATACCTACTACATCGGCAGTACGGAAGGTTGCTGATTTTGGACGGCCGATTATTGGCCCAGTCAACGCATCAACCTCATCGATAGTTAAATTCATTTTATCAACGAGACCAAACAGCGACATGATACCAAATACACCAATGCGGTTGGCAATAAATGCAGGGGTATCCTTACACAAAACGGTGGTTTTGCCAAGGTACAGGTCGCCATATTGTAACAGGAAGCGTGTTATCTCCGGATCAGTATCCGGTGTAGGTATGATCTCGAGTAAACGCAGGTAACGGGGCGGGTTGAAAAAATGCGTTCCACAAAAATGTTTTTTAAAATCCTCACTCCGGCCCTCACTCAGCAGGTGAATAGGAATTCCGGAGGTGTTGGACGTAATGAGCGTGCCCGGTTTGCGGAACTGTTCTACTTTTTCATAAACCTGTTTTTTAATATCCAGGCGTTCGATCACGACTTCGATAATCCAGTCGTAACTGGCGATGTCTTTCATGTTGTCATCAAAATTACCAGTGGTAATTTTTTTCAACGCGTCCTTATGATACAGGGGTGAAGGGTTGCTTTTTACCGCTGCAGTCAATGCATCATTAACGATCTTGTTCTTCTGGGCCGTAGGAGCGTCAGCAGGCAAATTGCCCGGAACTATATCCAATAGCAACACCTGTACTCCAATTCCTGCAAAATGACAGGCTATACGGGATCCCATAACGCCTGAACCCAACACAGCAACTTTTTTGATCGTGCGTTTCATATTTCCAAATTAGTTAGTTATGCAACTATTCCGAATTCGAAGATAAGCAGAATAGATAAAAGGATAAAAACTAAGAGGTAAAAGCTGTTTTATTGGATTGCCTGGTCCAACACAACTTTATTTAGTTTTATTTTTTATGCTTCTACAGCGGGGTTAAGGCAGCCTCAACTGTAATTTTTATTGATTTGGAAATATTATCCTGGTGTATGCGCTGGACATTAATCTTATAATCGGCTATCAGGACAGAAAAAGTAGAATTAAGAACAGGTTTTCCGTCTTTTATATGGATGACACCCGTAGTCTCTATATCTTTTGTCTGTCCATGAATGGTGAGCTGGCCTTTTACACGAGCAGGATAACTGCCATCTGCAGCATAATTGATTTCGGAATTATTCAACACCTGTCCTTTGAAGGAAGCTTTTGGAAATTTATCAGTTTCGAGATAGTTTTCATTAAAATGTTCCTGCATCAGTGCTTTTTTGAATTCAAAGCCTTTCACGAGTACCGTAAATTGCAATTCGCCTGTTTTACTATCGAGCAATGCTGTTACACTTCGATTACTTGCCTCAATATTTTCAAGAGCGGTTGAGGAGAAAAAAGAGATCTTACCCGTTTTGGTATAAAATTTTTGGGCATTTGAATTAAGTGACGCCAGGCAAAGTAACATGCACAAATAGGAAGCTATTATCTTTTTCATTTTCACTTTATTTAATAACTGCGCACCGGTTTAAGATTACATCCGCACCCAATCCCATTTCATCTTTATTAAATCCTGTGCAGGCGCCCCTGATAAGTACAGACGAGCCAGCTTTGATCCTGGCTGCATTCGCCTGTTGGGTGCTATCAATCGAACAGCGCACAGCCGACATAGTTCCCTGTTCTCCAAGTATAACAGTATAATAACCGGAATCATCTTTTTCAACGGTCAACACCGATCCTGATACTTCTAAGACCTTACCATTGTAGCGGGTGGTGGCCATATTGTCATCGTTTTCAAAATCATTGATAAGTGCACTTGCCGTCATTGTATAATCAGGCTTCGCATTGATGAGTTGCTTGTTCGTGCGTGTAAATTCTTTATAGCCATAGATACCGGCAGCAACTGCCGCAAGTAGAAGGGTGAGCCAGGCTATTTTTTTTCCGGACATGCTTAATTACTGCCGGTAAAAATTGGCAAGTATACCGGCATTCACTCAATCGTAAACATTGGGTGGAAGGTTGCGTTCACGCAGTTCTTTTTTGTACTTCCGAATCGTTTTTTTATTGTTTTTTGCTCCGATGGTGCTGTTGACGCCGCTCATCAGAATCTTGATCAGGTAATTGATGGATGAACGCTCGCGATTGCGGACGAAGAAAACATTATGGGTGTTGTTTGTATTCTTGTTCTTAATTAAACTATTTGCTAAAAAACTAAGAAAACCACGCCGTTCGTTAGTGCCGTTTTTCAATATTTCAATCTTCAAATCATTATAATACATGTCCACTTCGCCATATGCCAGGTATTCACCACCCGACACACGCATAGATAGGGTATCAAGATTACCAGATTTTAACCTGGCCGATGCAAGGGGAGGTAGCACGGGATTGAGTATAAGCAAATCTGCCGGTCTTAAACGTAGCGTAAGTAAAAAGCCGCCTAATGAATCTGTATAGGACTGTTTGAGTCGTAAACGAACGGCGATCGAATCCATAAGATAGCCATTGGCATGTATTCGCAGGCTATCTGTTGGGGAAAAATCAAAATTCCTAAATGGAAACGCGCGGATAACGGTATTATTAAAGAGTATAATACCTGTTTGATTAGTTTTTGGGTTCAACTCTGCATAAGTTATATCCGCATTATTGAAAACAACGGTGTCGATACTGATCTTTACAGGAATTCCTTTTATACGGTCAACCATTAATGGTTTAATAATTCCCGCGCGGAAGGGAGGGCGGTTGTCGCGGAAATCATTGAAATTAATGTCGTCTATTTTTATCCGGCCCACTCGAAAGATCGTGTCTTTCAGGTAGCTGTCGATATCAAATGGACCGATATTGATGGCACCGGTTTTAATTTGCAGGTAATCTGTTTGGTACTCACGGCTTGCGACAAACTCTTCCATCGGAGGTGTGGGTTTGTAACTGAACGAATCCATGAAAGCGGTTTTTTCCACTTTATCATAACCAGCATTGTACCATTTAAAATTATTGTCGCTGTTGCTATATTCGCCCGTTACCTGCTGCAACCTGAAATTTGCGTTTTCCCTAATCAGTGTTCTTATATTCCCTAGTGATGCCGACTTTAGCGTTAAATCTTTTATTACTACATTATTCATAACGAGACGGCCACCCTTTTTCCCAATGCTATCCAACACGAAATTTTTTCCCTCCAGGTTTGTAAGCCTGGCATTCCATTCAGTTTCCATATCATCATGCTGCAGAAATGAGATATCCCGGAGCTGTGCTGTAATTTCACCTTCACCGGCATTAAACGTACGGCCATTGGCTCCACTATAAATAAAATTATTCAGGCCCAGAGACATCCCTTTTACCTGGATGGAATTAGTAGTTGTTTTGACCTCGCTCAGCGAGATTACATTGGAAGATTTTTTTTGCCCATTCCATACTAATGATGCTGTACCATCGGAACTCGTTTGCGTGAAAGAAATTTCTGGCTGCTCCAATATAAGTTTATTGAAATAGCCAATCGGCAATTGCATGGGCGTGGTTGCTTTACCCGGTGTAACGGTGCTATTTACTGATATTACCGGTTTAAAGATTCGAATATCCTGCGCATTTAATTCACCACCGATAGCAGACTGTAAGAATGGTACAAACGAAAGTGACTGAATACTCACTGAAGTACTATCTGTGCCCGAGTTTTTATTGAATTTAAAACCCGACAGTGTTGCCTGTTGCTGGTCGGCGATATCAAACTCTCTAACGTAAAGCGTCGAATGCGGTTGCCGGAAAGACAGATCGCGGCCATTAACTGCTAATCCCCCAATAATTGGTTTTTCCCCAGGTTTGATCAATAGTGCAACGGCATGAATATTATCGATAGTAGCAGCGATGGTTTTACCTCCCAGGTTAGCCTGTAGCGAAGTATTCTTTCCTGAAATATCCGTGAGGCTGATAAACGATCCGCCTTTTTTACTCGTAGGTGCCGCAGCTTCGAGTTTGATATCAGCTTTTTCCCAATTCACACCGCCAATGCTTACATCACCCGTTACTTCGTTGATGACAATCTGGTTCATCGTTACATTTTTAGCTACTGCATCCATGGTTTTTGACCGGTTGCTGATAGTAGCGGTGCCTGCGATCAGCCGGCTATCGATGCCTGTGTAGTTGATGTCATCCAACTGTACCGTTATGTCGTCTATTTTCAAAATGCCTTTTTTGAAATCGAGGTAGTTAACGGATCTGCGAATACCTGAAAGCTTATTGGACTCAAGCAATGAGCGACTTTCGACGGATAACGTCGCGTTTTTCAGGAGCACGTTCATACCTCCATTTAATCTTAAATCAATTTGCCCGTTTATAATGTGCAGGTCATCCAGCATGATCACCTCATTGATATTCGCCAGCACATCGAAAAGGTTTCGTCTCTTTTGCTGTTGTATTTTCTTGTTTTTTTCCCGAAAGAGAATCTCAGGATTGTATAGCGTAACCTGGTTGGCCCGCAGCTTTTGGTCAAATAAAAGATGATCCCATGACAGACCCGTCATTTGAAGACGTGGCACCTTAAAGCTATTGATGGTTTTGCCATCCTGGAGTTTACGAAAACTAAAATCACTTAGTAAGATCTTATCATCCGCAAAAAGGACGCTGTCGAACAACATTTCATAAGTACTATCGCGTAGGAAATTTTCATAGTTGCGAATAGCCATTGCAAATTTTTTGACCTTTAGCGGTCGCTTCGACTCCTTGTCGATCTGGAGACCCTGCATCTCGAAATTGTTATTTTCCGAGGTAAAGGAATTGGGTATTCCTTTTTTTACTGTCTGAATGTCGAAGCTTGCATTGTTGACGACAACGAAATTGAGGTACATATCCCCGGTTAGTTGACGGATAAGGTCGTCTAATTTAGGGGGATCCTTTTTCGCGGCTGTCTTTCTGTCGAGGTTGACATTTAATTTGACTTGCGGGTTGATGCAATACACCGAGTCTGCCTTAATCACTTCTGCACGGTACAGTGTATCAAAATCAATATTGGTCATTACAAGTTCATCGAAGAATATACTAAAGTCGTTCGATGCGCTATCAGATCTTGTAGCAGCAATCGTGCAACTGTCAAACTCCACGATCCTCTTCTCAATATTGATACGAAACTTGCGGTAAGAAAGGCGGTGCCTGCCATCAGGGAAAATGATATCCTGGTCCCTGGATTTAAGCACAACATTATCACTAAAAAATATCTTCTCTTTTCCCGTTAGCCGCCCTGTATCCACAACCAGGTTATCAATATGAAAGTCGATATGGCTTATGTACAAGGGCTGTGCGTCGGGTTGCATTTTATTGAGGAGTGTAAAAGATGCATCTTCAATTTCAAACTTCTTCACCTCCAGCACCTTCAGGGCATCCTGTATCGAGTTGTAGATCCTTCCCATTTCCTGCGGAATGGAAACATCACCTTTAGGCTTGGTTGTATCTCTCGATACGGGTCTTATGCGGGTAACAATTATATCGGGATCTTTCAGGCTTAGTGTATTGATCAGAATACTGCTTTGAAAGATCATTGGGTACACCGCCTTTACTTTGAGATTGATTTTTCTTACAGCAAAACGGTAGGTGGTACCAGTAGTTACAGAGTCTGTGGTATAAAACACTGCATCCTCCAGTACCATTTTTTTGCTGAACCAGTTGAATTTGAACTTCTTTACTTCCAGGACTATTTTTCCGTTCGACCTGGAAAGAACCATGTCCTGGATTATTTCTTCGGCGTGATACACCAGCCAGAAATGAAAAGCAGCCAGCAATATCATAAAGCTGCCAACAATGATTGCTGCTGTTCTTATAATTCTTTTACCAATGCGTTTTGCCCTCAAGATTTCGGATAGGTTTTAAAGGTGAATTTACTGAAATTCAACCGTTAATACGCTAAAACAGCGCCTCGTTTTGATGGAAGCGCTGTTTTCCGTTTATGGACAGCATTTATCAGGACGTTGAAGTCCCCGATGATGATTTTAACAAAATATGTTAGCTCACCCCCGACCCCGGGGTGACCGGGTTTTCGGGTTTTAGCAATTGAAGCTTCCCATCGCTATCCTCGGCCGTCAGGATCATACCCTGGCTTTCGATGCCTTTCATTTTCCGGGGTGCAAGGTTAGTTACGACAATTACCTGCTTGCCGACCATTTCTTCCGGTTTATAATGTTGTGCGATACCTGATACAATGGTTCTTTTTTCGTTGCCCAGGTCCACTTCCAACTTTAGCAGCTTATCAGCCTTGGCTACTTTTTCGCAAGCTGTAACAGTTGCAGCCTTTAATTCCAGTTTTGCAAAATCATCAAATTGTATTTCCGGCTTTGCTTCTGCCATGGGTATATTATTTATCGAGGTTTTCGTTTTAGTTCCTTCTGCAGGCTTTATCAAACCGGCTTTAAGTTTTGCCACCTGTTCTGCAATCTCCGCATCTTCTATTTTCCTGAATAACAAACGTGGCTCACGCAGGCTATAGCCCACACTCAGTAGTTTCATTTTGCCGGCGTTTTCCCAGTCAAGCATTTTTTCTACCACTTTCATCATGTGAATCATATCCTTTGCCGTATGAGGTAAGAAAGGATTGATCAATACCGCCAGGTTGGCCGTTAATTGCAGGCAGATATGCAGGCAGTTATCAATGCGTTGTTGCGCAGCAGGGTTGTTTGCAATCTCGCGCGCAATGATCCAGGGTTCTTTTTCCTGCATGTACTTATTGCCTTTTCGCGATAAATCAATTATTTCAAACAGTGCTTCCCTGAATTTGAATTGCTCCAGCAGGTCTTCCACTTTCGATTTTGTCGCTTCTATTTCGCGGGCCAGGGTTCTGTCTGTATCATCCAGCAGGCTTTCGTGCAATTTGGGAACTTTGCCATTGCAAAGTTTGTGCATGAGTACAAAAGTCCTGTTTACAAAGTTGCCGAATATATTAACCAATTCGCTGTTGACCGCTTCCTGGAAGCCCTTCCACATGAACTCACTGTCTTTTGTTTCCGGCGCTATCTGCGTTAAATAATAACGGAGCATATCCACACACTGGCCGCCACCATTTTCTTTTTTTACAAAATCATTTATATAATCACGCATTTCGAGTTTCCAGTTGCGGCTGGTACTCATCTTGTCGCCTTCCAGGTTCAGGAATTCATTGGCAGGTACATTGGCTGGTATGATATTGCCATGAAGCTTAAGCATGATAGGAAAGATGATGCAATGAAATACAATATTGTCTTTCCCTACAAAATGTACGAGTTTGGTTTCCTGGTCGTACCAATAAGGTTTCCAGTCCTTATTATTGTCAATTGCCCATTGCCTTGTTGCACTTACATAACCGATGGGTGCATCAAACCAAACGTACAGCACTTTTCCTTCTGCACTTTCGATTGGTACTTTAATGCCCCACTCCAGATCGCGCGTTACTGCCCTTGATTGCAGTCCGCCATCAATCCAGCTACGGCATTGTCCTACCACTGTGCTGCGCCAGTCATCTTTATGATCTCTCAGTATCCAGTCACGCAAAAATTGTTCATGTTTGCCCAGTGGAAGATACCAGTGTGTAGTTTTTTTCTTTATCGGCGCATTTCCACTCAATGTGCTCACCGGGTTTATCAATTCATCGGGGCTAAGGGCTGTACCACAATTTTCACACTGGTCGCCGTAGGCTCTGTCGCTGCCGCAATTGGGACAAGTACCTTTTATGTAGCGGTCGGCGAGAAATGTTTTCGCTTCTTCATCGTAATACTGTTCCGTTTCTTTTGTTTCCAGTTCGCCCCGGTCGTTGAGGTAAGTAAAAAATTCCTGCGCCGTTTCATGATGCAGGGGTGCGCTTGTACGATGATAAATATCGAAGCTGATCGACAGGTCGGCAAAGTCCTGCTTCATCGCCTCGTGGTACTTATCGATAATAGCCTGGGGCGTTGTATTTTCTTTCATCGCCTGGATGGGAATAGCCGTACCATGTTCGTCACTGCCGCATACATATACAACATCCCGTTTTTGCGCGCGGAGATAGCGTACATAAATGTCTGCGGGAATATAAGCACCGGCCAGGTGCCCCACATGTTTTAAACCATTGGCATAGGGAAGAGCCGATGTAATCAAGTACCGTTTTGGATGATCCATAATTATATAGCCACTGTGCTGGTATCTGAATCGATGTAATCATGCACACTGGTCGAGCTGCAAAAATAGCCGAATTGCACTTGAGGGCAAAGTAAGCTATCAAACTATCAATGGAGTCGGCCATCATTGCACAGGTAATTCCGTTTTTTTTCAATAAAACTCCTTAATGCAACCTAAATTAGTTGTATGATAAAAATTCCACCTTATTTGAAAAATGGTGATACGATCGGAATTGTATGCCCGGCAGGATTTATGGCTGCTGAAAAAGTGCAAACCTGTATTGATACTTTACAACAATGGGGTTATAAAGTAAAGACCGGATCAACTGTCGGCGGCAGTTCGCTGACCTATTTCTCCGGCACGGATGAAGAGCGACTATTCGATTTCCAGCAAATGCTCGATGATGATGACGTAAGTGCAGTACTCTGCGGCCGCGGCGGGTATGGTATGGGACGCATCATCGACCAGGTGAATTTTAAAAAGTTCAGCAAAAAACCCAAGTGGATCATTGGCTACAGCGATATTACAGTTTTGCATTCGCACCTTTATACGAATTATTATATCTCTTCACTTCATGCGCCAATGGCGGCAGCCTTTAATGATGAAGGTTATAAAAATGAATATGTAGGCTCGCTAAAATGTGCACTGGAAGGAAAAAAATTGAAATACCAGGCACCAGTACATGCTTTTAACAGGAAGGGTGAAGCAGTAGGTGAACTCGTAGGAGGCAATCTTGCATTACTGGCGCATCTCGCGGGCACGGATTCCGATATTAAAACAAAAGGTCGCATACTTTTTATAGAAGATATTGGAGAATACCTGTATAACATCGATCGCATGTTTTACCAGTTAAAGCGCGGGGGCAAGCTCTCCAAACTTTCGGGACTTGTGATCGGAGGCTTTACCGACATTAAGGACACCGACAGGCCATTTGGAAAAACAGTGTATGAGATCATCAGGGACGTTGTAGCAGAATATGATTACCCTGTCTGTTTTGACTTTCCGGTAAGCCATTCCAAAGAAAACTATGCTTTAAAGATTGGGGTGGGGTATAAACTCAGGGTGACAAAAACTAAAGTAACCTTGGAAGAATGATTATTTCGTCCAGTGTGGATGATTAATAAACCTTCCATCCTCGCTAATGCGGTACTCCGTAAGCCCTCCAAAAAGTTTCCCCTTCGAATTGATGCGGGTGGTTACAAACACGCGGTTGTCTTTGTGTAACCAGGAACTGGTGTTGACTATTGCGTTTTTTTCCCTTTTTGTGGCTATGGCGATGGCGCTGATATTCGAGCCGTCTTTTTTGGTGGTGAGAAGGTATACTGATTCCGAATACACGTCTTCCTCTTCTTCTTCTTTGCGGGTAGATACCAGCAACATATTATAGTTAGGATTGGTGGTTATTTTGCCGGAAATATAGTATTCCATGGCACTGCTCCGGCGCGTGGTCAATGGCGGGTAAAACATCTGGAAATAGTTCTTCAAAGTGTTGGTATCAAGGACTATGTGTTCTACTGAAGTAACCTCCACCAGTATGCTGTCCACAATAACGATCTCCTTGGTTTTCTTCAACAGGTTGTTGTAATCCGCTTCATTCTGCGCGAGGAGCGCGGTGCTGCATAACAGGAAGGATATGAAGTAAAGGATTTTCATTATCGTAAAATTACGACAATCCGCAGGCGGGGACAATAACCACTTCGGGGTATTTTTATGTGCATAACTGCACCGCGCCTTAACGCTGCAGCAGGGAATCCAGTTTACGGGTCACCAGCGGGAAAGAGTAGAGGTTATTGTGTTTACCGTCTGGTATGCTGACAAATTCATCAGTACTCTTCAGGTATTTCTTTAACCTTTTGGCGTTGCCATGAGTAATTACGCCGTCATCAGTGCCGTGAAAAATGCTAATGGGTTCATCTACAAGCTGGAGGTATTTGTAATTGGGTAGTTTATAATGCAGCATACTTTCCACCGGGTACACTGGAAGATAGTGGCTGACAACGGAAGGCATATCATAATAAGGTGTTTCCAATACCAGGCGGCGACATTTTTCGCGCGATGCAAGATAGGAGGCCAGGCCCGTGCCCATGCTTTTACCATAGATTATAATACTATCAGGTCCGAATGTACTCCGTGCAAACTTATACAGGTGCTTTGACCAATCGTATAATATCTTTTCGGTAAACTTTCCCGAGCTTTTTCCAAAACCGGGATAATCAATCATTAGCACTTCATACCCATTATTGGTAAACTGCGAGGCAAATCGTGAATACCAGGATATGTTTTTCTTATTTCCATGGAAATATAAAACCACGCCGCGCCTTACTGTGTCTGTTTTTATAAAGCGCACGAGATTCAGTGTCTCGTCTTCATTTAGGGGGATATTAATTTCTTCATGAGGTTCGGAAAAACTGTACCGGTGTTCTTTTTTTAATTGCACCGGGTGAAAAAGAATCGCATCCTGCAAATAATAAAGTGCAATGCCCCCGGCGATGTAAACAATTAAAAGAATGAGCAGCCATTTCTTTAACTTTTTCCATTTCATGAGTACAAAGATCATGAAACAGATAAAAGATAAAAACTAAAAGATAAAAGTTGTTTAGGTCGGAGTTTCCGAACAAAACAACTTTTACCTTTTAGTTTTTATCTTTTATCTGTTATTGCATCCTATTATAATAATCCTTAATCCCACACTCCAGCTTACTCTGTATTTCATCCATGATGCAGCGGATAATATCTTCTTCGCGCGGAGGATTTTCGCGGGTGCGATTGATAAGTTGTTTATCACTTTCGCTTAAGGCGCGGATATCGCCGGTATAACTGGCAATTTCGGTAACCCAGTTGTGTTGCCCGCTGTAATTATCAGTCCATACGTTGCGGTTATTCTGATCGCGAACTGCAACCTGAATCATTCCTTCCGAACGCATAGTGCGTTTAGTAGTAGTAATTGTGGCGTATACTTTAGCGTATTGCTTTACAACGGAGTCTGGTTTGTACACCGTTTCCTTTATCACCACATCCTGCGATACTGTACGGGTATTATTTTCGTCGTTGTTCCGACCTACGTTGATGCTGCTAAAACGGACATCAATAAGCTGATCGGGACGGATGTTACGGCTACGTGCTTCATGAGCAGGGTAATACTTTACAAACTGGTTGCCATTATGTTGTTGCAGGTAACGCAGGATATTGTCGTCAAAGCCACGGTACCGGTTCGTATAAGAACTGTACTGGTAGCTGCCACGCTCTTCAACCGGCATGATGATCACGTTTACAACGGCATTGTTGTATGCTTCTTCCATTTTTTCACGGACACCCATGTCGCCTGGCAGATAGCTCTGCGCGGTTTGAAATTCCTGGTATGCCTTACGGTAACTCAGCTTGTCGTTGTTGTTCATTAATGAAAGTCCCCGCTCATATCTTACTTCACCGGCTTTCTCCCGGTAAGTCAACAATTGGGAAGAATAGTCGGTTGGTGATATTGCTTTGAATGCATCCGGCGATTTGCGTATGGATTCATACATGCGTTGAAGACCTGCATATTCACCATATACAGATTCCCACTTCAACTCGTTACTGCTGGCAGTATGGTTACGGATATTTGCTTCGTGATCCTCTACCGCAAAGCGATATGCGTTGAGCAGTACGGAACGAAGTTTTGGATCGGATGGATCTTTTTGCAATTTTTTTGCGGCTAGATCAACTGCTTCATCATACCTGCCTTTTTCATACAACTTGCTTGCAGATTTGCAGGAAATGAGGATGATGGTAACTCCTGTAAGTAAGAGTGCGTAAAATTTTATTTTCATAAGACCTCTGTTTGGTGGTTTGACGTTGAAACTGGGTACCATGTTAATAAATATATGGTCAATTAAAGAATCCTTAACAACGTTAACGGGCAATTCCTATCAATATTTGAGTATATCCCGCAAAAAATTATGGTATTCATCGTAAGAAGGTAGATTATTATGACCCCCACCATGAATGCGGATGAGCGTGATCTTTCGGGGGTTTAGCCGTTGCAGGGCCTCGCTGTGACGGATAGGAATCAACCAGTCGCGAGTGCCATGAATGATATAAATAGGACAGGTTACTTTAGGTATCCACAGATCGGTTCGTAATTTATAACGAAGCACGATGCGAACGGGTAATATTGGAAGAAACCTTTCAACCACCCTTGTAAAACTATAATAAGGGGCATCCAGTATCAGGTAGCGGGGTTTATTGTCCGACGCGAGCCTGGAAGCAAAGCCGCTTCCGATACTCCGACCATAAATGATCAGGTGATCTTCGGGATATTGTTCACGCAACCTGTCGTATACGAATTGCATATCCGAGATCATTTCTTTCTCGCTCCTTTTGCCGGTGCTTTTGCCAAAGCCACGATAGTCCACCAGTACCACGTCGTAATCATAACGGTAAAAGTCACGCGCATACCGTGCCCAGCCTTTAATGCTACGGGTATTGCCATGAAAATATAAAATCAGACCTTTTGGCTGGTCCCGGTGAAAGTGCAATCCATTTATCCGTACACCTGGTTCTACATCGAAGAAATATTCCCGAAAGGGGATGTCGTATTTGAATTGGAAATCCTGTTTAAGCTTCTCGGGTTTGAAAATAAATTTATCCTGGAAAAAATAGACGGCTACTGTGAGAAGGAGAATGGATCCGATAACGTACAGGAAGACCATAGAAGGGGAAATTAGATAAAAACTAAAAGATAAAAGATAAAAGTTCTTTTAGTTGTGGATGTTTAACCAAAACCGAAGATGCTTTAACCGGGTTTCCAAACAAAAGAGAAAGGTTGCAAAGGCTGAAAGAACATTCCGACCTAACAAACTTTTATCTTTTAACTTTTATCTCCCTAATCTTCTACCCTTCGCAATTTAAGATTCGTTACAGGTGCAACAATCAATGGGAATTTCTCCACAGTTACATTCGCGACATCGAGGCCAAAACCTTTTTCTTCTGAAAGGCTGTGCTCTTTAAGCCAGAAATGTAGTTTCATGATCACGCGCTCCATAAAAGGGAGTTCGTTGTCCTGGCTCAGGTATTTTTCCATAACCATGAATTGGAAATCGCCGACTGTATTACTGCTCGCCAGGCTTTCGTAACGACTGATGATATTCACTTCTTTATTTGCTACAAGGTCTTCTACAACTTTGCGGAACATGAGGTTGATCCTTGGTTCCATGCGGAAACCCAGCCGGAAGTCCACGCGGATGATATCATTGGGAATGATGTGTTCTACTTTGTATTCGCAGGTGTAAGGATCATCCATCGTATCCACGTGTACAAACCAGTAGATGTCGGCTCTTTTAGGTTTTTTGTTGAGTATGGAATAAATGATCTTATGCTCTATTTCTTTAGGATTATTTGCACTCGTGAGATAAACAAGGTGCGTGGCATATTTCGGTACCGATTTGTCATTGCTCAATTCCTGGATCTTGGGTACGTAGTGTTCCATTCGCACAAATTCCACGTAGCGGTTCTTGATCTTACGGGCACGATACCAGATGTACATTACAAAGAACATAACACCGCCGATGATAAGCGTGATATAACCGCCATGAATAAATTTGTCCATCAAGGCAACGAAGTAGCCCGTCTCGACAATGAAATATCCAATAAGGAAAATATAGATATAAATGGATTTCACCCGGTGTAGTACCAGGTAATTGGCGTAGAGAATGGTCGTCATGATCATCGTTACAATAATGGCAAGCCCGTAAGCTGCTTCCATATTCGATGATTTACGGAAATACAATACAATTCCTACACAACCCACAAACAGCAGGAAATTGATGGCGGGGATAAAAAGCTGCCCCCGTGCTTCAGACGGGTAGCGAATCTTGACTTTCGGCCACAGGTTGAGCCGCATGGCTTCGCTTATGAGTGTATAGGCACCGGAGATCATGGCCTGGCTGGCAACGATGGCTGCTGTAGTGGCAATTACCACTCCCGGGATAATGAACCATTGGGGCATCAGGTCATAAAACGCATTGATACCGAGATCTCTCTTTACCACATCCGAAATCCTCAGGCCATCATATTTATATAATAGGTAGGCTCCCTGCCCGAAATAATTAATCAGCAAGCAGGTTTTTACATAGATCCATGACATCCGAATATTTCCCCGGCCACAATGGCCCAGGTCGCTATAAAGTGCCTCGGCACCCGTTGTACATAGGAAAACTGCACCCAACAGCCAGAATCCACCGGGGTAGGTGCGCAGGAATTCTACCGCGTAGTAGGGATTGACAGCCTTGAATATTGAAAGATCATCAAATACATGCACAAGGCCGAGTACGGCAAGCATGGTAAACCAGATAAACATTATCGGCCCGAAAAGTTTCCCAATGTTGGCCGTACCAAACTGTTGAAGAAAAAAGAAAAGCGATAAAATGATCAGCACGATCATAACGACGGTATCGGTAGGCATACCCCGGAGCGATGGTAATTCGCCAAGGCCTTCGACGGCAGAGGTGATGGAAATTGGAGGTGTGATAATGCCGTCGGCCAGCAATGCTGCGCCGCCAATCATAGCGGGAATGACGAGCCATTTTTTTCGCCTCCGTACCAGGGCATAGAGCGCGAATGTGCCACCCTCACCCCGGTTGTCAGCCCGGAGGATCAGTATTACATATTTAATTGTTGTTTGTAATGTGAGGGTCCAAATAATACAGGAAAGTGTACCAACTATAAGATGTTCGTCTACAACCCGTCCCCCGATAATGGCATTGAAAACATAAAGTGGGGATGTACCGATATCTCCATAAATAATTCCTAACGCAATGATCAATCCGGCTGCCGTGACTCTGTTGGTGGGTATTTTCACTTTTTGTGTTATGATTTGGGTGCTGGTACGAATCGCCTTATTTACAGGTAATTCATACAAAGTTATAGGCAAAATTGAATTAGGTGGAAATATTGGCCAAAACTTTGCCGTTTATACAATAGACAAGAACGCGCGTTAGCATCGTGCAGCAGTAATTAAATAAATCTCGTCGTACAATGTAATCGTCAGATTGAAAGCATCAGGAAAAAGATTTCAAAGGTGTTTGACACGCAAATTGTATTTTTAATAAGCAAAAAATCAGGACATTATGATTCGCAGAAGAATATTTCTGTTATGGGTGCTGATAACAGCATTTCTTTCCTCTTTTTCTCAGAAAATTGTTTACTCCGAACCCGATAAGGATGATACACGCCGTATGAATTTCGAAATAGCCGGTAAGATCAATGGCAATTTCCTTGTATATAAGAATGTGCGAAATCGTGACTGGATTGTGGTACTGGACAATGAAATGAGGGAAATCAATAAGGTAGAGCAAACGTATGTGCCGGACAACGACCGGATGATCAACGTCGACTTCTTTGCATATCCCGATTTCTGCTATATGGTATACCAGTACCAGAAAAAGAATATCATTTACTGCATGGCTTCAAAAATCGACGGTACGGGTAATAAGGTGGGTGAGGTGATGCAGTTGGATACAACACATCTCGGTTTTGCCGCCGACAATAAAGTGTACACAGTGCTTTCTAGCGAAGACAAAAGCAAGCTGATTGTATTTAAAATCAACAGTCGCAACCGGAAAGTTTTCAGGATAACCACTGTTTTGCTCAACGATAAACTGGAAACCCTAAGAAGAAATCGCGTAAACCTGCCGATGGAGGAACGAAATGAATACCTTGGCGAATTTCAATTGGACAACGAAGGCGATCTCGTGTTTACGAAGTATGAGAGTTCCAACGGCGATGAAATATCCAGGGCCTCATTTGTAACCAAGCAGGCATATGAGGATACGCTATCTGTCCGTCACCTCGATCTTGAAAAGATCAATCTCGATGAGATCCATATTAAAGTGGATAACCACAATAAACGTTATTTCCTTACGTCGTTTTATTACAAGGAAAAAAGAGGCAATGTGGATGGATTCTATTTTTATGTTTGGGATAAAGTGGAGAGAGTACCAATAATTGAAAATTCGGTAGCCTTCAGTGAAGAATTGCGAAAAGAAGCCAAAGGCGACGCCAATATTAAAATGGCGTTCAACGATTATTTTATCCGCAACATCATTGTTCGCAAGGATGGTGGTTTTATCATAGCAAGCGAAGCATATTATACTTCTTCCCGCTTCAATAGCTGGAACCGGTGGAACTATTTCAACAGGTCGTACCTCAACACAATGGATTATTATTACTATTCACCTTACTACAGCACTATTTGGGGTAGGGGATGGAGCAGTAATCAGAATGTGCGTTTCCATGCAGATAACATCACCGTGTTTTCTTTCGACAAAACAGGAAAACCTGAATGGAATAACGTGATCGTGAAAGAGCAGTACGACGACCAGTCGGACGACTTATTGTCTTATCAGGTGATGGTAACCGGTGGACAACTGCATTTCCTGTTTAACCAGAATGAACGAAGAGTGAATTTGCTCAATGATTATAGTGTGACGCCTGATGGACAGATGAATCGTAATCCTACGTTGAAAAACCTCGATAAAGGATACGAATTTATGCCGCGTTATGCCAAGCAGGTAAGTGCACGTCAAATCATAATACCATGTATTACGAGGAATTATATTTGCTTTGCCAAAGTAGATTATAATTAAATGCGTAATATTGTCCATTATCCGTGATCGCAATATTTAAACAGAAAAACCCGGCCAACCTCATACTGCTTTTGGTCTTTGGTGTGCTTATTAAGCTCCCCATGTTCCTCCATCCGCATACGCCCACGGTCCGTCCCGCTGATGGAACGCTGTTCATCTACCTGTTACAAACACTCGAACCTACAGGCAAAACCTCACCGATTATTTATTCACTGCTGGCATTCGGTCTTTTGTTCCTGCAGGCTGTGATACTTACGCGATTCGTCAATAACCAGCGAATGATGAGCCGCTCCAGTTACCTGCCCGGAATGGCTTATTTATTGATTACATCACTTTTGCCGGAATGGAATTATTTTTCAGCGCCTTTAATCATTAATAGCATCCTGCTCTTTGTGCTTTCCGCACTTTTCAGGATCTATAATCAGCAAAATGCCAAGGCCATGATATTTAATATCGGCGTGGCACTGGGAGTAGCTGGATTTTTATTCATATCATCTCTCACCTTCATCATCTGGGTATTACTGGCATTGGCGGTAATGCGCCCGTTTCGATTAAATGAATGGCTATTATGCATTCTCGGCATTACAATGCCGTTTTATTTTTATGGTATTTACCTTTTCATCAATGATAAATGGAGCTGGCAGGCAATGGTCCCTCATGTATCAGTGGGCATTCCTGCAATCCGGCAATCCTTTTGGTTAGCCGGCAGTGTTTTTTTGCTGATGATACCTTTTCTTACTGGTGGATATTATGTGCAGGACAACCTACGCAGGATGTTGATCAATGTGCGTAAAGGATGGAGCCTCTTACTACTCTATTTACTTGCGTCGCTCCTCCTTCCCTTTATCAACAACAGCGATACTTTCGAAAACTGGGTGATGGCTATGATTCCCATGGCTGCCTTTCATGGTTGCACCTACCTCTATTCCACGCTTCGTATTTATCCAAACCTCGTTTTCTGGCTTAGTGTGGCGTTTGTGTTGGCGTATCAGTATGCGGGGCCCGGCTGGGGCTAGATAAAAGATAAACTAAAAGATAAAAGTGATAAATGTCAGAATATCCGACGTTTACCACTTTTATCTTTTAGTTTTTATCTTTTATCTAATTTTGCCTTCATTAATTAACGAATATGAAGTTTGGAGTTGTCGTCTTCCCCGGTTCTAATTGCGACAGGGACATGTATGATGCGCTTACGCATGACCTTGGACAGGAAGTAAGTATGCTTTGGCATAAGGATAAGGACCTTAGCAAATTCAATACGGAGGATTGCATCATATTGCCCGGCGGGTTTTCGTATGGCGATTACCTGCGTTGCGGCGCTATCGCCCGCTTTAGCCCGATGATGCAGAGCGTGATAGAGTTTGCCAATGCTGGCGGGAAAGTTTTTGGTGTATGCAATGGTTTCCAAATCCTTTGCGAATCACATTTATTGCCGGGAGCATTGCTGAGAAACGGCAACCAGCAGTTTGTTTGTAATAATGTTTTTATAACTAATGACTCCGAACGGATTTATAAAATACCGGTAGCCCATGGCGAAGGCCGCTATTATGCCGATGAAAAAACCCTGGATCAACTGGAAGCTAATGGCCAGGTGATTTTTTACTATTGTGACGAAGAAGGTAAAATTACGGAGGACGCTAACCCTAACGGCTCAATCCGTAATATCGCGGGCATCTGTAACGCCAGCCGCAACGTATTTGGAATGATGCCTCACCCGGAAAGGGCCTGTTCATCCGTTTTGGGCAATACCGACGGCCGGGAAATCCTTAAAAACCTGATCATGGCCGAACAACTTGTGACGCTATAAAGCCGTCTCTCATAAAGGGTTGTCTTTTGTACAAATTTTGACAAATAGAACAGGAAATGCTGTCTACATTTGCTACAGTTTATAAGGCTGCCTTAAGGGCTAACCTGAAATATCCCGGAGCAAAACATCGAAAAATGAAAAGATTCTATATTCTGGCGATTGTACTTATCGGCGCATTGGGCGCACAGGCGCAAAATCCTGTAACCTGGACGTTTTCTGCCAAAAAAATTGACGATAAGACCTATGAGTTACATATGACTGCCAATATCCAGGACGGCTGGCACCTGTTTTCTCAAAACCAACCTGAAGATGCTATTGCAGTGCCAACAGGTTTTACCATCAACAACAACCCCCTATTAAAACTCGATGGCAAAATACGCGAGGTAGGTTCGCTGGAACGTTTTCATGACAAGAAACTGGATGTATCTGCCAACCAGTATTCCAACAAAGTTGATTTTGTGCAGGTGGTAAAATTGAAGGCAAAGGCTAAAACAAATCTCACCGGTTCGGTAGAATTCCAGACATGTAACGATCAAAAATGCCTGCCGCCCAAGACCGTGAATTTTAATGTGGCCTTCAAATAAAAAGTAGCTATTTCAAAAGATATAACGGGTTCTAATGAGAGCTCGTTTTTTTTAACCGGTTATTTATGTCCAGGGTTCTGCCGCTAATTTTACTTTCATGCCTTTTTCTATTTGTCACTAATCTTACTTTCAGTCAGGATTCTTCAGGTATCAAAGGCTGGACAGTCGAGTCTAAAAAAGTTGGTGAAGGCCGCTTCGAATTAACTTTTACGCTACCCACAACAGAAGGATGGCTGGTATATGCTCCCGACCAGGTATTACTCGAATCACCAGCAGCGGCAATCAGTTTTGCTGACTCGAGCATAAAAGCAGAAGGCTCATTTACCCTGGCTCCGGAGCCGGCAACTATATCAAGTTCAATTTTTGAAACCAACGTCAGGGTATTTGAAACAACTGCTGTTTGGAAAACAGTGATCAGCATTGCAGGCACAGTGCCTTCGCAATTGCAGGGCGAGTTGATTTACCGATATGGGAAAGAGGCAACGTTTGAGTTTTACGATGCCAAATTTCCGTTCGTGGTATCGTTGGAGGGCGGGGTAGAGGCAACTACCAGGATTAAAGTAAGTTCAATAGATATTCATAACCCTGCAAGCCCCTGTGGTGATGACGGCACAAAGAATAAAAGCATTTTTACAATTTTCCTATTAGGTATCCTTGGTGGTTTGATAGCACTCATTACTCCCTGCGTATTTCCGATGATACCTGTAACAGTAACATTTTTTACAAAAAAATCCGGGCAGCGTAAACGCGGTGTCACCAATGCCGCGCTATATGGTTTCTTTATTTTCCTCATCTATGTGTTAATTACAATTCCCTTTCACTTAGCAAGTAAGGCTATCAGTCCTGAGATATTTAATAATATTTCGACCAATGTAACCCTGAACATAATTTTCTTCATAGTTTTTATCGTATTCGCGCTGTCGTTCTTCGGTCTATTTGAAATCGGGTTGCCTTCAGGCCTGGCAAATAAAGCAGACTCCAAGTCTGGCATTGGCAATCTTGCGGGAATATTTTTTATGGCGGGCACGCTGGCTATTGTGTCTTTTTCATGTACAGGACCTATTCTCGGCACTTTGTTGACGAATGTCGCTGTAGATGGAGCCTGGCCATTGACTGCTGGTGCTGCCGGCTTTGGGCTTGCACTTGGTTTACCTTTTGCCCTGTTTGCAATGTTTCCCAACTGGCTGCAGTCATTACCAAAATCCGGCGGATGGATGACTGATGTGAAGGTGGTGCTTGGTTTCCTGGAACTGGCCCTGGCTGTAAAGTTTTTATCAAATGCAGACCTGGTAAAACAATGGGGCCTGTTGAAGCGCGAAGTGTTTATCGCTTTATGGATCCTGATTGGATTGCTTACCGTATTATACCTGTTTGGCAAATTGAAATTTTCTCATAGTTCGCCGGTAAGAAAATATTCATTTTCCCGTATTGCTTTTATCACCCTCTTCGCGGCATTTACAATTTATCTACTGCCGGGGCTTACAAATACAAAGTGGGCCGACCTTCGATTGATCAGTGGCTTCCCACCGCCACGCAGTTATAGTTTATATCCGCACGACAAAAGCTCGAAACTTTTCGAGCCGATTCAGAATGACTACGATGGTGCACTGGCGCTGGCAAAAAAAGAAAATAAGCCAGTGCTGATCGACTTTACTGGATGGGCATGTGTAAACTGCAGGCGGATGGAAGATAAAGTGTGGCCGAATGCAACTGTAGACAGTCTTATGCGCAAAGAGTTTATAGTCGTATCCCTTTACGTCGACGAACGAAGGAAGTTGCCGCTTACCGAGCAGGTTGTTTTCAAAACCAGTGCTGGTACCGATAAATCAATTGTAACCGTCGGCGACAAATGGTCAACTTTCCAGATAGAAAATTTTGGTGCAACATCTCAACCACAATATGCCATCATTACCCCCGATGAAAAAGCATTGACAAAATCAAAGTACTACACTCCGGATGATACGGAGTTCATTGACTGGCTTCAATGTGGACTAGATACCTGGGGAAAGATAAAAGTTAAAAGATAAAAGTTAAAAGATAAAAGATAAAAGTTGTATTCAATCGGAGTATCCGATGGGATACAGCTTTTATCTTTTATCTTTTAACTTTTATCTATAAAAAAACCTCCCACTTACCCTTATGGTAGCCAGGAGGTTTTTCAATTTGGTGTCATTCTGTACCCGCCTTCCGGATAAACCACCATAGCTTTAACCGGGGTGGTGGCAAGCAAACCAAAAAAATTCCTTTATACGAATTTCTACTTCCCGGGTGGCGACACAGAATGACAAGAGCTTACCTTATAAAGCAATTTGTTTTTGCATCATCAGCTTACGTAAGTTTATCAAACCATAGCGCATTCTTCCCAGGGCAGTGTTAATGCTACAATCGGTGGCGGCGGCTATTTCTTTAAAACTCATATCGGCATAATGGCGTAATATGATCACTTCGCGTTGATCCTCCGGCAGGCGTTGCAGCATCTCGCGCACGCGATCGTGGCTTTGACGCTTCATCATTACGGTCTCCGCACTGTCTTCGGAAAAATTAAGTACTTCAAAAATGTCTTTGTCCTCCCCGTTACGGATGGTAGGCGTACGTTTTACCTTACGGAAATGATCCACGCAAAGGTTGTGCGCAATCCGCATTGCCCAGGGAAGAAACTTTCCTTCCTCTGTATACCTGCCGCTGCGCATCGTATCGATGATGCGGATGAAAACATCCTGGAAGATGTCTTCGGCGAGATATTTGTCTTTAACGAGGAACAGGATGGACGTATAAAGTTTGTCCTTGTGGCGTAGCACAAGTGCCTCCAGGGCGTCCAGGTTTCCGTCTGTAAACAGGCGGATGAGTTCATGGTCGGTTTTTTTGTTAAAAGCTTTCATAACTCCTACAGGTTTGGGTT
>CBFGYO010000052.1:0-23778 GCA_965652975.1 uncultured Chitinophagaceae bacterium | reverse complement strand
CCTTCGCTAAAGCTTCGGTGGGTAAGAGCGGAAAGAGAGGGATTCGAACCCTCGTCACGGATAAACCGTGAAACGGTTTTCGAGACCGTCCCATTCAACCACTCTGGCATCTTTCCGGGGCTGTAAAATTAATGTGGAAATATGGGAAATATGGGAAATGTGAAAATATGAAAATGTGGAAATGTGAAAATTGGTTTCTGCAAATTGTAAAGCATGATGTTTTAACTAACTAATATTCATTTTCACATCTCCACATTTTCACATCTCCACATTTTCACATCTCCACATTTTCACATCTCCACATTTTCACATCCCCACATTTTCACATTTCCACATTCCTTACTCTGGATGAATTATCACTTTACTTTCCAGTACAGTCTTTTTATTAATGGAAATGTCCTCGCCCTTGGAATTTATGAGTTGTAGTAAGATCGACATTGCTTTTTCAGCTTGTTGATAGGGGAATTGTTCCACCGAAGCGATGGGCGGATGATCGAGGTAACTGGTGACGGGGAGGTTAGCATAACTTACAAAGTAAATATCTTCGTTCACCTGGAGGCCTTCGGCACGCGTATATTTTATCGCGTCAAGCGCCACATAATCGTTAAAAGCAACGATTGCGGTAGGCCTGCTTTTTAAAGCGATCAGTCTTTTCATGGCGTCACGAGTACCAGATTTACTTAGATCCGTTTGCTGGATGTAGTCTTTATTGACCGGAATTTTATTTTTCTTCAGGCTTTCAAGAAAGCCTTCCAATCGTTCCCTGGATGGCTGCATAGTATCAGGTCCATTGATGAACGCAATTTTTGTGTGTCCTTTATTGATTAACCAGTCGACCAGGTGTACCGAACTCTTCTTGAGATCGCAGGATACGGTGTAAGCATCCGCAGATTGCGGTACGCGGTCAAAAAAAACAACGGGGATATTATATTGTTTCAGTTGATCAAAGTGCTCGTAAGTTTCCGTATTCTTCGATAACGAGATAAGCAATCCATCCACCCGGTGGCGGCGCATGGTATCTACAATTTGCTTTTCTCTTTCCAGGTCGTCGCGCGACTGGCCGATAAGCACGGTATAATTATTTGCCGTGGCTTTGTCTTCGATGCCATTGATGGCAATGGAAAAAAATTCTTCTCCGAGGTTCGGGAGTATTACACCAATCGTAAGTGATTTGCCCTGTTTGAATGAAATAGCTGCCTGGTTAGGCTCATAGTTCAACTCCTGCGCCATCTTTTGCACCTGCATCTTGGTACGCAGTCCAATGCTGGGATGGTTGTGCAATGCTCTGGATACGGTGGAGACAGAGACATTTAGACGCTTTGCAATTTCCTTAATCGTAGCGGGTTTCTGTTCCATATACTAGTGGCACAAGGTAATGATTAGATTTAGAGCATGTCCAAATTATTTTTTTGCCATAGCATATTTCTTTTCGTAAATTTCATATGCCAAACCAAGCCATATGAATAAAGTTTTCACAGTTTTGAATCGTAAAGGTGACACAGTCATCAGCGTTGCACCCGACGCGACTGTACTGGAAGCATTGAAAATAATGGCCGAAAAAAATATCGGATCCGTAGTAGTAATGAAAGACGGCAACTACCAGGGTATACTTACCGAGAGAGATTATTCACGCAAGGTGATACTTAAAGGAAAAAATTCGACAGACACACAGGTGCTCGAAATCATGTCTACCGACCTGCCCTCTGTAAAACCTGACGATAGTATCGAACATTGTATGGAACTGATGACCAACAATGCCATTCGCTATATGCCTGTATTCGATGAAGGGAAATTATCCGGGATCATTTCCATGAGCGATGTGGTAAAAGAAACCATTCTCTCTCAAAAAGAAACAATCAGCCACCTGGAAAGCTATATCAATAGTTAGACTCACGCATAAGACTTACACACTCGTTAAATATCGCGAAGCCCCGTAAGGCTTCGCTTTTTTTGTAGCCTCGAGCTGCTAGCAACGAGCCGCGAGCTAGCACCCGATGTTCAAAGCTCAAGCTCGAGGCTCGAGGCTCGAAGCTCGAAGCCTTCTTACTATTCTTTTTCTTTCACCACCACAAGATCACTTACCTCCACCTGCATCGGCAATAAACCGATTTTTACGACTGCCCTTTTACCGCGCAGCTCCATTACCTCCCCTACCTGGTGATTGCGTTTCATCTTTACCTTATCACCAATTTTTATCTCACCGCCCACTTCGCTGAAGCGGTCGTCAATTTTCTTTTGCATTTTGCTGGCAGCCTTTACCTCATTTTTTTTGAATAGCAGGGCTTCCATTTGCTTCAATACCTTGTTTTTATTTTCTTCCTTTCGCCATTCGAGTTGAAGCTGCTTCAACTTGCGCTCCATATCTTTTAGGTATGCTATTTTTTCTTCCGACACGCGGTTTTGCTCCTTTAATACTTCTACCTGCTGCCGGTGCCGTTCCTTATCCATTACCTGCTGCATTTCCTTTTTCAGCCGTTCGTTTTCTCTAATAGCCTGGTTCAGCTCTTTCTCCCTTTTTTCGAGGTCACGCAAATCCTGTTCGGTGCGGTTGAGTAGTTTGTCGAGCCTGAACTGGTCCTCATCTACCAATTGCCGGGCCTGCTGAATAAGTTCTTTATCCAGTCCTATACGCTCTGCAATGGAAAAAGTGTAGGAACTCCCAGGCTTTCCTACTATAAGTCTATACTGTGGCTGCAATTGCTTTTCATCAAAGGCCATGGCGCCATTGATTATACCTGCCGTTTTCCCTGCCATCACTTTCAGGTTGAGGTAGTGTGTGGTTACAACCCCGATTGCATGTCTTTTGGAAAGCTCCTGCAGTATCACTTCTGCAAATGCGCCTCCGAGATTGGGATCGCTGCCACTACCGAGTTCATCGATAAAAAACAGTGTGCGCCCGTTTGCTGTTTCCATAAAATGCTTCATATGGATAAGGTGACTGCTGTAGGTGCTTAACTCAAATTCGAGGCTTTGTGTGTCGCCGATATGAATCATCAACTGTTTGAATATCCCGAATTGAGACGATGGATGCACCGGCACGAGCAACCCGCTTTGCACCATCATTTGCAGGAGGCCAATAGTTTTTAGCGTAACCGTTTTGCCACCGGCATTGGGCCCGCTGATAACAAGGATGCGACTGTTGTCGTCCAATGTAAGCGTTACAGGTATTGTGGGTTTCCCGCTTCGTTGATTATACAAATAAAGTAAGGGATGGTAGGCTTCCACCAATTGCACGAGCGCCTTGTCGGCAATTACTGGAAATTCTCCTTTTATTTCCACCGCCAGCTTGGCTTTTGCCCGAATAAAATCATACTCCCCTATCACATCATGATATGTAGTTAAAAGCGAAGTGTATACTGAAAGTTTAGCTGTTAGCTCTCTCAAGATCCTGTACACTTCCTTGCGTTCATCATTTTCCAGTTCGTGTACCGCATTATTCAGTTCAATCGTTTCCTCCGGTTCTACAAACGCGGTTTTGCGGCTATCACTTTCGCCATGCAATATTCCTTTTACGGTTCTTTTTTGTTCAGCAAATACCGCTACTACCCTGCGCCCGCTCATAAAACTTTCCTCGATCTCTGCCAGGTAGCCTTGCTTGTTGAGCCTGGCAACGATTTTTTCAAACATGCGCCGCAGTTCATTCCGTTTGCGGTACAAATTCACACGGATATCTTTCAGGTCCTGCGAAGCATTGTCTTTTACCTGGCCGTTCTCATCCAGCACGTCGTCGATCATTTCGATGATCGCCTTTTCATAAAAAGTGTTTTCAATCACTTTTGCAAGCGCGTTATATGCTTGTCGCCGCTCCTTGTCGAACCAGCGGAATATTTTCTCGAGACTCTCTGCAAGCTTCCTTATTTGCAATAATTGTTCGCCTACCAGTACAGCACCCGGCACCGACAGGAGTTTTAACTCTTTGGAGAGGTTTAAAATATAATCGTTAGGGAAATAAGTACTGGCCGCTATCAGTTGCCTGTACTCATGGGTTTGCCGTAGTTCTGTTTCAATAAAATCTTTCCTGGTATGAATTTGCAACTGCAATGCCTTATCACGGGCATGCGAGGTTTGGCAGTAATTAGCCAGCAATTCTTTTACCTTATTGAATTCCAGTTGGAGGTGTGCCGATTCAGGATATAATTTCATAATTCCGCTGCTACAAATGCGTTAATGACCTGCAAAGTTATAGTTATTATAGCAGGTTGTTAAAGCTTTACGAAACCAAACTCCTGCCTGTCAACCTTTCGTATATACCCTTGTTATCTTTAAGCAATATGTTTATGAATATAAATACAACCGCCCCCACATCCCTGCCCGTTAAAACCTGGTTTGCCATGAGGGTAAATTGCACGAAATTTATGCTCCGTATGACCTTACAACGCTTTACAAAATCATTTTTGGCCCCGGTGGCGATGGCCGTCACCTGCCTGGTGTCCTGTGCAGGGGCTACTAATTCTGAAAATAAAATTACTATGGATAACAATTCGACAGAAACAACGAAGCAGGCAACAACGGCAAACCTGCCCGCGGCTGCTTTAGATACCGCAACTTTTGCCAATGGATGTTTTTGGTGTACGGAAGCAATCTTCGAGCAGCTCGACGGGGTAATAAGTGCAGAATCGGGATATACGGGTGGAAAAACACCTAACCCTACCTATAAAGAGGTTTGCACAGGAGAAACCGGCCATGCCGAAGCGCTGCAAATAGTATATGATCCCGCGAAGATCTCCTTCGATGAACTGTTGGAGGTGTTTTGGCAAACGCACGATCCCACTACCCTCAATCGCCAGGGCGCCGATGTAGGTACGCAATACCGGAGTGGAATTTTCTACCACAATGAGGAGCAAAGGCAGAAAGCAGAAAAATATAAAGCGGAACTGGATAAAAGCGGTGCTTTCGACCGTCCGATCGTAACAGAGATCACTGCCTTTGATAAATTTTATGTAGCTGAAGACTATCATCAGCAATACTTTGAAAACAACGAAGGCAATAATCCCTATTGCACCATCGTAATCCGTCCAAAGGTGGATAAGTTCAAAAAAGTGTTTAAGGATAAACTGAAGAAGGAAAATAAATAATGTTTTGTGGAAATGTTTCACGCAGCATGTGCGACTCAAATCACCGCATGCCGCGTGAAATCCACATTTCCCTTTATTTTAACGAGCCAATAATTCTTAAATAAATTAGATGTTAGTAGATTAGGGTCTAAACCATCCCTGCATGCGCATCATTTGCCTTTTCCTACTCTTTTCAATAGCAACACAATTTTCTTACGCACAAGCTGATACTAACAAATACAGGATCAACCTGCCAGGCTACTGGAAACCCGGCAACAAAGCCTGGCGCATCCTCAATGACAAACTTCCCCTGGTATGTGAAGAATTGAAAAATAAAGACCTCTGCGGCGATAATTGTAATGCCATGTATTCGGTAGATTTTGAATTGACGGAACCGGAAGTATTTGACTACTACGCGGAGAAATATGGTGGGAACATGTACGAAATTGTGGCGCTCTATTATTTTCAATGCAATTTATACGTGAAGAACAGGAAGGGTGAAGTTGTAACACGCATTATTCTTGTAGACACCAACGAAGTGTACAAACATTCAGAAAGAATTCAATTCAATGAATTTCCCGTGCCGCCACCGCCACTTAAAACTTATCTGCAAAGACGACCTGGCAATACCCGCGTGCTGGTATATGCTCCCTCAAGCGTAGCGGGATCGGTAGGATCAGAACGATTGAGCAATTCTGTATTCTCCTCCAATGGAAATAACAATTCACAGTCACCCTATCACTACATTAATAATAACAAAGAAAAATTGAGACCCAGGGAGGCGGAACTCTATTCCATTATCGATAAAAAGATCGCGGCCCTCGACGATTAGTTATTCCAGCCTTGTATACCGGAGTTCAAGAAGATTCAACGCATTTGGTTTAAATCCTTTTACATAGGGCTGTACCAGTCTTACTGATTTATCGTACCACAGTGGCACTATTGCAGCGTCCTGCGTTACTTCCCGGTCTGCCTGCTGGTACAGGAGATACCGCAAAGAATCGTTTTCCTCTACCAAAGCTTTTTCAAACAATTCATCAAAGCGTGCGCTGTTGTAACGGGTGTAATTGGGTGGCGCAGGATTTTTTGAATAAAATACCGAGAGATAATTTTCAGCATCCGGGTAGTCGGCAATCCAACTGCCCCTGAAAAACAGTGCTCGTGAATTGGATGTCATCTCGAGCAGTAAAGATTTTTGTACGATATCTACCCGCACAGGAATGCCTACTTCCTCCAGTTGTTTGGCAATGAAGTTGGCCATTTCGCCATAAATAGGCACCGTTAAAAGCTTTACTGGTGGCAGGCCTTTACCATCCGGAAAACCTGCCTCCTGTAATAGTTGCCTGCTCCTGGCAGGATTATAATGATAGCCGACTACAGTACTTGCGTTAAACGACGGCAAACCCATTGGCACAAATCCGGATTCTGCTGCTGTGCCCAGCGAATTGCGCAGGTACAGTACCATTTTTCTCCTGTCGAAACCGTAGTTGATAGCCTGCCGGATCTTTTTCATGCGCAACGGCGATCCCTTCAGCAACACATTCGCCGTATCCATCAATATCCCTAAATATTCTGTATTTAAATAGGGACTGGCCTGCAGCACAATCTTATCCTCCCAGTCTTTTCGCAGCTCGCCCTTCTTGGTTAATACTTCATCTTTGAACGACGCATCGATATCGTTGATAAATTCCAGTTCCTTTTGCCGGAACATAAGAAACTCTGTGGCTTTACTATCATAAAACCGGACATTGATGCCATCTAGGTATGGTAGACGGTTGCCACTACTGTCGCGCTCGAAGTAATTCGGGTGTTTTGCAAGTATAAGCGCCTGCCCCTCCTCCCATGCTACAAAGCGGAAAGGTCCCGTACCTACAGGGTGCCTTCGGAAATCACCGCCATATTTTTCCACGGCTTCCCTGGGCACAATGGAACAATACTGCATGGATAATATTCCTAATATGGGATTGTAAGGCCTGGTAAGTCGTAACCTGAAAGTACTGTCATCGATCGCCTGGAAAGGTTGAAGAGAGTCCACTTTTCGGTTGAAGATCCATGCGCCTGGACTGGCTACTCTTGTATCAATAATCCGGGACAGACTGAATGCAACATCGTGCGCAGTCATTTTTCTTCCTTTGCCGCCGGCAAAACATGCATCGTCGTGAAAATAAACATCGTCACGTAGATGAAAGAGATAAGTAAGCCGGTCGCCGGAAACTTCCCAGCTTTTAGCAAGCGAAGGAATGACCCGTAGACTGTCGTCCAGTGCTACAAGAGTATTGAACAATTGGTGAACGGCCCACATGATCGACTGGTTTTTTGCAAACGATGGATCGAGTGAAGCAATACCTGTTTGTTCATTGTAATGAAAAATTTTAATGTCGCTCTTTTTTTTACTGTAACAGGATGCAAGCATCATGATGGAGATAAAAATAATCGCCATGTATAAACATAAGCGGGTGCCATACACCGATACGGCACTGCTGCTCTTTAGAAATATATTATTGAGGCGATGCATCGTACTGTTCACGTAATTGCTTTTACTTTTCACCTGTTACCGGATATTAGGAATGATCGACTAAATTTACAGCAACAAAAATTATCATGATTAAAATCCTTCCCTCGACTGCGATTCTTCTAGTACATGCAATGATTGTACTATGCCCTTTATCTACAAAAGCGCAGACTACGGAGGGTAAAAAAGTATTTACAAGGCAGGATAGTTTACGTGGGAGTATCACACCTGAACGGGCCTGGTGGGATGTGGTGAGATATTCGCTATTTGTGCAACCAGATTTCAATACCAAAACAATCAAAGGCGAAATCACGATCACCTATCGCGCATTAAAAAACAGTGCGGAAGGTATTCGCATGCAAATTGATTTGCAGGAACCCATGCGTATCGACAAAGTAATAGGTAATGACGGGCAGCCCGCTCGCCTGGCTAATAATACGTCTGGCAGTGTATCGACGAATGAGCAGCGCGTACCACGTACCCTCGTTTTTAAAAGAGATGGCAATGTCTATTATATTGAAGATGCCCCGCGAAAAAATAAACTGGATTCAATTACGATTCAATTTTCTGGGTCGCCGCGGATTGCTGTCAATCCTCCCTGGGATGGTGGTTGGATATTTACAAAGGATACTAAGGGCCGTCCATGGATGACGGTTGCCTGCCAGGGTCTCGGCGCCAGTGTATGGTACCCCTGCAAAGATCACCAGAGTGATGAGCCGGATGAAGGCGCCATTATTAAAATGAAAGTACCCGACGATCTTATAGCCGTTGCCAATGGCAGGCTGACTGCCAGGAAAAAAGAACAGGGTGGCACGGTGTGGACATGGAAGGTGGTGAACCCGATCAATAATTATAATATCGTTCCTTATATCGGCAAATACGTACACTGGAGTGATAGCTACACAGGCGAAGGCAAACGCAAGCTAAGCCTTGATTACTGGGTATTGGATTACAGCCTTGCCAAATCCAAAAAACAGTTTGGCCGCGATGTAAAACCCATGTTGTCGAGTTTTGAATATTGGTTTGGGCCCTACCCTTTTTATGAAGATGGATTTAAACTGATTGAAACGCCACACCTCGGAATGGAACACCAGAGTGCCATTGCATATGGCAATCATTATTCCGATGGATACCTGGGAATGGATCTATCAGGCACAGGCTGGGGTAAAAAATGGGATTATATCATTATCCACGAAAGCGGGCATGAATGGTTTGCCAACAACATCACCACAAATGATATTGCCGACATGTGGGTACACGAAGGGTTTACGATGTATTCCGAAGTTTTATTTGTGGAATCGCAGTATGGTAAAAAAGCAGCATCGGAGTATTGTCGCGGCTTACGTAAAAACATCGAAAACGACCGGCCATTGATCGGCACCTATGGAGTAAACTATGAAGGTAGTGGCGACATGTATAATAAAGGAGCCAATCTCTTACATACCATCAGGCAGGTAATTGATAATGATGCTTTATTCAGGAATATATTACGAGGACTGAATAAAGATTTCCGTCACAAAACAGTCGATTCGCGCGATGTAGAGCAATATATATCCAAACAGTCCGGAAAGGATCTTTCAAAAATCTTTGATCAATACCTGCGCACGACAAAAATTCCGGAGCTGGAATATAAGATTGCAAATGGCCAATTGTCATTCAGGTGGGTAAATGTTGTTCCGGGATTTGCAATGCCGGTGAGAATCGCTGGTACTGACCAGTGGTTACGGCCTACAACCGAATGGCAAGAGAAGCTCTTAGCACCGTCGTTGGTGGGGAGTGTGGCTTTTGATGATAATTTTTATATTACCGTAAAAAAAGTCGACTAGTGTTGGGACGCAAAGAGCGCTAAGAAGTGCTAAGGGCGCAAAGAAGAATAAACTTTGCGGTCTTTGCGTCTTCTTTGCGCTCTTTGCGTCCTACATCTTGCGAATTGCCCATTCCCCGCTTAACTTTACCGCATGAGCAGCATTCGCCGGCAAAGCATCATTTCCTCGGTTGTAATTTATTTTGGTTTTGCTATCGGGCTGCTGAATACCTATTTATTTGCACGGGAAGGCACTTTTCATGAAGAACAGTTCGGACTTTACAACGCATTCCTGGCCATTGCTACAATGATGATGGCTTTTGCCAATATGGCGATGCCCTCCTACATTTATAAATTTTATCCTTACTATAAGGCTCACCTGCCAGATAAAAAAAACGACCAGGTTACATGGGCCTTGCTGGTTTGCATCATCGGCTTCCTGTTTGTTGTCATTGCCGGGGCAGTATTCAAAGGTGTGGTCATCCGCAAGTATACCGAACACTCACCGCAGATTGTGGCTTACTACAACTGGATTTTTGTACTCGGCTTCGGTATTGTAGTATATACAGTGCTGGAAGCATACGCATGGCAACTCCATAAATCTGTTCTTACCAATTACCTCAAGGAAGTACAATGGCGCTTTTACACCACTATTCTTATTGTACTATTCACCACCGGTATTATCCCAGGATTCTACCACAATTTCGACCTGTTCATCAAACTCTTTTCGTTCAGCTATCCATTCATCGCCGTTAGCTTATTAGTATATCTCATAGTAACTAAAAAGATACATTTTACGTTTTCGATCAGTACCGTTACGCGACGGTTTTATAAAAGCATCATACGTCTTTGCTCTTTTGTGTATAGTGGCTCCTTGATCTTTACCATCTCACAGGTATTCGATTCATTGGTAATCGCATCAAAATTGGATAATGCCCTCGCTAAACTCGCCGTGTATTCAGTGGCACAAAATATCGCGACATTGATCCAGGCACCACAACGCGGCATCATCTCTGCGGCAATTGCGCACCTTTCCAAAGCATGGAAAGATAAAAACAAAGCCGCGCTGCAACGGATATACGAACGCTCCTCAATCAACCAGCTTATCTTTTCATGCGGCCTGTACATACTTATTACTATCAACTTCCTGGATGCGGTGAATACATTTGACCTGAAAGAAACTTATCGCAATGGATTTATTGTATTTCTCCTGCTGGGCGCCACTAAAGTAATTGATATGGGCACCGGGGTAAATTCGCAAATAATCGGCACCTCCACACGTTGGAAATTCGAGTTTATTTGCGGCGTCATCCTGCTATTGATGATGATACCGCTCACATTCATGCTTACTATTCGCTATGATATCGTGGGACCGGCCCTGGCAGGTCTTATATCCGTGACCATTTACAATAGTATCCGGATTATATTTCTTTGGAAGACGTTTGGATTATTTCCTTTTACCCGGCAAACCATTTACACTTTGCTACACGCGGGAGCCTGTTTCGTAATCTGCTATTTTATGTTTAGGGATATGCATGGTCTTGCCGGACTGTTTGCAAGAAGCATTGCCTTCGTTGTACTCTATGCTGCAGGAGCTATTTACTTCCGCTTATCACCCGACATCATGCCGGTATTACAAAGCATTCAAAAACGTTTGCGAATAAAGGGTCGCTAATTGGACGAGAGCCCAAATTGCTTTTCTTCCACGCGGCCCGCACCTACAAAGCGGCGGACATAATAAGGATCGAACAGATCGCTTATCGTTACACCCTTTGAAGCAGAAGCATGTATGAATTTATTATTCTGGAGATAAATACCAACATGTGAAATGCCACCGGTGGTATTGAAAAAAAGCAGGTCACCCTCTTTAAGTTCTGTGCGCGATATGCGACGTGATACCTGGTACTGTTCTCTCGCGGTGCGCGGCAACGATACGGCATAAGCGCCAAGAAATATCGCTTGAACGAGTGCGGAACAATCCACACCTTTTTTGGTAGTACCACCCATACGATAACGTGTACCGTACCATTCGTCCATCTTGGCAAGCAGGGTAGTATTTTGAAGTAGTTCCACTTCGGTATTCAGCATTACTGAATACTTGAGTTGGAGGTCAGTTGCATTTTCAATAGCCGTTTGTTTGGTTGCGACCCCGTATGTTGGATAGTTAGTGTTGTTTTTTGAAGTTGTGCTTTCCTTTTTTACCTCTGGTTCATCTTTTACTTCAACTTTTGCAGTGGGAGCTGGTGTTACAGATATTTCGTCGAGAAATTGTACCTGCTTCTTTGATGTAGAAGTAGTGTTTTCGGGTGCGGCAGCCTGTTTATTACTATTGAACTGAAGCGGCTTTAAACTGGAACAACTGGCAAGTAAAATTACGATTGCTACCAGCAGAAAGGAATTTTTAACCATTACTAGATTTTTCAGGATGATGATTTTCGTTTTGGTCTTAAAACCTTGCCTTAGCAGGTGGCGCAAAGTAAAGGCTTTTTGCTTAGAATTTCTACTAGGCATAAACGAAAATCGCAAGGGTAAATTGTCTTGCAGGATAATGCCTTGTTTCTAAGTAGTTTAAACTTTCTAACATGCTGTGAATTATTGAGATGGATCAAGCCATACTTCTTCATTTTTATTCATTATTATTGATATTATGTCCATGCGTCTTTTCTTATCCATTTCAACGGTTGCCTGGCTGAGTACAGGTTGCCAGGAAACGGTAAGTACTGCCCTTTACAAAACGGACACGCTGGCGGTACCTAGGATGCCCCAGGTAACCGTAAAGGACACAACTCCCCCTGCATACAACAACATAGAATATAGTCATACCGAGCTCTTGCGCGCAGCGCCTGGTACCAAATCCGTATTATTCAATTCTACCGGTTCAAAACTATATGCGATGAACCTCGAAGGCATGAGCGTATATGAGTTCAACCAGGCTACTCGAAAAATAATCCGGGAATTTAAATTCAAACCCACCAAAGGCACAGGCTGGGATTATGAAAACGATAAACCCATCTCTTCCTACCAGGAAAAACCTGTGGAAGCATGCTTTACACACGACGACAAACTGCTTTGGGTGTCACTACATAATGCAGAAGGAATTGTTCCGCTTTTCATTGATTCAACAGACATCGGGAGTGCATCCCGTCGTAAAATGAAGGCATCACAACCGGAAAAAAAAGTTACGATCATCTATCCCGGCAAGCAAAGGAAGGACTCATTCTTTGTACCACTTATCAAAACAGGGAAAACACCAAAAATCATTTCCCGTACGGCAGATAACAAACACCTGCTTGTAAGCAACTGGCACTCCTACAATGTGAGTGTACTTGAACTAAACAGGGATGAATATCCTTATGCAAAACTGGTTGAAACTATTCCAGTACCTGCAATACCACGAGGCATCGCTGTCGATGACCGCAACAACAGATCTTACATAGCCATAATGGGTGGAGCGAGTATCAGCGTTGTAAACAACACCGCATGGATGAAAGTGGAGGATATACAGGTAGCTTCCAATCCCCGACATATTGTGCTCGATTCTACAGGACGCCTATTTGTGTCGTACAACAGGCTGGCCAAAATTGCCTGTATCGACGGGCTCACCGGCAAAACACTTTTTACAACTCCTACCAACGCACAACCCCGAACGATTATCCTGTCAAAAAATCAAAAATTTTTATTTGTAACATGTTATAGCAGCGACTTTGTTGACGTATTCAAGATTACTGATACTGGTTTTGAGAAAGTGATATCATTGCCTTGCAAAGGACACCCTGTGGGTGTGGATATTTTTGAGGACGAGAAAAAACTGGAGGCCTGGGTTTGCAGTTATTCCAACGGCTCGATAAGTGTATTCAGTTTTCTCAAAAAATAGCCATTATAAGGTACATTTGCGCATTGAAGCACGCGGTGCAAGTTTATTGAAGAGTTACTAACCATCTACCATGAAATTTTCGCATTTACACGTTCATACGCAATACTCCTTACTCGACGGGGCAGCATCCATCCAGAATCTTTATAAAAAAGCTATTGCCGATGGTATGCCCGCACTAGCCATTAGTGATCATGGTAACATGTTCGGTGTTTTTGATTTCGTTGCCGAAGCCTACAAACATAAAGATGAAAATGGCAATGTGAAAGTAAAACCCATTGTGGGTTGTGAATTTTATATCACCACCAACAGGCACCAGAAAACGTTTACCAAAGAACAGAAGGACCAGCGCAATCACCAGATATTGTTAGCGAAGAACGAGCAGGGCTATAAAAACCTCATCAAACTCACTTCGCTTGGGTATATCGAAGGTATGTACAGCAAGTACCCGCGCATCGACAAGGAGTTGGTACAACTGTATCACGAAGGGCTCATCGCTACTACCTGTTGCCTCGGTGCCTCCGTACCACAGGCGATTCTTAAAAAAGGAGAAGATGAAGGCGAAAACGAATTCAAGTGGTGGCTCAATATCTTTCAGCAGGACTTTTATGTAGAGTTGCAACGGCATGGAATGCCTGAACAGGATCGGGTAAACAAGGTATTGATAAAGCTTGCCCGTAAATACAATGTAAAGATCATTGCCAGCAACGACTCGCACTATGTAGAACAAAGCGACTTCAACGCACACGACATTCTTTTATGCATTAATACAGGCGAAAAAGTAAGTACGCCTGCCTTGCGTGAATTCAGCGACGATGATATTCATGTAAAGGATAAACGCTTTGCATTTCCAAACGACCAGTTTTATTTCAAAACAACGAAGGAAATGAGCGATGTATTTGCCGACTTGCCAGAAGCGATCGACAATACAAATGAAATTGTTGACAAAGTAGACCTGCTCAACCTTAAACGTGAAATACTGCTACCCTTTTTCCAGGTGCCAAAAGAGTTTTCGTCGCAGGATGAATATCTCGAACACCTGACCTGGGAAGGAGCTAAACGTCGCTATACGGAAATAACACCCGAGATAGACGAACGCATCCGTTTTGAATTGTTTACTGTAAAAACAATGGGGTTTGCAGGATACTTTCTTATTGTAAGTGACTTCATCAGGGCGGGCAGAGATATTGGTGTGTTTGTTGGACCGGGCCGTGGATCTGCTGCAGGCTCCGTAGTGGCTTATTGCATCGGTATCACCAATATTGATCCTATCCGCTACAATTTACTTTTTGAAAGATTTCTTAATCCCGACCGTAAGTCGATGCCGGATATTGATACCGACTTTGATGATGAGGGTCGGCAAAAAGTAATCGACTATGTAGTAGACAAGTATGGCAAGAACCAGGTAGCACAGATCATTACGTATGGTACCATGGCAGCAAAATCAAGTATTGCTGATGTGGCGCGGGTGCTCGACCTCCCTTTGCCGGAAAGCAGGGCTTTATCTAAACTGGTTCCTGAGCGTCCCGGCGTGGAACTGAAACGGGTGCTGCATGCGCCGATGAAGATCAAAGAGGGTGAAAAGTCACTGGAAGAAAAAGAAGGATTTGGTAATGAAGACCTGGAGAACGTAAAGAAGCTAAGGGAAATTTATAAACAGGAAGGGACTGTGCTCAGCAAAGTATTGCACGAAGCTGAGCGACTGGAAGGATCGGTACGTAATACAGGTATACATGCTGCAGGTATAATCATTGCGCCCAGGGATCTTACAGAACTTATCCCGGTTGCAACATCCAAGGAGTCTACTTTATGGTTAACGCAGATAGAAGGCAATGTGATTGAAGAAGCTGGCGTAATCAAAATGGACTTTCTCGGTTTAAAGACGCTAACGATCATCAAGAATGCATTGAATCTCATTTTGCAGAATCATAATATCAACATCGATATCGACAAGATACCACTCGACGATAAAAAAACATTTGAACTCTACCAGCACGGATCAACCATCGGCACCTTCCAGTTTGAAAGTCCGGGCATGCAGAAATACCTGCGCGAATTAAAACCGGACAAATTTGGCGACCTGATCGCGATGAACGCATTGTACAGGCCGGGACCAATTGCATATATTCCCAATTATATCGACCGCAAGCATGGCAGGGAGCCGATCTCCTACGACCTGCCCGAAATGACGGAGATACTGGAAGAAACCTATGGCATAACGGTGTACCAGGAACAGGTGATGCTGCTGGCGCAAAAGCTTGCGGGCTTTAGCAAAGGTGATGCGGATGTGTTGCGTAAGGCAATGGGTAAAAAACAAAAGTCGGTGCTCGACAAAATGAAGGCACAGTTTATAAAAGGAGCGACTGAGAAACTGATGCCTGCGGACAAGCTGGAAAAAATATGGACCGACTGGGAAGCTTTTGCGCAGTATGCTTTCAATAAGTCACACTCTACCTGCTATGCCTATGTAGCCTATCAAACAGCATATTTAAAAGCACATTATCCTGCCGAATATATGTCGGCAGTATTGAACAATGCCGGAGCAATAGAAAAGATTACCTTCTTTATGGAAGAGTGTAAGCGCATGGGCATAAAAGTACTGGGACCTGATATCAATGAATCACTCAAAGGATTTGCAGTAAATGACCGTGGCGAGATCCGTTTTGGACTTGGTGGCCTGAAAGGTGTTGGTGAAGCTGCAGTGGAAAGCATTATTGCCGAGAAATCGAAGAATGGACCTTATACAAACATATTTGATTTCATAAAACGCATCAACCAACGTACGGTAAATAAAAAAACATTGGAAAGCCTTGCTTATGCAGGTGCGTTTGACTGCTTTCCTGAACATCATCGCGCACAATATTTCTGCGTACCCGAAGGCGAAACGGCTACAGGACTGGAAAGAGTGATCAGGTATGGACAAATAATTTCCACTCAGAATGCTTCTACCGCCAATACATTGTTTGGTGATCTGCCGGTAACAATGGAGATACCTCCTCCCCGCTTACCTGAATGTGCTGCCTGGCCATTGACGGTGCAACTGGATTTTGAAAAAGAAGTTACGGGCATGTTCCTGAGTGGGCACCCGCTTGATCATTATAAATTTGAAATGCGTCATTACGGTATTACACCTATTGCCGACTTCAATGAATTTCGTGAAGCTATTCGCATGCATCCCAATCCAAACAGGATGTTCCGTTTGTTGGGACTGGTAGCGGAAGCGCAACACAAGATTGCGCGCAGCGGTAATAAGTATGGCAATTTCGTAATTGAGGATTATAGTGGAAAAACTGAGCTCGTATTATTTAGTGAGGATTATTTGAAGTTAACTCCTTACCTGCAACAGGGCAGCACGGTTTTCCTGACAGGGCATTTCAAGCAGCGCTATAATAAAGAGGAATTTGAGTTTAAGGTAATTTCGGTGTCGCTTGCAGAAACGATGAAGAAGCATCTTACGCGGCAGGTGAATATTGAAGTGCATCCACAGGACATCAATGCCGAGCTGATAGGATTTGTAGAAAAGAACCTGCGCCAATTCCCGGGCAGCGCGACATTAAAATTTATCCTGGCCGAACCAAGGGAAAATCTAAAGATCAGCCTGGTGAATGGCAGTGGCGGATTTGAGATGAATGAAGATTTTATTCAGTTTTTAGAGACACGGCCAGAGTTGGAGGTTCAGGTGGTAACGGGGTAGAAAGGCGATGTGAAAATGTAGAGTGTGGATCCCGATAAATATCTGGAGTGGAAATGGATGGTGTTTATTCGATTAGTATGATTTCAAATGCGACCTTGATTACGAATAATATCCTCAAAACCGCCATATCTCCAGGTATCAGATGAATTATGTTAGGTAATCTTTCACGCTGCACCGCTGCGCCGCCGCGTGACATTTCCACATTAACCCCCTAAGTCTTAAAACTTTGTGAACAGCTAAATGGCAGTTAACAATTCTTTTTTTTGCCATTTTTTACACAACTTTCTGCCATCCCTGCATGTTATAACTAACGGGCTTAAATTTGCAATCCATAAGAAACAACAAAACAAAAAAAAATGGCAAAAGAATTCAATGATTCGAATTTCCAGGCAGATGTACTGGCGTCGGACAAGCTCACAGTAGTAGATTTTTGGGCTGAATGGTGCGGACCATGCCGGGCGATTGGACCAGTTATCGAAGAACTTTCAAAAGAATATGACGGTAAAGTAAATATCGGTAAAGTAAACGTAGATAATAACCCGCAGGTATCTATGAACTACGGCATCACTTCTATCCCTGCGATCCTCTTCATCAAAGGCGGCCAGGTTGTCGACAAACTGGTAGGTGCACAGCCGAAGGGGAATTTTGTGAAAAAGATTGAGGCGCACATTTAAGAAGGTAAAAGTTAATAGATAAAAGATAAAAAGTTGGCAGAACTTAATGCCAACTTTTATCTTTTAACTTTTACCTTTTATCTTCTTAGTGTGGTGTCATCGCCACCGCTTCACCTTTCTCCACTTCACGCTGCGTAGGCACGTGTTTGTGCCGAAACAGTAGCAGAAATAAAATAGCTACAACGAATGCATACCCGGCAAATGCAAGCCAGATTCCCTGCCAATCCCGGACACCACCTGGTAAAACGTAATAACGATCTATAAGGTAACCGCTGATCTTGCTACCGAGATAAGCACCTACCCCGTTTGTCATCATCATAAACAGTCCCTGCGCACTGGATCGAATAGATGTATCCGTCGTTGTTTCGACAAACAAGGACCCTGAGATATTGAAAAAATCGAAGGCCATTCCATATACAATACAGGAGAAGATAATCATGATTGTACCGGCAAAACTTGGATCCCCGTAGGCAAACAATCCGAAGCGAAGCACCCAGGCAAACATGGCCATAAGCATCACGTTCTTTATACCAAAACGTTTTAGGAAAAAAGGAATGGTAAGGATAAACAACGTCTCCGACATTTGGGAAATAGAAAGGATAATAGTAGAATATTTGACAATAAAGGAATCTTTATACTGAGGAACCTCGCTGAAATTACTGAGGAAAGAATCGCCGTACATATTTGTCAATTGCAAAGCAGCTCCGAGCATCATGGAGAATAAGAAGAACAGGGCCATCTTATAATTCCCAAAAAGTTTGAAAGCTTTAAGGCCTAATTGTTCAATGATCCCTGCATCTTTGGCAATTGATTTTGGTGGCGGGCATTTAGGAAGGGTGAATGAAAATATGCCCAAAATGATGGCAGCAACTGCTCCGATGATAAACTGGTTTGCATTGTCTTTGCTACCCGTAAGGTTAGTCGTCCACATCGCTACTATAAACCCAATTGTTCCAAACACGCGTATGGGAGGAAAAACCTTCACCACATCATGACCTTCTCTCTTTAAAATAGTATACGCGATCGAATTGGAGAGGGATATGGTCGGCATGTAACAAATCATAGCGGCAAGGATAACGTAGTATAATGTATCTGGGTCATCTACCCTGGGCACATAAAACAGGATCAGCCCGTACAGTAAATGCAGGGCCCCATACAATTTTTCAGCATTTATCCATTTGTCAGCAATGATACCAGTAAGTGCTGGCATAAAGAGTGATGCTATAGCCAGCGTTGAAAATATGGCGCCAAATTCCCCAAAGGACCACCCTTTCGCATTGAGGCAATAGGTACCAATCGTAATCAGCCAGGCCCCCCACACAAAGAATTGCAGGAAGCTGACAACAGTTAGTTTCGTTTTTATTGACATGAGGCAGTTTTTTGGTAGCGGTAAAGTAATCAAATAGGAAGATAATGATTTTAGTGAATCGCGGAAGTATAGGTCGGGACAGTTTTAATTTCGCTTTTTGCCCGCAAAGAACGCTAAGGAAAGCAAAGAACGCAAAGAATTTATCTTTGCGCCCTTTGCTCTTCTTTGCTGTCTTTGCGTGCAAAAAAGCTAATAAAGACATCCTTCATATCTTTGCAATCATGATAAGCCTTCCAATAAAAAATACGGAGAATTCGAACGCCAAAGAACTCGACAGGATAGCATTAAAAGTGAAAGCCGGCGAGCGAATCACTGACGAAGAGGGATTATTTCTTTTCGAAAAAGCCAGCCTGGCGTTTGTTGGTTCACTTGCCAACAGCATTCGGGAACGACTGCATGGCGACGTCACCTACTTCAACCGTAATTTCCACATCGAACCCACCAATGTGTGTGTGTTCAGCTGTAATTTTTGCTCCTACTCCCGGTTATACGCCCACCGCGATGAAGGTTGGGAACTAAGTATGGAACAGATGATGGATATCATCAGGAAATACGATGGCAAACCTGTAACTGAAGTGCATATTGTGGGTGGAGTACACCCGAAAATGAACCTGGAATTTTTTGCGGAGCTATTACGTAAGATCAAAGCGCACCGTCCCGATTTGCATATTAAGGGATTTACCGCGGTGGAACTTGATTATATGTTCCGCAAAGCAAAGATGACAATAGCAGAAGGAATGCATTACCTGCAACAGGCTGGCCTCGATTCGCTTCCTGGTGGTGGTGCAGAAATCTTTGCTCCTGCTATCAGGAATCAAATAGCTGCTGATAAAGTAGATGCTGAAGGCTGGCTCGCTATTCATAAAGAGGCGCATCTTTTAGGTATGCATAGTAATGCTACAATGCTGTATGGTCATATTGAAAAGTATGAAGATAGAATTGATCATATGCGCAGGTTGCGCGAGCTACAGGATGAAACAAAAGGTTTTAATACGTTCATTCCCCTGAAATTTCGCAACAAGGATAACGATATGAGTCACATTGCCGAAAGTAGTATCATTGAAGACATGAAAATGTATGCAATTGCCCGTATCTATATGGATAACTTTCCACACCTGAAAGCATACTGGCCGATGCTGGGACGGCAAAATGCGCAGCTATCGCTTTCGTTTGGTGTAAATGACATCGACGGCACTATCGACGACAGTACGAAAATTTACGCTATGGCCGGATCAGAAGAACAAAACCCGGCATTGACAACTGCACAACTGGTAACATTGATACAACAAGCCAAACGCAAACCTGTGGAGAGAGGCACTCTGTATAATGTTATACGCGACTATTCGAATATAACTCCAACAGAAATTGAAACGAATCCACTATTGAATTAGAACGGCTACGAGCTACGAGCCTCGAGCTACGAGCAAGAAATCATAGCTCGCAGCTCGAGGCTCGTAGCTCGTGGCTGATAACTTTTATCTTTTATCTGTCAAGTGTAGAACTTGTTCCTCAGAATTAATATTTAAAATTTTACAGTAAGCTAACAGGATACAATAGCTAAATGGCCTCATTCTTGCTCTCTGGTGCATGTTTACCAACTTTAGCCATGACATTATTTAGCGAATTCCTAAGGAATAAGTTTAATTCATTTTTACAGGAAGATCTCTCCACTAAAGATCGTTCTACAAGTTTCCGCATAATGGTTGCTGTGCTGATCGTGTTAAGTGTATTCTTAATAATCTTTTGCCTTTTGAGATAAAAAAACTAACAGTCCATGTATTACAATCGTCATCGAAGCAACACTAGTTTATACGTGATCATTACGCTTTTCGTTCTCCTGCTCGTTATTTTATGGGGACAGGGTTATATTGGATGACATTAGACATCATCAACTTTTAGTAAGCGGCAAATCCGGATCACCGGGTAAGGGATCACTTCCAGGTTCGCCTGGAAGGAGATCATTCATGGGAGTTTGCTCTTTCATTTCCTGTATGCTCTGCATGCGCTTGAGATGAACCATTGAATTTTTCTTCAGGTGATACTTCTGCGGCTCGCCCAACAGGAAGCCATAAGATTTTAATCCCGGCACACGATCAAAAATTACTTTCAATATAGCTACAAGCGGGAAAGCGAGAAATAAACCAGCAAGGCCCCACAGTTCCCCGAACAGGAACAATACAAATATTGCTACGAGTGGATTGATATTAACCCTCGAACCGATTACATACGGTGCCACCAGGTTGGAATCAATAATATGGATAAACCATAGTACTCCAAATGCAGTAATTGGCTGCCAGGTAGTTTGTGTAGTAAGCAATGCCACCAATAAAGCTATTATCGACCCTGCTATCATCCCCAGGTAAGGAATAATACATAGTACGGCCACTCCAAAGCCAAGTATAATGGCATACCCAATTCCCAACATGTATAATGCAATCGTATTAACTACCCCAATGATAATGATGTCTAGAAATTGTCCAAATACATATCCCTTGATCACAAACCCGATGTTCTCTACAGCATCATCTATTTCTGCTTTGTCTGAAGCATGAAAAATCTTATAAAAGAATTCAAGAAAAAAGTGGCGGTAATAAAGTAGGAAAAATACGTATAGCGGTATCAGGAATACCTGGATGAGAAATGATGGCAGTGTGGCTATAATATCCGATAGCAAACTTCCCGAATATGCCTGCACCTGGTTCAACTGCGTTTGAATTTGATCGGCCATCACCGATTTCTTTATCCCAAGTTGCCCCACCAGGAAATCGCGGACGGTATCCACGATCTTATTCATTTTCTCAGATAGTTGAGGTACCTGCGAGAAGAAAGTACTTAGCTGTGTAAAAATCAGGTATACCAGGAACCCCAGCAGTAGTGTGGTAACAAATACGGTAATAAATGCAGCGAGACCTTTAGCAAATCCAATACGTTCCAACCTTAATGAAAAGGGGAAAAGCATCACGGCAAATAAGATGGAAAACAGGATCGGTACCAGCACCACCTTCAGGTAGTACAGCGTCATAACCGATAAAACAAGCACTATAAAAATGGAAGCTACACGAAGGATGTAAGGAAATCGGGCTTGTTGGTTCATACTACCATATTACCAAATTTATAGCCAAACTCCATATTCATCAGCATTCGGGCAGACTGAGTGGGACATTTATGGCGAGTCCCCCATCGGCAGTTTCCTTGTATTTGAAATCCATATCGTGGGCAGTATCCCACATGGTTTTTATTACTGCATCAAGAGATACCTTGGCAAAATCTGGTGTGCTTTGCAAGGCGAGTTGAGATGCGGTGATGGCCTTTATGGCTCCCATGGTATTCCTTTCAATGCAGGGCACCTGCACCAAACCTCCGATGGGGTCGCAGGTTAGACCAAGGTGATGCTCCATCGCAATCTCTGCAGCCATCATGGATTGACGTTGTGTTCCCGACAAACACTCAGTAAGTGCTGCAGCAGCCATAGCGGAGGACACGCCGATTTCCGCCTGGCATCCACCCATCGCTGCCGAAATAGTAGCTCCTTTTTTAAATATGCTTCCTATTTCTGCGGCAGTAAGTAAAAAACGCATGATCATTTCCTCGTTATTGCCGTCGCAAAAAACAACATAATACTGCAGCACAGCAGGAATTACTCCCGCAGCACCATTCGTAGGAGCAGTAACTACGCGTCCAAATGATGCATTTTCCTCGTTTACCGCCAGGGCAAAACAACTCACCCAATCCAAAATGTATTTAAAGTCGCTGCCGCCTGCACGAATAGCTTCGATCCAGGTATCAGCATCTGTATAATTTCTACCGGCAATTAATTTTTTATTCAACCCGGCCGCTCTTCGTTTTACATTCAGGCCACCCGGCAGATAACCTTCTGTATGGCATCCGCGGTACATACACTCCTTCATCACCTTCCAGATTGCTGCCAGTCCCTCGCGTGTTTCCTTTTCAGTCCGCCATGCATTTTCATTTTCCAACACTACATCATGAATACCCAGGCCGGTTTTAATGCACCAGTGCAAAAGATCATTTGCCGTATTGATAGGGAACGGCAGTTGCACCTGCATTGCAGAAGATCCATCCTCGCCTTCTTTTTTTACAAATCCTCCACCAATGGAATAATAGGTTTCGGCTATAGAATTACCATTTCTGAAGCTGGCTAAAAATGTCAGGGCATTAGGATGAAAAGGCAGTGTTTCGGTGATAAGGAATTCGATGTCTTCTGCCGGATCAAAATCTACTTCATGTATTCCGCCCAACACAATTTTCTTCATGGCAGCAATATCGTTAACGCGTGCATGTATGTTTTCTACATCGAAGGTTACCGGATCTTCGCCCGCGAGCCCCAGCTGCACGGCAATATCTGTTCCATGTCCCCGCCCTGTTTTAGCAAGCGACCCATAAAGCAGAATCCGTATTGCATCCACATGGTACAGGTTATCATTCTCACGGAGATTATTTATAAAACGTTGAGCAGCCCTCCATGGCCCAAGCGTATGCGAGCTGGACGGCCCCACTCCTATTTTCAGCATATCGAATACGGAAATTGCTTCGTATGACAAGTGTGATTATTTTTTCAAAAATACTGACTAGTAATGATAAAGGGTGATAAAGAGCAGAGTGAGAGTGAGAGCGGGAGCGAGGGTAATTATCCCCGCTCCCGCTCTGTTTCTCGCTCTTACTCTCGCTCCCGCTCTGTTTCCCGCTCTTACTCTCGCTCCCGCTCTGTTTCTCGCTCTTACTCTCGCTCCCGCTCTGTTTCTCGCTCTTACTCTCGCTCCCGCTCTGTTTCCCGCTCTT
>CBFGYO010000051.1:0-23861 GCA_965652975.1 uncultured Chitinophagaceae bacterium | reverse complement strand
TACGAGCAATTACCAACCTGTTTGCCAGCAATGTGCCCAATACCTATATTGCCGATGGCCATCACCGGGCTGCATCAGCAGCAAAAGTGAGCCAGGCTTTTCCAGGGAATGAAAATGCTGCTTATTTTCTTACCACTATTTTTCCGGCGAGCCAACTGGCGATCCTCGATTACAACCGGGTGGTAAAAGACATCCCGGGCTATAACAGGGAAGAGTTTATCGCCGCACTACAGGATGATTTTACCATCACCGAAAGCCCGGAACCCGTAAAACCGGCACAATTGCATGAGTTTGGAATGTACCTCGATGGCAAATGGTATATACTGGCTGCCCGCAAAGGCACTTATTCGGATGATCCTATTGGCATCCTCGACGTTACGATCCTTTCAAACAACATTCTTGATAAATTGCTTGATATCAAAGACCAGCGGACAGATAAACGGATTGATTTTGTCGGTGGCATCCGCGGGTTGAAAGAATTGGAAAAGCGGGTGGATAGCGGCGAAATGAAAGTGGCATTCAGTTTGCACCCAGTGAGCCTCAGCCAGTTATTTGATATTGCAGACAGTGGCAATGTAATGCCCCCCAAGAGCACATGGTTCGAACCAAAATTGCGGGATGGCCTTTTGACCCACGTTATAGAATAATTGCTGCTGTAAATATTCGTTATTTTGCAACAGGGACGTTCTAAAAAACGTCTCTTTCTTTTAATTTGAATTATGAAAAAAATCTTGTCCTTTTTCCTTGCTACAGCCATTGCCGGTACCATTTCGGCACAAACTGAAGATGTAAAATCCCTGAATGCAACGGCCAGGAACTTTATGATCGCCGGCGATTACAACAATGCCATTCTCGTGCTCAACCGTGCATTGCAAATTGATAAAAATAATCTCGATGTGCAAAAAGACCTCGTGCAAACCTATTACCTCAAACAGGATTTTGACAAGGCATACGAAGGAGTGAAAGTATTGGTTGAAAGAGAAGATGCTGATGTGATGACCTTCCAGATTGCGGGCAATGTTTACAAGGCACTTGAAGAAGTAAAGGAATGCGACAAGATGTACAAGAAAGCACTGAAAAAATTTCCTAAAAGTGGAGCCCTTCTAAGTGAATATGGTGAATTGCTTTGGGCGATGAAGGATTTTTCAGCAATTGAGTTGTGGGAAGAAGGTATTCGTGTTGACCCGGCTTACAGTGGCAACTATTATAACGCGGCACGTTACTATTTTTATACAAAGGACAAGGTATGGAGCCTTATTTATGGCGAAGTATTCGTGAATATGGAAAGCCTGAGTGAAAGAGGAGCTGCTATGAAACAGCTTTTATTCGAAGGCTATAAGGAGAAATTGTTTGCAGAACCGGACCTGCTCAAAGGTTCGGAAAATACCAAAAGCGCTTTTGCAAAAGCCTATCTTATTGCAATGAACAAACAAAGTGCACTAACAAGCAAAGGTGTGAATATAGAAGTGCTGACCATGATCCGCACACGATTTATCCTCGACTGGTTTGTTACCAGCGCGCCACGCTACCCGTTCCGTCTTTTCGATTACCAGCAACAACTCATTCGCGAGGGCATGTTTGAAGCCTACAATCAGTGGTTGTTTGGACCAGTTGAAAATCTTGCCGCGTACGACAACTGGACAAAAACACATTCTGAGAAATTCAATGCGTTTACCACTTTCCAACGGAGCAGGGTTTTTAAAGTTCCGGCTGGACAGTATTATCAAATACTGTAGGAGATAAAAGTTAAAAGTGGTATTGAGGCGAAGAAACTGCCGGTTTACCCCACGGTTTTAAGACAAGCGAGTGTACGAGCGCCTAGCCTATTTCACCCACGGTTGAAACCGTGAATAGATAGACTCGCCAAAGTCCGTAACGATTATTCAGCCTAGACAACTTTTATCTTTTATCTTTTAGTTTTTATCTTAAAGAGCGCGCTCGCGAGAAACGAGTTTTTTTGATTAATTTGTTCAAAGAAACACGATTGCCCCATGACAGAACCCCGCAGACTTTTCGACTGTTTGGAATATCGCCTTGAGCGTCAACCTATTGATGACCTACTTGCTGGCAAGGAAGCCGGCCAATGGAAAAAATTCGGAACCCAGCAGGTACAGGCAATCGTGAACGACCTGAGTGCCGGACTGCTAAGCCTAGGCATTGGCCCCGGCGACATGAGCGTTGAGGGGCGGGATAAGGTGGCGATCATTTGTAGGAACCGTCCTGAATGGTTGATGGTGGACCTGGCAGTGCAACAAATCGGCGCTGTGCTTACGCCAATTTATCCCACAATCAATGTAAACGAACTCGAGTTTATTTTGAAAGACGCCCAGGTAAAAATGGTGTTTGTAAACGACGAAGATCTTTACCTGAAAGTGCTGAGCATTAAAAGCAAGGTGCCCAGCCTGCAGGATATTTATACTTTCGAACATGTACCCAATGCTAAATACTGGAAAGATGTAGTAGCCAGGAGCACACCGGAGTGGAAAGCAAAGATCAAACCTATTGCGGACAAGATCCGTTATGAAGACCTGGCGACCATCATCTATACTTCCGGCACTACGGGCACACCAAAAGGTGTAATGCTATCGCACCGCAATATTTTGTCGAATGTGATGTCGAGCATACCCTGCTTCCCGCCACATAAAAATGTAAAAGCATTAAGTTTTCTCCCGCTCAACCATATATTCGAAAGGATGGTGTCGTACCTATACCTGTTTACCGGCACTTCCATCTATTATGCAGAAAGTCTTGAAACTATCGGGGACAATCTGAAGGAGGTAAAGCCAAACATGTTTACTACCGTACCCCGGTTACTGGAAAAAGTGTATGACCGCATCATGCATAAAGGAAGCGAGCTTACGGGAATTAAGAAGAAACTGTTCTATTGGGCCCATGGCCTGGCAGAACGCTTTGAAATAAATAAAAACCAGGGCGCCTGGTATAGTATGCAACTGGCGCTTGCCAATAAATTAATCTTTAATAAATGGCGCGAAGGGCTCGGTAATAATATCATTTGCATCGTTACAGGTGGTGCTGCAGCGCAGGTACGCCTGATCCGCATATTTACTGCTGCCGGGATTCCGATCATGGAAGGTTATGGACTTACTGAAACTTCGCCGGTAATTTCCGTTAACAGGTACGAAGTGAAGGGCCGTATGTTTGGTACAGCAGGACCATTAATAGAAGGCGTGTCTGTTAAGATAGCAGAAGACGGTGAAATTCTCAGCAAGGGTCCGAATATTATGATGGGTTATTATAAACGCCCGGACCTCACTGAAGAAGTGATTACTGATGGATGGTTTCACACCGGAGATATCGGCATGCTGGTAGATAATACCTTCCTGAAAATTACTGACCGCAAAAAGGAATTATTTAAAACAAGTGGTGGTAAATATGTTGCGCCTCTTCCGGTTGAAAACAAATTGAAAGAGTCGCCGTTTATCGAGCAGGTGATGATCGTAGGTTCAGAGAAAAAGTTCGTTGGCGCATTGATCATTCCTTCATTTCCCAACCTGCGCGACTGGGCACGGCAGCATAATATACCCGACGGTAGTAATGAAGAGCTCATTCATAATAGCAAGGTGATTGAAATGTATAAGGACCTAGTGGAGAGTTTTAATAAATACTTCAATCACGTAGAGCAGATCAAAAAGTTTGAGCTGCTACCTAATGAATGGAGTATCGACAGTGGTGAGCTAACGCCAAAAATGTCGATGAAGCGTAAAGTGATAATGGAAAAGTATAGGGACCCTATCGAGCGGATATATGCTTAATTCGTTAAGAGAAAACTCTTATCAGCTTTTTTTACCACATAGAATCATAGATACATAGGTCAACATAGTTTACACAAAACTTCGCGGTCTTTGCGCTTCTTCGCGTGCTTTGCGTCCTAAAGATCCGTAATCGGCTTATATTTTGGCACCAATGCCTTCATCACCAGCCATGCTACAAGATATGCAACAGCACAAATGGCAAACATAATCGTATAGCCAGTTTCTATATGCCCGAGGCCTTTGTAATGATCAAATAATGCACCTCCAAGCTTCGACATTACCACACCACCCAATCCTCCTGCCATCATAGATACATAGGTCAACATAGTTTACACAAAACTTCGCGGTCTTTGCGCTTCTTCGCGTGCTTTGCGTCCTAAAGATCCGTAATCGGCTTATATTTTGGCACCAATGCCTTCATCACCAGCCATGCTACAAGATATGCAACAGCACAAATGGCAAACATAATCGTATAGCCAGTTTCTATATGCCCGAGGCCTTTGTAATGATCAAATAATGCACCTCCAAGCTTCGACATTACCACACCACCCAATCCTCCTGCCATACCACCAATACCTACAACAGAACCGACTGCTTTTTTTGGAAACATATCTGAAACAGTTGTAAAAATATTGGCCGACCAGGCCTGGTGTGCGGATGCACCAATTCCTATTAGCAATACAGGAATCCAAAAGCTTATGTACCCAAGCGGTTGGGCCAGCAATACTACTAATGGTATTGTCGCAATTAGGAGCATCGCTTTCATTCGCCCATCATATACTTTGTATCCTTTCCTGATAAAAAACATGGGAAACCATCCGCCCATGATACTTCCTATCATCGCCAAAGTATACAAAGCGGCAAGTGGAAGCATCACTGCTTTATCTACAATACCATATTGCACTTTGAGGTAAGCCGGCAGCCAAAACAGGTAGAACCACCATACGCCATCAGTCATGAATTTGCCAAAGGTGAATGCCCATGTTTGTTTATACCCTAACAATTTGAACCATGATACTTTCGTGGCTTCGACGGGTTCTTTGATCTCTGCTTCTTCCTCCCCGCTATTAATATAGGTAAGCTCAGCAGCGGAAAGGCGTTTTTGCTTTTCTGGTCTGTCGTACAGGAAGAGCCAAAAAGCCAGCCATACAAAACCGATGAGACCCATAACAATAAATGCCCATTCCCAGCCCCAGTTAATCCTGATCCAGGGAACAGTCAGTGGAGCCAATATCGCACCTACATTAGCCCCGGAGTTGAATATACCCGTGGCAAATGATCTTTCTTTCTTTGGGAAATATTCTGCAGTGGCTTTTATTGCTGCAGGAAAATTACCTGCTTCACCAAATGCAAGCACTGCTCTCGAAAACATAAAACCTATTACAGAAACGGAAAATCCGGCTATGCCCGCCCAACCAAGTATTGCCGTCATGCTTTCCCCAATAGGGATTGCAAATGCATGTACAATTGCTGCGAGCGACCAAATGATAATTGCCCACGCATATCCACTTTTTGTACCCAGCTTATCAATGATTCGCCCGGCGAATAGCATGGAAAATGCATAAACAAACTGGAACACAGCCGTAATATTTGCATAGTCAGTATTGGTCCAACTGAACTTTTCTGCTAAATACGGTTGCAGGAGACTTAGCACCTGCCGGTCGAGGTAGTTTACCGTGGTTGCAAAAAATAATAAAGCACAAATGGTCCATCTGTACTTACCAATGGTTTGCTGCATGAGAGTATGTTTATTTTTTGATGGCCTGTACTATGGAGAGTGCTTCCTTCGCCAGACGAGTTATGGTTGAATAATCTTTATTTTCCAAAACAGTTTTGCTGATCAGTTTACTGCCCAGCCCTACTGCACATACGCCAGCTTTAAACCATTCACTAATATTTTCCTTATTCACTTCCACACCACCGGTAGGCATAAAATCCATTTCAGGAAACAATTCTTTGATACCTGATACAAATGATGGCCCCAGCACATTCCCGGGAAAGAGTTTCACCAGTTTACAACCTGCATTTTCTGCTACGTGAATTTCTGTTGGAGTCATGCATCCGGGTATCCATAATTTTTTTGCCAGGTAAGCTTCATCGGCAACATCGGCATCAAAAACAGGACTGATTAAAAAATCAGCGCCAGCCTCTATAAAACGGGTTGCCTGCTCGGCATTGCGTATAGTACCAACTGCGAGCAACAGATCAGGCATCGCTTTTTGTTTTGCAGCTTGCAACGCATTGAAATTGGTAAATGCTTCCGCTCCCCGATTGGTAAATTCAATTACGCGAATTCCTGCAGCATATAATGCTTCGGTTGTATCGAGACAGACCTGTTTGTCCGGATGATAAAAAAGCGGAAGTACACCCTGTTGTTTTACCTGGTGTATTATTGATTGATTCCTGTCCATTCTTTTTTCAATATGGCATTCACATCATTTACGGTTTGCCCGGTAGCATCACCCTTCTCCTGCAATTTTCCAAAAGCCGCAGCCGCCGCGAAATTAATCGTATCCTGTAACGAATGCTTTTTATAGATACCGTATATAAGACCCGCCATAAAACAATCGCCACTACCAACTTTATCAACTACCTGGTCTGTCTTCATCTCTGGCGACACAAACTGTCCTTTTTTGCTATCCAACGCAGCATAATAGTGTATGCCATCCCCATTGTCGAATCGAAATGTGCTTGCTACTTTCTCACATGCCGGAAATTGTTGCAACATGAGGTTAGCCGTTTCAGTTGCATGCGCAAGATATCGATCCTTTGATGGTTTGTCGTGCAGGTGTTCATCAACAGGAAAACCCAGCAGGCTATTTGCCGACCAGATATTTCCCATTATCACATTGCAATAGTTGACCAGCTCCGGCATTACCTGTGTTGGCTTTTTTCCATATTGCCACAACCTGGACCTGTAATTAAGATCAATTGAAATAGTTATTCCTTTTTGCGAAGCATAATAAAGAGCTTCCCTGCATACAGCCGCGACATTATTATTTAACGAAGGGCTGATGGCACTGAAATGAAACCACGTACAATCTTTCAACACTTCATCCCACTGTATACAACCAGGTGTTAGTTCGGCAAATGAAGAATGACCCCGATCATAAATAACGCCGGCATTTTTCAGATCTGCGCCCTGCGGCAAATAGTAAGCGCCAATACGGTTACCAGAAAAATACACAGGACTGGTATCAATGCCGCGCTCCTGTACATCTTCCAGAATTTCTGTTGCCAGGTAGTTTTCCGGCAATGCTGTACAATATTTTACAGGTACTTCCCAGGAAGACAGAGCTGTAGCTACATTCAATTCGGCGCCACCGATATAAACAGGCACCTGGTGTTCACGTATCCATTGCCTTCCCAGCGAAGGTGACATGCGCATTAATAACTCCCCAAAACAAAAGATCATTTGTATAGATTGAATCAGCCTTCAATTTATAACTATTTTCGCTTTGGTTGGCACTGGTTGATCCAATTGTTGCCAGTTGAAATAATTCTTCGCGTTAGTATAGCAAATATCCTTTATAAGTTTTCCCACCCATTCTGTATCATTTGGTAATTCACCCTGCTCAATTTCTTCTCCAAAAAGATCACATAATATCCTTCGGAAATATTCATGACGTGGAAATGAAAGAAAACTGCGCGAATCGGTGAGCATGCCTATGAAGCGACTGAGCAATCCCATATTGCTGAGTGTATTGATCTGCTTTGTCATACCATCTTTCTGATCCAGGAACCACCATGCAGAACCCCATTGTATTTTTCCTGCTGACGAACCATCGTTGAAATTGCCGATCATGGTTGCCATCAATTCATTATCTGCAGGGTTAAGATTATAAACGATCGTTCTTGCGAGTTTGTTGGTGCTATCCAGTTTATCCAGGAATTTGGCAAGCGCTTTTCCCTGCGAAAAATCGCCGATCGAATCCCAGCCCGTATCAGGACCAAGTGTTTGCAACATCCTCGTATTATTATTGCGCAGCGCACCAAGATGAAATTGCTGCACCCAGCCTTTTTCTGCATCCCATTCGGCAAAATGTATCAGCATCGCCGATTTGAATTTCTTCTGCTCACTATCATTCAATTCCTTTCCGCCATGTATTTTGGAAAAGATGGCATCGATCTCGGAACCTGTGAAATCATCTGCATAAATCTCCTCGAGGCCATGATCGGAAACAGCACAACCCATCGACGCAAAAAAGTCGTGACGGTTCTGTAATGCAAACAGGAAGTCGTCGAACGACGAGATTGCTATGTTCGTGACGGCTTCCAGCTTTTTAATATAGGCATTGAACTTACCAGCATTACTCACCTGCATAGCCATATCTGGTCTGAATGCGGGAAGTACAGGTATTTCGAAACCATCCTCCTTCATCCGGGCATGGTGCTCGAGCGAATCACAGGGATCGTCTGTAGTGCAAATCATTTTCACCTGCATCTTGCGTAGCAGGTTACGAACAGAATAATCGGGTGTGTTTAATTTAGCAGTACAGTTGTCGTATATCTTTTTTGCAGTATCGCCATTCAAAATATCTTCCACACCAAAATACCTTCTCAGTTCCAGGTGTGTCCAGTGATACAACGGGTTGCGTAATGTGTAGGGAACCGTTTCAGCCCATTTCTGAAATTTTTCCCAGTCGGACTTGTTACCGGTGCAAAAACTTTCATGCACGCCGTTGGTGCGCATTGCCCTCCATTTATAGTGATCACCATATAGCCAGGCCTGGGTTAGATTTTCGAAACGCAGATCGTCAGCAATCTGTTGCGGAGGCAAATGACAATGATAATCGATGATCGGCATGTCTTTCGCATAATCGTGGTACAGGCGCTGCGCCGTCTTCGTTTTCAAAAGAAAATTCTCATCAAGGAATGGTTTCATACAATCACTTTATAATTTTTATCCAACAAATACTATTATTTAGAGCGAGGAACAGAGCGGGAGCGAGGTTGAGTGCGAGGAACAGAGCGAGGGCGGTATCCTCGCTCCCGCTCTGTTTCTCGCTCTATAACGACACTCCCCTCTTCCACGGAATAAAATCATCCTGGTTCAATTGAACAGCCTTCGGAATCACTTCACCACTTGCTGCCCTTATGCAATATTCCAGGATGTCCTCACCCATTTCTTCAATCGTGCGCTCGCCTTCAATTACAGGACCGGTATCGATATCGATGATGTCGCCCATCCTTTTTGCCAATGACGAATTGGTCGCTACTTTAATCGTGGGGCACACTGGGTTTCCGGTAGGTGTGCCCAATCCTGTTGTAAACAATATTAAAGTAGCCCCACTCGCGGCCTTGCCGGTAGTTGCCTCCACATCATTGCCCGGCGTGCATACAAGATTCAATCCGGCCTTGGTAGCTGGCTCTGTGTAATCCAGTACATCTACAACCGGCGAAGTGCCGCCCTTTCTTGCGGCACCGGCGCTTTTTATAGCATCGGTGATCAACCCGTCTTTGATATTTCCCGGCGATGGATTCATATGGAAGCCCGAACCATTGCGTGTTACGATTTCTTCATAACTACGCATCAGTTTCATAAACTTCCGGGCAGTTGGTTCATTCACCGAGCGGTCGACAATTTCCTGCTCCACACCGCACAATTCCGGGAATTCTGCAAGCAATACTTTCCCACCCAATGCCACTAAGAGATCGGCACAATAACCAACAGCAGGGTTGGCTGAAATACCACTGAAACCATCACTACCGCCACATTTTACTCCAATCGTGAGTTTGTCGAGCGTTGCTGGTTGTCGCTCCAGCTTATTTACCTGCACCAGTCCTTCAAAGGTTTTTCTAATAGCTTCGGCTATCAGGTGTTCTTCACTTTGCGATTGTTGCTGCTCGAAAATGTACAGGGGTTTGTCAAAGTTGGGATTGTGTACTTTCAAATCATTTAAAAAATCGGCTACCTGCAAATTCTGGCAGCCAAGACTCAGCAATGTAACTCCTCCAACATTTGGATGATCGGCATACGCAGCCAGTAATTTACTGAGAATAGCAGCATCCTGCCGTATGCCTCCACACCCACCCTGGTGGTTCAGGAATTTTATTCCATCAATATGTTTAAATGGCCGATGTTCATTGCGGGTAGCAGAAGCAGAAAGGTCAATCGCAGTGATATCCTCTCCATTTTCAAGTGCGTTTACTAACTGATGCGTAAATCGTTTGTATTTGTCCGTTACAGCATAACCCAATTCATTGTGCATTGCTTCACGAATCACATCGAGGTTCCTGTTTTCACAAAAAACGGTTGGTATAAACAGCCAGTAATTAGCTGTTCCCACACGACCATCGCTGCGATGATATCCCATAAACGTTCTGTCGCGAAATTTCGAAATATCGGGTGCCTGCCATTTATACTCAACTGCGCGATAATCGTAAGTGCCGGCAGCATGTTTTGTATTTTCCGTTGTCATTCGGCTTCCTGCCGGGATAAAATGTTGAGCCTTGCCTACCAGCACTCCATACATTATAATGGAGTCGCCGGCCTGCATATCTTTCATAAAAAATTTATGCTTGGCAGGTATATCGTCCTGCATCGTATACTCTGAACCGTTGTATTGTACCACCGCGCCTTTGCCCAGGTTGGTCAATGCCACCAGCACATTATCATCGCGATGAACTTTCAACAACAGGTTTTTCATCACACGGTCGTTTTATTAAGTTGTAGACGTTGCAGCGTGGTTATTACACCATGATGGGTCAACGCACGCAAATCGTTTTTTATTTTTTGAGCAAACCCTTCAAAGCTGCTAAGATCGTCGCCCCAGAAGTCAGTATCGCTTAATACAGAATCTACCAGTCTTTCTATATCGTTGTCATGCCATTTGTTGGACATGTATTCAGCATGATCGTCCTGTATAATATATCTCGCTCCATTGGAAGTACCTTCAAATTGCTCCTTGTGGTCCTTATGACATTTCATAAACAGCAGGTAAGCGGCAAACCCAAGTGACATTAGTTCTGGAACATTTCCAAATTTTTTAAAATGTTTCACCAGCAATGGAATATTCCGCATTTTCATTTTGGATGAATACTGTACACTAATGCTTATCCATTGATGATCGAGAAATGGATTGCGAAATCGCTCCTGCACCCTTGCTGCAAATGTGCAGGCTTCTTCATAAGTAATATCCTCATTTACCAGTAGCGGAGCAATTTCATTTGTGTCAAGCTTTTCGATATAACCGGCAATGTCTTCATTTTCCATTGCCTCCTTCACGGTTGCATATCCGGCCAGCCAGGCAAGTCCGCAACTGAAAGTATGCGTCCCATTCAGCAGCCTTAATTTCAGTTCCCTGAATTTTTCGATGTCTGGTGCGATTACAACGCCCTCATCTGCTTTTGCAAAGGAAAGTATTTCCTTCACGCGTGGATCATCAGATTCAATTGCCCATAGGCGAAAACATTCGGCCATAATCATGAGGTCGTCAGTATATCCCCACCTGCTTTGTGCAGAAAAAAGGTCAGCGTCCGTTAATTTGCCGGGTACGATCCGGTCGACAAGTGAATTGCAAAACTGGTTGGCCGACTGAAGCCAGGTGATAAATGATTCATCCAAACTATTTAAACGCGCGAGCTCGAGTACGATCGCACGCAATTTTTTCGCGTTGTCGGTGATAAGTTCTGTAGGAATAATTACCATCCCGCTTTCCTTCGAACCTTTGAATGCTTTGAATCTTTCAAGCAGGAACGCTAATAATTTTCCCGGGAAAGATTTTGGCGGTTCCTCCCCTATATCATCATGGGTAAGCGTGATACCTATTTCCGTAGTGTTGGAAATAATTATCTGCATCTCGGGGTTGTGTGCGCAGGCTATTATTTTTTGCCAGTCTTCCTTTGCCGATAGCACCCGGCTTATCGATGCGTTGATGATCGCTTCATCCACCTTTTTACCTCCTTCCAGTCCGCGTACACACAATGTATACAAGCCATCCTGGTGACTAAATGAGTCGGTACCACCATTGGATGTAGATTTGACTACTACAATACGGCCGTTGAAGATGCCCTGGCGATTGGCTTTGTCGATAAAATAATCGGGGAGTCCACGAAGCAATACGCCCGTACCGAATTGCAGTACTTTTTCCGGAAGATCAAATATCTCTTCTCCTGGAATGATCAAATTCGCTTGTGGTTTTATTTTTCGTATAGTCTGTTTGGATAAATGCATATCACTCTCCCGCAGGATTCCACCTGTTTTTAAACACCCAGTTAATAGTTATGTCTTTTGCCTGCAACCCTCCTGGCAAATTATTGCTGTACCACTTAAAATCGTTTCCACCTTCACGACGACAATTAAAATAATATACCCGGTGCCCCCACTGTATGATATTGGTAGTGGGCACCCTGTAAATAGCTGAATCGCGCATATTGCTGGCAAACGAACAATCTACCAGGTAAAACTGTGCATCGCGGTGATAACGTCCAAGTAAAAAACCATCATATCCTTTAAATCGGCAATTCTTTAAAACGGTTTTTGAATCTTCATGCCGGGAGCCATCATGCCAGATGGCCGCGGTGCCTCCATGCGCGATAAATTCACAGTTCTCTGCCCATGCCCAGCCACGCGGACAATAAAAATCAACTCCTCCTTCCATAATGCAATCCTTGAAATACCACATTCCGTTCTCTACTTCCCAGGGGCTAACGGTATCGCCACCTAATGCACGGAAATGACAGTTGATGGCTTTCAACCGGGTCGCATTCAATGTGCGCAATGCCATCTGGTGACCATTCTTCACCAATTTTTTTTGCCTGCTTGCAGTATCAGACGGACAATAAATTGTTTTTTCTTCTTTGAAATCAAATCCAAAACTGTTGGTGATCGTGCAATTCCTGAGCGTGATATCATTGCCCGAAACATTGAGAGTAGCTACGCCCCAATCGTCCGTATGTCCACAGCGCCACTCATCGCGCGCAATGGAAGCGGTGATAATGGTATTACTCCTGTCCTCACCTTCGAGGATAATATTGCTTTTTTCGAGATAGATCTTTTCGCGGTAGATCCCTTTTTTAATATAAATCGTTCGCGCTTCTTTTGATGAATCGGTCAGGCTGTTGATAGCACCCTGCACGGTTTTATAATCCCCACTTCCATCTGCGGCTACGACGATTTTTTTGATTGCACTCTCGTTGGTCGTTGTAGTCACAGCTTCCTGTGCTGGATGAGCAGCGAGAATTATTTGTAGAATAAATAAACCCGGTAACACATAGGTTGCTATCGTAAGCTTCTTCCTCATTTATTTTTTTGCCTGCTTTATCAGCCATTGCACCCATCGTTCAGTGGCGCGGTAATTTTGATATTCTGCAGGTAGTCTGCGGCCATCCAGGTATTCGTTGTAGATCCACGGATCGCCAAGTGCAAATACAGTTCCCTTTCCCACGTGTGCCATTGCCATCACATTGTCCGGACCATTTGGCAGTACAAGCGTAGCCGGAGCTTTTAGTTGGAGGCTACTGTATTCTTTGATAAATAATTTATACGCTGAGCCAAAAACCGGATTGTTGCTGGCTGTTGTTATTTCGCCCTGGCTAAACTGATCATTTTGTACGCGGTTTTTGCTATCCTCATTAAAAGTGATTCCAAATTGCTGTGCCAGTGTGTTGAAGTTTTTAAACTCTGCATTGCCCGCGTCATTTCCCATTAATACCAGTACACCGCCAGCCTTAACCCAGTCGGTAATTGCTTTTACATGCTGTGGTTCTACAAAATGAGGTTGCGCTGTTTCTTTTTCGGTATCGGGATCTACAATGATGTAGATCGATGCATTTTTTAGATTTTGTGCGGTTGGAGCAGACTCGAGCGATTTAGTAGCCGCTCCATACCGGTTGAAAATATCTCCCAGCATCGCATAACCGCTATTGCTTTTATCATCCCATGTATAATGCCAGCGGATGTTTGTACCAGTAGCGTCTTTTTTCCATTCATTATTGAAATAGTAATCAAGCAACACGGTCTTGCCCTTACCAATGGACTGTGTTTTTCCCATTTCCATTTCAGCAGCACACAATATAAAGGCCCCCATTCCTTTCGGATCGTTTACAATCACTGGTTCGCTCATATAATACTCATAACTGCCATCGCGATAAGGATTGCCACCGAGACCGGACACAGCGACGGTACCATTCAGCATGGTGTAATCTGTGGAATCCAGGTAAATAAACTCCTTTAATATTCCCTTATATGCCTGGTCCGCATAAGTAAAATATGTTGCAGGCAGGTATCCTTTGCGGGCACCTTTTGCAAATGTGTAAGCCAGCATACAGGATGCTGAAGCTTCCTTATAATTTTTTGCCTGTGCCGGCAGGTTTGGTACATCATACCAGACACCTGATTTAGGATCCTGCACTTTGCGAACGGCTGTTGCCAAACGATTGAGAATTGCGATCAAAGCGGGACGTTTAGGATGATCAGCAGGAAAATGATCAAGCACATCTACAAGCGCCATTCCATACCAACCCAAACTACGTCCCCAGAAATGTGGCGACTGCCCAGTTTTCTTATTAGCCCATTTTTGTTCTTTGCTTTCATCCCATCCATGATAGAGCAAGCCCGTTTTAGCATCCCGTGTATATTTTTCTGAAAGTATAAACTGCTTGGCAATGTCGTTGAATGCCGTGTCGTCATGGAAAATTTTTGCATACTCGGCATAAAAAGGTTGCCCCATATATAATCCATCGAGCCACATCTGCGACGGATATATCTTTTTGTGCCAGAATCCACCTTCCGAGGTACGGGGATGAGTTAATAACTGGCTGCGCAACAAGTCAGCAGCTTTCTTATATTTTTCCTTACCAGTTACCCTGTAAAGCAGCAGCAACAGTTTGCCGTTATTAATATGGTCAATATTGTATTCGGATAATTTATATCCCCTGACAGTTCCATCCTCCTGTACATACAGATCCATGCTTTGACGGATATATTCAAACCACTTGCGGTCGCCTGTTGCATTCCAAACCGCTTCCACTCCTTTTAAGATCACACCCTGGTCATAGCGCCATTTTGCTGTCTTATCAGTATGTAGTGTGAACGAATCGGGCCACATATACATAGCAGTTTTGGACAGCTGCTGCGAATATGGTTCAACGCCTGGCGGTTGTGCTATAGCTACATACGACAAGAAGCTTATAGCCGCGAGGATCACTATGCGAATAAGTATGGTCATTGTATGGTTACACTTTTACCGGTTGCTCCCAATTCATAACTGATCGTTTCTTTTGCCCTGGAAGTATCCGTATTCCTTATTGTAATAGCATTGCTTCTATCGCCACTGATGCGAAACAGCAATTGCGGGTTTTTGTTAAAGCTTATCTTATCAAATACGATTTTGTCGCTATGCACCACGTCGATCACCGGGGTGGTTTCTTCGCTAGCGATTGTAATATTCCTGAGTGTGATGCCTGTTGCTTCCTGTATGTCGATGCCCTTACGGGCCTGCAGTACCATATTTTCCAGCACAATATCCTTTACATGCATCTCGGGCAGACCGCGAACAAATATTGCTTTTTCTGCTCCATTGCAATACACGTTACTGATATAAAAGTTGCGGAATATAGGTGTGGTTTCATTTACGGGGAGGAATTCCACTTTTGGTAACTCTCTTTTCTCCCCTACCAGGGCAATGGGATCTTTGGCCATGTAGTACATGTCGAATAAAATAGCTTCACCGGGAATATCTTTCATATAGATATCATTGATGTAGATATTCTCTACTATACCACCGCGTCCACGAGTGGTTTTAAATCGTAGGCCAATGTCCGCACCAATAAATGTGCAATTGCTGACGTAGATGTTGCGTGCACCACCGCTCATCTCACTCCCAATTACAAAACCTCCGTGAGATGAATACACCGTGCAGCCGCGAATAATTACATTTTCCGTAGGCATGGCTCTCTTGCGGCCAGCAGCATCGCGACCACTCTTTATACAAAGGCCATCATCACCAACATCGAAAACAGAATTTTCAATTAACACATTCTTGCAACTCTCTACATCTATGCCATCGCCATTTTGTGCATACCAGGGATTTTTTACAGATACATTGCGGACTGTAAGGTGCTCACTCATCAATGGATGCAGGCACCATGCCGGTGAATTTTGAAACGTGACGCCTTCCAGTAATATAAATTTGCAGTTTGTAAGCACTAATAAATTGGGTCGCAAAAAATCCTTGATGCTTTCATAATATGCAGCGTCTTTTTCGGGACTGATGACGCCAGCGTTTTGAATTTTTGATCCCTTGAATGTTTTTTCACCCGGGTACCAGGTCTTCTTATCATCACTTAGCACACCACCTGATTCTACCAGTTTTTTCCATTGGCTCTCGGTAAGTTTATCTCTTTTTACCATTCTCCAGGCATCACCATTGCCATCGATGATTCCTTTTCCAGTAATAGCAATATTAGTTGCACCGGTGGCAGACAAAGGTGACTGGTTACGCATTTGCGGAAGGCCCTCCCAGTTACCAGCTACCAGTGGATACTGGTCAAAATCTTTTGTAAAAAGTAAGGTAGCGCCCGTGGCCAGGTGTAAGTTGATATTCGATTGCAAAACTACAGGCCCGGTAAGCCAAAGGCCGGCGGGTACTAATACCACACCACCGCCTTTTTTTGCCAATGCCGTTATTGCTTCATTAATACTTTTACTGTTCAGTGTATTGCCATCCGGAACTGCGCCATGACGAACGATGTTAACCGTATCCTTTTTGAACTTGGGAGCCACAACTACCGGAAGTTTTCCCTTGAATTGTGCCGCAGCATTCAGCATCGCACCCGCAAAAATCAATATGAAAAAAAAGCTTTTCTGCATGACAATAATCGTTAATGGAAGTGAGGGAAATTATCTTACAATTTTACCTCAAACCCTGTCATTTTCAAGGGTTTCGGGACTGTTTATTTACGCAATCGTTCCCGTTGCGCCAGGGTGATAACCGGGCCTGTAAACTGCTATTGGTGAACTACTAAAATGTGTGCGATAAGCCCTTTTTCGCACCATTATCCTTTTACCGCCTGTCTTGCGAGCAGTTTCCAGCCGCTCTTTTGCTTTTGCCATACCAGCAACACCTTCAAGTTCACTTCGCCGGGTTTACCACCATCGTTTGTTGTAGCCTTTAAAGTATGCCTGACAATAGCCGTATTACCTTCAACAATAACGTTCTCTTCAGATAGTTCTATGGTTACGAAATCCGATTTACCGCTTGCAATTTTTTCGACAAATTCTTTTTTATTATCGATCTGGCCACTGCTATGTCCATAGGTCAGTTGATCATGGGCCAACTTCTCCAGCATTTCTTTATCACCATCAATCATTGCTTTTCGTAATTGTTCTACGGCTGTATGCACTTCGTGAGATGTCTTGTATTTCTCGCCATTTTGTTTTTTGTCCTGTGCGCTTACCATAGTCGAAGCAGTTATAAAAACCGTAAGGAAGAATAATTTGTACATCGTTTACTATCGTTTTTTAGTTAATAACGCAGATCAGTTTATCAGGTTCGACTTTGAAGGTCGGTGAGTTCACTGATTTTAACCGGTCTTTTCAGTTCGATACTTTTCCTGGCAGCTATTCCAATAAGGATGGACATAGCCCCCTCTCTCGTTCCTGCCATTACCTGGTGCGGATTATCTGTTTTGTCGGTAAATATTCTGCGGTGCATGCGGATATCACCACCACCATGGCCACCTTTGATTTTGGGGGTAGTATAGATCTCGTAATTTTTCTGGAAGTTGTCCATGACCATGATTTCGCGAAACTCGCCTGGAATTGCGTCAGCAGCATTACTCATTTCCACAGCATGTCGATTGGCCTGGTCGTCCGGGGCTTTTTGAAGGTACGGTATGTCTTCCCAACTTTCAAGGCGTCCTTCGGTACCATTGAACGCAATCTGCCATCCTTCGTAAGGCGAGTATGTCGTCAACGAGTAATTAGCCGTTACGCCATTTGCGTAAACAATTTGTGCCGACATCTTATCATATATATCAATTTCGTTTCGCCACACACAACCATCGCGCATATAACCATCATGGTGTTCATTTTTTACATACAGGTTTGTGAGGCGTTGATCTTTATTGATATCCCAATAAAATTTGCATTTGTCCCAATATTGGCAACCACGGCATTTTGTACCACGGAATGAATTGTTTTTGCCATAATGTTCCAGTGCTCCATAGGCACTTACTTCCACCGGTTCCGAGTCGAGCCACCAGTTGAGTAGATCAAAATGATGTGTGGCTTTGTGCACCCACAACGATCCGCCTTTAGCCATCAACCCATGCCAGCGTCGGAAATAATCGGCGCCATGGTGCACGTTAAGGTACCAGTTGAAATCAACGGAGGTGATTTTGCCCACACGCTGCCTGGCCAGCAATTCCTTGATGTGCATATTATGTACGCTGTGCCGGTAGTTGAATGCAACGATTACTTTCTTGCCTGAACGTTTTTCTGCTTCAAGGATCTTTTTACATTTGACTTCATCGGTCGTCATCGGCTTTTCGGTAATCACATCGATACCTTTATCAAGGGCTTTAATGATAAATTCGTCATGCGTAGAATCGACAGTTGTTACAATCACATAATCGGCCTTGATCTCGTTCAGCATCTCGTCGAAATTGGTATACACCGGGCACTTTACACCCATATATTTTTTTACAAAATCAAGCCTGCCGGGATTGTGGTCACACAAGCCTACAAATTCCACTACATCGCTAAAATTCTTTTGCAGGTCAGCACCCCAAAAACCAGAACCACGATGCCCGGTACCTACAAGAGCCAGTCTTGTTTTTTTCCCGGTTTCTAAAGCAAGCGCACGATAGGGATCTAACATCAATGCTGCGCTGGCAGCAGCAGTATATCCCAAAAATTTACGACGTTCCATTAGCTGGCATTTAGTGGATAAGTGAATTATTTGACAATCGGTTCCACCCTGAAATAATCAAAATCTGCAAAACCCGAATCGTTTGTTTTTATAGTTCTAGTGCAAAACACTCCAACCTGAGCACCTACCCATCGGCCGGGCCTGGCAACAAAACTTTCTACCGGTTTCGATTGCGTCATGCTTACGGTTCTTAGCATTTTATCTCCGGGTACTTCATAACTGAAATGACACTTGCCATCCGTTGTTACATTTACTTTCAAAATAATCTCATTGGCATCGATTCTTTCCGACCATTGCTCCTGTTCGACAGCACCTTTATCGGCGTTCTTACAAATCACATAAGAAATATAGTTACCGTCACTTTTTTTGGTGACTGCAACATATGCATAATCCATTCCCTGGATGATCAATCCCGCTTTTTCACCATCTAAACGAGGATGAAATGAAAGGCGAGTAGTTATACTAAACTCTGAAGCTGGAAATTTTTGCAACAATAAGTTGGGTACATCCCAATAATTTTTTGCGCTATCGGGTACAGGATATGAAAACAATCTCAGCTTACTACCGGTAGCAAATGCCCAATAAGGTTTTGGGTTTGCCTGCCATTGCCATTGAAAACCGATCAAACTACCATCGAACTCATCGGAATCTGCTACCGTAGAGATAGGATGTACCCGGCCGACATTTGGCTTTTTAAAATTCAATACCGGTTGTCCTTTGCCATCTCTATCCTTATCCTCACCGATAACGGGCCAGTCATTCACCCATTTCATGGGTTGCAGGTGAACAATTCTGCCAAACGCTTCTTTGTCCTGGAAATGCAGGAACCAATGTTCACCGGTTTTAGTATCTACCCAGGCACCCTGGTGCGGCCCATTGATAGCCGTCGTGCCCTGGTCCATTACCACTTTGCGCTCATACGGTCCATAGATTTTTTTACTGCGTAAAACAGTTTGCCATCCCGTACTTACTCCACCTGCGGGTGCAAAAATGTAATACCAGCCATTGCGTTTATGAAATTTTGGTCCTTCGATAGTAGGATCCAGTTCGTGACCATCATAAACTAATACGCCATTATCGACAGTTTTAGTTCCTTCTGCGTTCAATTTCTTTACAACGATCACACTTTTAATTCCGGCCCGGCTCCCGGCGTAAGCATGCACGAGATATACCGTTCCATCATCGTCCCATAAGGGACAGGGGTCAATTAGTCCTTTACCTGCTTCTACCATCACTGGTTCACTCCATGGGCCATGTATCGATTTAGCTTTTGTGAGATAAATGCCAAAATCAGGGTCAGGATAATAAATATAAAATTCACCACGATGGTACCTGATGGAAGGTGCCCAAACGCCATTACCATGCTGCACTTTGCTGAAATGATCGAATGGTTGCTGCCTTTGCAATGCGTGCCCGATCAGTTTCCAGTTTACAAGATCACGTGAATGAAGTATTGGCAAACCCGGTGAGTGATTGAAACTGGATGAGATCATATAGTAGTCATCACCTACGCGTATTGCATCCGGATCACTATAGTCTGCATGGACCACCGGGTTTTTATAAGTACCATCACCATTATCAGCGACCCATGCTTTTGAAATTGCCTGCTGAGCAAACAAGCCTGCGGAAGCCAGGCAGGTAATTATCGTTATGACATATTTTTTACACATTGATCGGATCTACTTGCTCGATGTAAATAGATTTTACCGCGGGTTCCATTCACCCAGGATATTCTTAATTGTAAATCGTTTTACTTCTTCGTCTGTCAATTGCCTTGCCCATTTTACACGTGCTGCGGGATTGGCTCCCGGGCCAGTACTATTATACTCAGCATACCGGGCTGTGCTTTCATTTGCCGGGTTCTTCCAATTGTTCCAGCCTTCCGGGATGATATGTTTACCCATCCAGCAATTGATATAGGTAACACTCGCGGTTGGACTCCACGGCCGTCCCAATGAAACCTTATTGGTAACGCTGTCAGCAGTAAGCTTGCAATCAAAAAAAACAAAGCCAAAAGGAATAATGCTATTGGTAGAAGCGGCCGTTACATGCGAATTCTTTTTGCTATGAATATGGCAATTGCTAAATACTGCTGTAGCTGCGCCAAAAATGAAATCGGTGGTGCCTTCGATATAACAGTCCTTGAAAAAGTGTTTAACGCCACTGCCACTGAGAAACAGCACATCCTGGAATCCTTTCATACTGCATTTCTTAAAACTTGCCCTGTTACCTTCTATTCGTAATGCCACAGCCTGGCCAGCGGTAAAGCCTGCGTTGTTTTCAAAAGTTATATTCTCTGCTGAAAAGTCGTTGCCATAAACAAAAAAAGATGCGCAGGTCCAGGTGTTGAGGGTGTCACCATTTAGAAGCCGTGTGCCTGCATGATTATTAAACGTGAGAATTGTATTCGACTGGTCGTCTCCTTTTAACCGTATAAAACTCTTGCGGGCATCCACTACGATCACTTCTTTATAAGTTCCTTTTTTAATATTGATCGTAAATGGTTTGTCGTTTCCTTCCGGTACAGCATCCAGTGCTGCCTGCACCGATTTAAAATTGCCAGTACCATCCAGTGCAACAGTAAAACTGTTTTGCGAATGCACCGTTTGCGTAACGGCAATAAAAAGTAAAATGATCAGCTTAGCTTTCATACACACTTATTTTTTAACCGGCACGACGATTCTTTCAGCCAGTTCCATTTTTGCTGCTCGAATTTCCTTTAGTACCAATTGAGCGATCAATCGTGCACCCAGTTCATTGAAATGGGTATTATCTATTTTCCCATCAGGATAATTTGGATGTTCCCCCGGCTGCAACTGGAGAAAAAGAAGTTTTGATTGTTCAATGCCCAATTGCTGGTAGAGTTCCCGGCTTTTGGGATCAAGATCTATAAATGTCACACCCGTTTGAGTTGCTACTTCGCGCACCAGTGTAGAATATACTGCATGTGTTTCTACCTGTCGGTTACTGCTGTCGAATTTGCGCCTGCTTACCGGTGTTAGCAATACAGGTATTGCTTTTCGTTCCCTTGCCTCTTTTATAAATTTTAGGAGATTGGCTTTATACTCTTCCGGCGTTGTATACCTTTCTACCTTTTCCTTTGCTTCATCATTGTGACCAAACTGGATAAAGACATAATCACCTTCTCCTACATTATCAATAACTTTTTGCCATAAATTTTCTGAAATGAATGTTTTGGTACTCCGGCCGTTTTTCGCAAAGTTTTGAACGGTAACCGTGGAATCAAAAAAATGTGCAAAGGGCATTCCCCAACCGGTTTCGGGGTAAGCCTTTACGTCTTTTATCGACATGGTAGAATCGCCGCAGAGCCAGATATTGATCTTTTGCTTTGGAGGCGCGAGGAGTGTCGTTAATGCTAATAATATAATAAAATGCATTTTCATCTTTTTCTCTCTATGTTAATCTATGCTTCTATGCTCCTATGTGTTAAATCTATGGCTTCCCATATGAGACTCTCCGCAGGCTGAAGCCATAGTCTTACCACATAGGAGCATAGAAGCATAGGTCAACATAGTTTTTAACGAGTAGTCAAACTATTTATATAAACTTCGATATTGGTATAAAATTTATTCAACGAATACCTATCGGATTCATTTATATCAGGATTTAGCCTGTTCTTCTTTTCCCACTCATCGGGCATCCCATCTTTATCAACATCGGCTGGCGCAGGCATTGACTTTAATACAGGCCATGCATTTACTGTTGCTTCGTATGCAGTACCATGCGGGTAGCCTCCCTGTACATCGATAAAACCTCCGGTCCTGTTTTTTACATTCAACACAATTCGTTTATCCAGTGTGTCGCGACGATAGCTGGCACCGGCATTGCGAAGCACATCTTCGAATGCCTTTTCAGCGCTTTGCGAATTGATTTCGACAGCAGGAAAAGCCTTGTCTACCAGCGTATTTTTTTTATCTTCTTCCGTTCCATTCGCCATCATATGTACACCCTGCCAGTTGTTGGAGGTTACTGCAGTTGATTCATCAACGAAGTTGCTGGCCACATACCATTTCCCATATGGAATATCCGGATCCCTTTTGCCCGGGGCTGCAATTCTCGTCTTGCTCGATGTAGTGGATGGTCCGTATTTATAATAATTACCTACGATATTATATTGTCCGCCTTCTCCTGCATGTACATTGTTGGATCCCCAGTTGTAAATAACATTGTTGCGGAAATCGACGAATTCAGCAGGGCTATTACGGATGCCGTCAAAACGTGGTGTGCGGTTATTGCAATGCGCAAACAGGTTGTGATGCGCTGATAAATGTTTGCCGCCCCAGATAGCACCAAAGCCGTGCCGTTCAAAATCAGTGTCGCCTGTTTCGAAGTGATAGGAATAATTCAGTGGTTCGGATATTATATTCCATTGCAGCGTGGTGCTGTCGCCGGCATAAACGGAAAAACATTCATCTGTACTCCAGCTTATGCTGCAATGATCGATTATGATCTGGCTTCTCCTGGTTCCTCCCAGGGCATCATCATGCCCGCTGCCGTTCACTTTACCCTTATTTTGAAATTTATCGCCGAGGCGGAATCGCAGGTAGCGAATGATAATATTATTACCTCCCAGGCTTACCGGTTGATCGGCAATACAAATACCATCACCCGGGGCTGTTTGCCCTGCAATGGTTATATCCTGTTTTATTGACAAAGCTGTTTGTAAATGAATGGTGCCCGACACGGCGAATACCACTATCCGCGGACCTTTGGCGGTTACCGCCTGTCGTAAACTACCTTCACCATCATCGTTAAGATTAGTGATAATAAAAACCTTTCCACCTCTGCCTCCCGTAGCAAATTTTCCAAAGCCCTCGGCGCCGGGAAATGCCACAGGCGACTCAGATCCGTAAATAGCTGGATACTGTGCTTTGCAGGAACAAAGCAGTAAGCATACGTTAATCGTTAAAAATAGTCTTGTCATCATATTCACTCTTCTACGGACGGGTTATTTATATAGAAGGCTGCCTTGTGGAAATAAAGCAGCCTTCTAATTGAATATTTTACTAATAGTTTAATATCCCGGGTTCTGTGCCAGGTTGCGGTTGGCATCCCTGGCAGCTTGTGGAAATGGTAGCAATTCAGATTTGCCCGAAATAAATCCTGTTGCAAAACGTGCATTCGCGGTGGTGTTCACTTCGGCACGTACCCAGTTTACTCTCGTAGTGCCTGCGGGTGTGGTTGTTGGTGC
>CBFGYO010000050.1:0-24117 GCA_965652975.1 uncultured Chitinophagaceae bacterium | reverse complement strand
AATTTTCAACCACGTTCAATTACTCCCAACCACGATCACCTCCATTCAACTACTTCCAACCATTTTCAACCACATTCAACCTCCCTCACTTCAGCCTGTACACCAGCGAAAGCATATGATCTCTTCCATTAGTATAAGGCATCAGGCTAAGGTTAGGGTCTTTGATTATTTTATGTTTATGAAAATGAGGAACCAGGAAGCCTGTGAGTGTACCCTGTACTGCGCCAATAATTAAATCGCTAGGAAAATGTTGCCCGGCTTCATACCGCATTACCGCCACCGTAGCAGTAGTGGCGCCGGCAAGAGTATATAAAAGCCATTTGATCTTCGAGTCAGGATTATAATCCGCATGCACTTTCGCTCCAAAAAAAGTAGCGGTGGCAACCAATGCCACGTGGCCTGCATAAAATGAATTTTTAGCTCCTCCCCTCGTTCGCTGGTCCATCGTTGATTCGGAACTATAGGCATAGGGACGATAACGATCCGTGAAATAGGTAGAAGCGGTGTACAGCATGCCCGTAATCGACATCGCTTCGAGGTATAAGAAAGTAAGTTTAAAAAAATCCTTTTTCGTTTTTTTACCTGTCAGGAATACAAATGGCATCGGCATTACGGCAAAAAATGGATAATAACTGGCCTTATCGATTGACTCGGAGAATGGCCTTACTGCCCGCCGGTCGAAACTATTAATATTATTTACATCCAGTTCCAGTATTTCTTCCTGGGTGGATGGTGTTTTACTATATATCTGTGTAAAGGCATAAAGCGACCAGCCTGCACCCACAGCCACAATCGGTATATCTACCGCCGGTTTTAGTTTGTATACTGGAACTTTTGGGGCTGTGTTTACGGGAGCTTTGGCGATAGTATCTATGCGCGTGCTATCAAGCAAGGCTAAGGAATCGGCATTGACCGCTCTCGTTGTATCGGTTTGCCCGAACGCAGGTAAAAGGAAAAAAAAGGCAACTGCCACACAGGTTATTCTGGTAATCATTAGTGTCAGGTTTTATGTTTTTGCTTTACAAAAAATCATGCCACCGGCTGCAAAACGGATAGATAACTACTTGTTTACGATAATGCATAAGTTTGAGCATTAATTTCTTCAAATGGATTATTCTTCTTTTAGAGAGGCCGGTCACCGCCTGGTAGATCTCATTAGTGAATACCTGGAACGTGTACCACAAAAACCCCTGTTTGCGGATGTTGAGCCCGCTTTTTTAATGCAGCAATTCGAAGAACCTCTTCCCGACAATCCCAAAGCCCTGGAGGATATTTTTCAATTGTTGCAGGAAAAACTAATTCCTTATTGTACCCATGTGAACCATCCGGGGTATATGGGGTTGATCACACCCTCCCCTAATCCTGCGGGAATTTTGGGCGACTTGCTGGCATCTGCACTTAATCAAAACCTGGGAGCCTATTCCATCAGCCCATCAGCGACAGCAATGGAACGGAACGTTATCAGGTGGCTTACACAACTGATAGGATATGATGACCATGCTGGGGGCAATCTTACGAGTGGTGGAATGACGGCAAACTTTATCGGCCTCAAATTGGGGAGAGACTGGGCAACGCAGGACAAAGCTCAACATGAAGGATTGAACGGCAGGTATGCAATGTATGTTTCGGAAGAAAGACATGTATCAATCGACAAAGCGGTTGATGCTATCGGGCTCGGACGAAACAACCTGCGGACCCTGCCCACCGATGCTAATTACCAACTGAGAATTGAAACACTTGAACAGGCAATGCGCGATGATAAATCAAAGGGTATACAACCGTTATGTATCATTGGCCTGGCAGGTACCACCAACCTGGGTTCTGTGGATGATCTCCAGGCATTACATGATATAGCAGTTCGTGAACATTGCTGGTTGCATGTAGATGCTGCCTATGGCGGTGGGATGTTGTTGAGCAACGAGTTTCCAAACATACTCAACGGACTTCACCTTGCAGATAGTGTAACCATCGATCCGCACAAATGGTTCTACGCGCCGTTGGATGCCGGTGCAATACTGGTTAAAGATCACAGCCAACTCACCAGATCCTTTGGTATTCAGCATGCATACCTCACGGACCAAAGCGGGCAAAAAAACGAGCGTTACCAGTTTTATGTTCATGGATTCGAACAGAGCAAACGTTTCAGGAGTCTGAAGGTATGGATGAGCTTTCAACATTATGGAAAATCACAGATCGGGAATTGGGTAGATGCGAATGTCCGCCAGGCAAAACACCTGCATCAGCTCGCCAGTAACAGTCCAGATTTTGAATCAGCTACCTTGCCACGCATGTCGGCAATCTGTATCCGTTATAAAAACGATGCGATGACGAACGAGCAGCTCACTCAATTGCACCGTAAAGTAGCTGAACGTATCGAAAAAGAAGGCAAGTTCTGGTTTGCAAGCACAGAAATGAAAGGCAAAGCGTGGTTCCGTATAAACCCGGTAAATATTCACACCAGTTTGGAGACCATGGATGATCTTTTTAAAACTTTGCAAAAATACTGTAGGGAAAATGTGGAACCCGATAGCTATCGGGTGTGAAAATGAAAGTTCCAAAGAATTAAGTGTCACCGGAGACCACAAAATTTCAGAAACCAATTTCCACATTTTCATATTAATTACTTATTCGTAATAGCTGAATGTATACAACGATTCAAAATGCTGACCCTGGTTGGGTCCGCTGGTAAATAATACATCGCCTGTTTTGGTAAGAGGCCGTCCGCCACTGTCATAGGTGTAAGCGTATTGTATTTCATAATTGATCCCATCTCCACTCCGTATATTTTTGCCAGGATTATTTAACTGCAACTTTATACGCGGTAAAAAAATGAGATGTTCATCAGTCTGATGCAACCAGATAAATCCATCGGCATTTACCTTATTGTCATAGTTACTAAATTTGTCCGAACGGAGTGAAAAATCCTGTATACCCGGGATTGAATATGTTCTATTGACCATTTCCTGCAAGTTGCCGTCGGGAAAATAAGTAAACGTCAACATGCGATAGGCTGCATACCCCACCGAAGAAAGTCTTAATTCCCATTCTACACTGGTTAATTTACCAGTCGTGCTATACTGCAGAAATGCTCTTTTATATACTGTACCGTTTTCATCAATGATCTTTATATACGATACCTGGTCGTTTGAATAGGTGTATTCAATCCGATCTTTATTGACAAAGTGGTTGTTCTTGATTTCCTTAACTAACCTTCCGTTGTAAGAAAAATCATAGAGCCTGGTACCACTTGAAAAGTCAACATGAGTAATATAATTTGAATCATTGTACTCAAAATGATAATAAGGTGAAGGAAGACTACGGATTACCATATCCCTAAGCAATATCTTCTGGGTGTCTGCAGGAGGTGCCGGAGGTGGTGGAGGCGAAGGCAATGTATCTTTCTTGCAAGAGTAAAATATAGTTAAAAGTAAAATGAGGCTAACGAAATTTTTCATACAAGGTTTTATAAGGATTGAAGATGACTCAAAAATGCAATTTGGCAGGGTCAAAAGGGTTGGATTGAATAAAATACCGCATGAATGTGCGCGATATACTGATGAATGGTGAGCGAAATGAGTTGTCAAATCCTTTGTATGTTTGATAAATAAACAGGAATTATATGAAATGTAGGTTGCTCGTACTCTTTTTATTTCTTGCTTTTTACAATGCTCATTCCATGGGCGAAGATTCTACTTTACGATACCACCTGCCCGACAGTGTAAAAGCTGTACAGGTAATAGCCAATGTAACGATCCAGTCATATCCCGATAAAAAGGAAGGATTTACCGGGCTTAGTGCGTCGGGCGTAACCGTTTTTTTACGTGCAAACCGCTCCAAAAAATTTATTGGATTTCGCTTCCCGGCCAATGCGTCCGTTGTAACTACGGGTATGAATATTAAAAAAAATGAAACCGAACTTTCATTTGCTTATCCATGGAACTCTGGAGAGGTTTATAAATTACTGATCGCCTCGGCAAGTGATTCTGCCGGGAATTTTTCCTTGTATTCCGGCTATATATGGTTACCAAAAGACAACCGTTGGAAATTTATCGGCACTTGCAAACTGTCGGGACAATGGAATAATATCCGCGAACCCGCAACTATTTTCAAGTCAGATACAAAAGCGATATATGATAGTGTTTGGGTACAACGCTCCAACAACAGTTGGAAAAACCTGGAAGGAAAAACGGGAGCCACGCCTATTATAAATCTATTATCCCATATCGACAGTTTACCACAACTTGCCAGGGAAACCGTGATTATCAAGTCAGCTATTAGCGGGGGAAAAACGGATGTAAAAGACCAGGTAGAAGGAATTTATTATAAGATCATCAATCCTGGTACCGGCAGGCAGGTTTCGGTAGACGACACGGTTACGGTGTATTATAAGTTGACGTTGTTCCAGGATACGGCAGTGATAGATGGTACAAAGGACAAGCCTGCAGTATTTCCATTAAAAAGACTGATTAGAGGATGGCAATTGGTGGTTCCACTACTTAAAACCGGTGGTAAAATTAAAATAGTAATCCCTTCTTCCCAGGCCTATTCAATTCGCACGCGTGCAGCTCGTATACCGCCCAATAGCATTCTCGAATTCGAAGTGGAAGTGGTGGATACCAAACCACCAGCAGGCAAATGACCAACAACATTTAGTTGAAAAGGACAATTACATGCAAGATTTGCTTTTACTACACGGAGCCATCGGCGCAAAAGATCAATTAGATGGATTAGCTGAAGCGTTGCGACCGTTTTATAAAATACACACGATTAATTTTCCCGGACATGGTGGCGAACCTTTGTCGAAGGATTTTTTTTCCATACCAGGTTTTGCGACGACCGTGCGTGACTATTTGCAAACGCATGCAATATCCACTTCGCACATTTTCGGCTATAGCATGGGAGGCTATGTGGGTATGTATATTGCCAAAAATTATCCTGCTGAAGTAGGAAAACTCGTTACGCTGGCTACAAAATATTATTGGGATGTGGAGGTGGCAGCAAAAGAAATAAAGATGCTGAACCCTGCTACGATAATGCAAAAGGTACCCGCATTTGCACAACAACTCCAAAAACGACATGGTACCGAAGCCTGGGTAACGCTACTGGACAAAACAAAGGAATTGTTACTTGGATTAGGTAATGACAATTTGCTGCAACCTCAGGACTACTCTACCATTTCCACGGAATGTTTATTGATGCTTGGCGACCGCGACAAAATGGTCACACTGGAGGAAACGCTAAGTACATATCAGCGATTGATGAATGCGCAGTTTAGCGTTTTACCAGCCACGGCACACCCCATTGAACAGGTGGATATAGATTTGATTGTTTTTCAGGTGCGACGCTTTTTGGGCTGATTCAATTTCTTCTCAACCAGTAGTCGTCTTCGCTCCCACCTTCCTAATGGTTCTGGAGCATAAAGACTTTTTCCTTTTTTATCTACCAGGCCTGTTGCTTTGGAAAGGGCCGCGCTTAAACGGGCAACTTTTGCGGGCGGAGCTTTTTCGCGTTTATTATAAAACTCTTCGAAAGTTTTGATGCCGGCCTTGATGATGTCCAGTTCTTTTTTCGATTCCTTGGTTTTCCTGTACAATATCATCAGTCGATCATAAATAAGTGCGTTGAGGGGCTGGCGCTTCAGAATTTTCAGATAAAGTGCAATAGCCTCCTCCTTATCGTCATCCTGCTCATGTTGACGGGCAAGTGAGAGTAATTCTTCCACACTCTGAAATGCCTTATCGCTGTGAACTACCTTCATGCGTATCGGGATATCCAGTATAATGAGAAAGAATTTCCTGAACTTTCTTTTTTAAGGTGTCGGGACAATTGGTATTGAAAAGCACATGGGGCGGATTTGCATCCACATGAAAGCACTGGCTTGGTCGCACCCTGGCGCCGTCAATCTCAACCCACTCCTGGTCAAGCTCCTCGAGCGCCGCTTTCAACTTATGATCGAGTTCAGTAGTATTATGCTGGCTATTGTTCATACTATGTTTTAAGAAAGTTTGCACAAAATGTGCCAGCTTGTGGTTTCTCGCGGCGTACGTTAAGAGTAGCTGCGATTCAGCGATTTTGAATTTATTTCCCTTTTGAAGTCTTCAAAATAATAACACATTTATATATGGCGCCGCGCCGTGACAATTCATAGCCGCGTGAAGCCTTCACCAGCCGATACCATAATCTTCCCCATGATTGCTCGAGCCACCCCAAAAGCTTTTGTGCTTCCAGTCAAAATAAATGGCATTGATCGGGCCACTTGTGCGGTCGTCAAAGCTCAGTGTATAACCCATTTGTTTTAATTCCGCTCTTACTTTTTCCGGGGTCTTATCCTGCAGCAACAGATTGCCGGCTCTTGGCTTTCTGTCATCCGTTTTGCTACCACCCAGCGAAAGCCATAGCTGGTTGCTATTGATATTTGCTGCTTCGCAGGCTTGTTGCACATTCATTCCAAACTCAACGATATTCAGGAAAAATTGCAAAAGGTTCTGATCCTGCGTATCACCACCCTGTACTGCAAACGATAAATAAGGTTTACCATCTTTTAGTGCCATACTTGGAGTAAGCGTTACACGTGGTCTTTTTCCTGGCGCAACCACATTGAAAGGATTTAATGTGGAATCAAGCACAAAACTTTGCATGCGTTGGCTCATACCGATCCCGGTATTACCTGCAATACATGCGGGAACCCATCCGCCACTTGGTGTAATCGACACTACCCAACCTTCCGCATCGGCGGCTTCCACGCTTGTTGTACCGCGCCACAGGCGGTCCATATACTCGTTGTCGATCGCACCAGTACTGCGCATATCATGTGTAGGGGCAAAATTTCTTTTTGAACTGTCGATAGCAAATCCCCTTTGTTTAAGCAAATTCAGATAAGGATTAACCCCGCCTTCAAAAGGATAAGGATCTCCCGGGCCGGCCGCTGCATTGTTATGCTCCATTGAAATACCAGCAGCCCGTTGCTTCGCATATTCCTTACTCAATAAACCTTTGATTGGCTCTGATGGTGCAAAGTATGGATCACCATAATAAAAATCCCTATCGGCAAATGCCAGGTTCATCGCCTGGTAAACGGTATGAATATATTTACTGCTATTATATCCCATTGCTTTCAAATCAAAATTCTCCAGGATATTCAGCGATTGCAATAGCATAGGACCTTGCGTCCATGATTGTAGTTTATATACTTCTATTCCTTTATAATTTACATGTAAGGGTTCTTCTTCCAATGGTTTCCATTTGGCAAGATCATCCATCGTTATCAGTCCACCCTGTTCCTTACAACCGCGAACAAACTCTCTGGCAATATCTCCCTTATAAAATCTATCATATGCAGCCATTATCGCCTGCTTCCTGGTCTTTCCTTTTTTTAACGCTTCCTGCTCTGCCTCTACCATCCTCGTCAATGTTTGCAGTAGGTCCTTCTGAATAAATATTTCACCGGCTTCTGGTGCTTCTCTTTTTTCACCCTCATGCACAAGAAATACTTTTTTACTATAGGGCCATTCTTTAATCCTGTTTTTTTGCCTCTCGATGCTATTGGCAGTCTGCGCTTCCATAGGATATCCAGCGGCTAATTGCATTGCGGGTGCCAGCACTTCTTTCAAGCTTAATTTACCATACTCAGCAAGCATATGGCAGATACCACCGGCTGTACCTGGTGTTGTTGCTGCCAGTGGCCCAAATTCAGGAGGGAAATCATATCCTTTTTCTTTAAAGAATGCCGGCGTGGCTCCCGTAGGTGCCACCCCCATTGCATTAATTGCGATAACTTTTTTCGTTTTCGGGTTATAGATCAATGCCTGCGTTTCACCACCCCAACTAAGCACATCCCACATGGTGCAGGTAGCAGCCAGCATAGCACATGCTGCATCTACAGCATTTCCACCTTTCTGGAATACAATCGAACCTGCAGTTGCGGCCAAAGGCTTACCGGTGATCGCCATCCAGTTTTTCCCATGCAATACTGGTTTCTGCGTGGGCTGTGCAATGATGATTTGGGAAAATAAGAATGAAAAGAGCAGTGTTTTAAAGAGGGGTTTCATGACATAGCATTTATACTTAAAGGTAAGTTAAATAGCCACGAGCTGCGAGCATCTAGCTCCGACCTAAAAGCTCCTGCCTGTCGGCTCGCACTCCAGGCTCGAAGCTCGAGGCTGGTACATTTACAAGTTATTAACGCAATATGGCCCGATCCTTCGATCTCTTACATGAAAACATTTTTGATAAATTAAATTAAAAGTATGAAAACTATAATCTCTACACTCGGCCTTGGCATTATCCTTATTCTATCGTCCTGTGCTTCTTCCAATGTACAGGAACCAGAATACAGGGATATACGAAACATTCGCCTCGTAGATGTAGGCGTATTACAATCTACAGCAGGCATTGACCTTATTTATTATAACCCAAATAATTTCGGCGTAACACTAAGCGAAGCGCGTGGTGACGTATATGTCGACAACGAATATCTCGGGCGTTTTAGCCTCGAAGACAAAGTACAGGTTGGCAAGCGCTCCGAATTCGTGGTACCTGCCATTGTGAAACTGGATATGATTGGTGCCCTGAAAAATCATCGAGACTTATATAAGAAAAAAGAAGCCCTGATCCGCATTGACGGCGTAGCCCGCGTAAAGAAATCAGGATTTTCCAAAGACGTGCCTATCAAGTATGAAAGTATGCAAAACCTGGAGAAGTTTAGGTCGCTGGTAGCACGATAGTAAGAGATAAAAGATAAAAGTTCATTGAGATCGGATTTTCCGACCTGAATGAACTTTTATCTTTTATCTTTTAGTTTTTATCTTTTATCTATCCACCTTAACTTTAGAAATGGACTATCAGGTACATCCTCCTTCCCCGGATCTACAATATTTTGTAAAGTGTTTCTGGACGCTGGAAGATGAAGCACGTGGAGAAGTATTGCCACAAAGAGTGGTCCCGGATGGTTGTATGGAATTGATCATCCACTATGGCGACCTGTATCAACAATTTTTACCTGATGGCACCATTATCATTCAGCCCCGGAGTTTTATTTTCGGACAAATTACAAGTTATATCGAGATAGCCCCGACCGGGAGAAGTGGAATTGTGGCCTCACGTTTTTTACCCGAAGGTCTTGCCCCTTTACTCAACGTCCCTGTTGCATCACTTGAAAACAAAGCAGTGGCGCTTGTCGAAATATTTGGCGCGAAAGCGCAGGCGCTCGAGGATAAAGTGCTGATGGCCTCAAGCCAAAGTGAGCGTATTCAATTTATCCAAGATTTTTTGTTGGAACAGTTGTGTGAACAACGCAGCATTGATAGTATTACGAAATCCTGTGTGGATGCTATTGTGCAGTCGCAGGGACAAATTGGAATGACTGACCTGGCCGGCCAGGTAAACAGTAATCGTCGCAGGATTGAGCGGAGATTCAATACTGTTATTGGTATGAGTCCAAAACAACTTTCGCGTGTCGTTCGTTTACAAGCAACGATGAAAATGCTGGAGCAGAAACAATTCAGCAATCTCACCACACTGGCACTAGAAAATGGGTATTACGACCAGGCACATTTTATTAAAGACTTCCGGGAGTTTACGGGAGTTACACCAGGATCATTTTTTGCAGGCAATCTCCAGTTTGCTGCTTTATTTGCTTCAACCGAATGATTGTCGCGTTTTTACAATTTTATAATTTGAAGTGTACCTAGATTTGGCCCTCTGGCTAAAATTTCAATTATGAGATTATTAAAATTACATTCTACCATTTTACTGTTATATGTGTTAGTAATTGCTGCATGCAATAGTAACAATGAAACAGCAACCGCAACTTCTCCCAATACAAATGAAGAAGTACCGGTAAGTAAAGACGTGATCTTTGACAGGCTGATTGGTACCTGGCAAAATACAGACGGAAAAAGTTTTGAAAGCTGGTATAAAAATGAAGACGGTAGTTTGCGGGCCGCTGCTTACCAATTAAAAGGCACGGATACAATCTGGACCGAGCGTGCCTCCATTTATCCTGAGAATGGAAAGTGGGTTTTCGAAAATACGGTATCCGGGCAAAATGAGGGTAAGGCGGTGAAGTTTATTTCAACTCAAATGAATGCAAACAGCGTTCAATTCACCAATCCGGCTCATGATTTCCCTACAGATATTAATTATACGTTGACAAGTGACGGCAGCCTGCACGCTTTCATCATTGGTCCCAATAAAAAAGGGGGAAAAGATACCATTCCTTTTGATTTTCGTAAGATTCGATAATTACTGCTGCGAACTTCAAACCTCGGGTATCGAGCCATGTTTCTTGCTCGGGCTCACTGGTCCGAACTTTGCAGTGCATTACAAATGGAATTTCTTGAATCAGTAGAAGCATTTGCGCGACAAGCCCACGGTGATCAACAGCGCAAATACGAGCCAGGTCCTTACATTATCCACCTTGTAAGAGTTAAAAACTTTTGCCTCGAATATATAAAGGATGAAGTAATAGCTGCCGCGGCGCTATTACATGATGTATTGGAAGATACTCCTGTCACCAAACAGGAACTGCTTGAATATTTACAAACTGTCGCAGGCGATCGTTCGAAGAAAATATTGGACCTGGTGGTAGAACTTACTGATGTGTATACCAAGAATAATTACCCGCAATGGAACCGTCGGAAGCGAAAGGCAAAGGAGACCGAGCGGCTGTCACAAACCAGTGCCGAAGCACAGACGATTAAGTATGCAGATATCCTGGACAACAGTATGACTATTTCAAAGGGTGCAGGTGACTTTGCAGGGGTCTACCTGTCAGAAGCAAGGAATTTGATAAGAGCAATGCAAAAAGGAAACCCTGCCCTACGATCAAGAGTACTGGAAACAGTAGATAGAAGTATTGAAACATTGAAGAATGAATTTTAATTCCCTAAAAAACCTCTGAGTGCTTCCGCATTATGCATTGTTCTTAATTTCCCTAATGCTTTATCCTTTATTTGTCTTACACGTTCTGTCGTGAGATCAAATTTGCGGGCGATATCCTCCAGGCTCATGGGGTGCTCCACCCCAATTCCAAAATAATAGCAGAGCGTTTGTTTTTGTTTCTCATTCAGCATTCGCAACGACCGCGAAACTTCCGTTTGCAATGAACGTTGATGATAGAGGTCGCGATCGGCAGGATTCGCATTTGTATTTACCAGTGTGTCGATAAGCGTTCCATCGTCGTCAGCAGAAACGGGCTTGTCGAGACTCACCGGTTGGCCACTTTGTCCCAGGCATTGCGCTACTTCTTCCTGGTCCAGTTGAAGGTACTCTGCAAGTTCTTCTGCGGATGGCGCTCGTTCCAGTTGTTGTTCCATTTCGGACTGGGTGCGGCGAATCCGGTTTGTCAATGCCACTTTGTTCAAAGGCAGGCGGATCATCCGTGCATGTTCGGCTATTCCCTGCAGGATATTCTGACGGATCCACCACACTGCGAAAGAAATAAATTTAAATCCGCGGGAATCGTCAAAACGCATGGCTGCTTTGATCAACCCCATATTGCCTTCATTGATCAGGTCGGGCAGCGATAGTCCCTGGCCCTGGTACTGTTTTGCCACCGATACCACGAACCGGAGATTCGCTTTTGTCAGCTTATCCAATGCAGCTTTGTCACCCTGCCGTATTTTTCCTGTCAATTCAACTTCCTCATCCGGCGTTAGCAGCGCTACCCTGTCGATCTCCTGTAGATATTTCTGCAGGCTCGGCGATTCACGCGTAGTGATTGAGTTGGATATTTTCAATTGACGCATTCCCATAAACTGGCTTTAGAGTGAAAAATAACTGGTTTACCTGCAAGTGCTTAACAAATGAACGAATAGAAACAGCCGAAAAAAATAGAGCCTTTCTTCATTAAGCAGTCATGTTATATCCAATATTGTTTGTAGAGTATCCACTACATGATTGCCTAAAGGTGCTGTTAATTACTATGAGCGGAAATGCCATTAACAGGAAACGGCATAGCTTATGAACAGTTATCATAAAGGGAAGCAAGTCCTATGAAAAGCATTCTTTTCTTCTTTATTGCGGTATTGTCGTTGAGCTTTAGCCTGCGCGCGCAGGAACCCTTGCGTATCAAATCGGTGACTGATGCCGGCGTAATGTCCAAAATGATTTTAAAAGCTGCTGATAAAAAAGCAAATTTCCTCGTAGCTGAAGCAAAAGTGCCAAACGCGATGGCCGTATTGACCAATGGGAAGCGCTACATTCTTTACAATCCCGGATTTATCGAAAGGCTAACAAATGTTACTGGCACACCCTGGGCCGGAATAAGTGTGCTGGCACACGAAATTGGTCATCATCTGAAAACACATACCGAGAATGGTAAAACCATTCCGATGGCGACTGAGCTGGAAGCCGATGAGTTTTCAGGTTATGTATTACGTAAACTTGGTGCTACGCTGGAAGAGGCCCAGGCTGCAATGAAAACACTGGCCAGCGAAAGAGCTACCCGCACGCACCCGGGGCGCGACGATCGGCTTACTTCGATCGCTGAAGGTTGGGAGGTAGCCAACAGCGAAAAAGGAGTAGTTGCACTGCAGAACCCTTCTACAGTGCCAAATGGTGCAGCACAGGAAACTGAGGACAGGCAAACGACAATTATCGACAGTAAATTTATTTTGGCAGACATTCGTTTCGATGCTGATCCAACTGTGAAATATCACTTAACAACACGCTACAATGTTGTTAAAATAAAAAACAACGAATTACACCTTGTAGGTAAACTTGCAAAGTTGGACAACAAGGATTTCCCCTATATGATTTATGATGAATCTTCCAACCGCGTATATGTATCCGCAACCGGGAAGATTGTTAACAAGGAAGGAAATAGCATTGGCAAAATGTTAAGAGCTTCTGCGCTATAGCATGTAATAGCATTGCACTATGCCACTGCAAATAAGCTTTATGTTAAAAACTCCGGGCCGTAAACTACTTGTTATCAGTACGTAATTTTCCCTTCGTTGGTATCGTTAACAATCTGGATTTCTCTGGCATCTTTTCTGTCTTATAGGGTTGTACACGAAATTTATAAACGTAAATCTTAAGTTATGAAAAGCATGTTTACAATGAAAAAAGTTCTTACAACATTATCCGTCGTTGCGATAGCTGCAATATTTATGACTGCATGTAATCGCAATCCTAAAACCGCGTCAGAAAGCAAAGTAACGTTTGAAGATACAGCCGGCTTTGCACAGTTCCAGGCTTGGAAAGCCCAAAATGAACGTGTGAATCCAGCGATGTATGCAGCGGCACCGGTAGCAGCAGCTCCTGTAAAACGTGCGACAACAAAGGCCCGTTCTACTTCTTCGAAGAGTGGTTCGATGTCGTCCACTTCTACTAACCAGGCAAAAACCACAGCAAAGAAAGGCTGGAGTAAATCCGCTAAGTATGCAGTGATCGGTGGTGCAGCAGGTGGTGTAGCAGGTGCAGTGATCAACAAGCGTAATCGTACAGTAGGTGCCGTAGTCGGTGCAGTACTTGGTGCAGGCGGTGGTTACGTACTCGGACGTACACAAGATAAAAAAGACGGACGATTCTAAATTATCGTAAAAGAAAACCATTAAACTTAATAGGTTGTTCCAGTGGAGCAACCTATTTTTTTTAAATCCATTATCGCAACAAGGTTTTTAAAACTTCAGTTCTTATTTCGAATTAATATTTTTTACGCTATGAAAAATAAGGTTAAATAAAAAACATCCCTTGAATCCGAATTGGAAAAATTCTTATTTTTATAGCTACGTTTCACCAAAAAAAAGGAGGTATTCATGATATCTACAGATATGACATGGACACCTTCGGTAACTTTCTAGTTAGCCGAACTGTCCCTTAAATAATCTGATCCCGGACTTCCGGGATGGCCATCCCCGATTCGGCGGATGGCTTTTTATTGCCGGCCACTCTCCTGAAATCTTCATTATTTTACATCCCAATGCGTCAACTTGCAGCAATATTATTCGCGGATATGACGGGCTACACCGCTCTCATGCAGGAAAATGAGCAACTGGCGAGAATTAAAAGGAAGCGGTTGAAAGACGTACTCGATAGTACAATCAGCCGCTTCAATGGCAAGATCCTGCAGCTTTATGGCGATGGCTCGCTTAGTATTTTTCAAAGCGCGATTGATAGCGTGAGCTGCGCCATTGAACTGCAACAGCAATTGCAGATGGAACCCCGCGTGGACCTTCGCATCGGTATTCACACCGGTGATGTGATCATCGAGGATGAAGCTATTTATGGCGATGGCGTTAACCTCGCTTCCCGCATCGAATCGATGGCAGTGCCGGGGGGTATTTTTATTTCTGAAAAAGTATATGATGAAATAAAGAACCAGGAAAACATCCTGACCCGCGAATTGGGTTATTTCGAACTTAAGAATGTAAAACAGGCAGTACGCATCTATGCTGTCGCCAATAGTGGTATTGCCGTACCGGGACGCGAGGAATTGAAGGGCAAGACCAATATTACAGGAAACCGCCTTGCAGTGTTACCATTTGTAAATATGAGTGCCGACCCGGAAAACGAATATTTCAGTGATGGCGTTACCGAAGAATTATTGAATGCGCTGGTACGCGTAGAAGGTTTGCGTGTAACATCGCGCACCTCTTCGTTTGCTTTCAAAGGTAAGAGCGACGACATCCGTGATATAGCCATCCAGTTGAATGTAGACAAGGTGTTGGAAGGAAGCGTGCGTAATGCGGGCAACCGCGTGCGCATTACTGCCCAGCTCATCAACGCAGCCGACGGATACCATGTGTGGAGTGAAAGTTATGACCGCAACCTGGATGATATTTTTAAAGTACAGGATGAGATAAGCGGCATAATCGCAAATAAATTAAGGGAAAACTTAAGTCCCAAACAACAGGCAAAGCCCCTGGTGAAGCAGCCCACCACCAATATTACGGCGTATACACTTTACCTCAAGGGCCTGCATTACGGAAATAAACTTACTCCTTCAGATACTCGTAAGGCCATTGAATGCTACGAACAGGCCATTACGCTGGAGCCTAAGTATGCGCAGGCTTACGCTATGGCTGCATCAGCGTATGCTTACCTGGGAGCAACGGGCCAGATATTACCCAACAAAGCATTTAGTATTGTGCACCTGTATGCGGATAAAGCGCTGGAATTGGATAGTAGCGTAGCCGAAAGCCATATAGCTAAGGCCAGTGCTTTGCTATTCTATGACTGGAAGTGGAAGGAAGCCTTTGATGAATTACAGGCTGCTATCACACTCAATCCTTCAGCCATCGAAGCTTATGAAATGCTTGGCCTCTATTACATTGTTATGGGAAAGAAAGATGAGGCAGTTAACACACTGGAAAAGGCAGAAAGTCTTGATCCCCTGTCGCCCGGAATTACACAGTCGCTTGGAAACATGTACATTTTTGCCGAACGATATGATGATGCTATTCTTCAGGCCGACAAAATGCTGGAGATAAATCCGAAAATGCGCATAAGTATTGAAATGAAAGGCTGGGCTACTGGATTAAAAGGTGATTGGAATGCTTCACTGCCATACTTCGAAGAAGTACACCGTCTCACTAATCATCCATTGAAGGGCCTGATGGGCCTGGGATATGCATATGGCAGACTGGGTATGAAAGATAAAGCCCTTGAAATTGTGCGTAAAATGGAACAACGACAGGTAGAAGAACCGGATTCTGTTATCGATGCCGATCTCGCTGGCGTGTGGTATGGACTCGGTGACCTGGACAAAACATTTTATTATGTAAACCAGTGTATAGAAAAACGCATGGGGCCCGTAAGCTACTTTCTCGAGTATCCACCATACAAAGGCATAAAAGACGATCCACGCTATAATGAAATTCTCAAAAGAATAGGCGTTAAAGAATAAAATGTCATGAACGTCGTGTTAATCGCATTGGCCCGCAGCTTCCTCAAGTTGCTGCCACCTCAAACCAATAGCTAAAAAAAGTCTCAATTTTTTTCCTCGTGGCGGCTACTGTTGAAGGTTTGATGATATATGTATTAGCGCCAGCTTTATATATTTCTTTGATATAATCATTCGTGGTAAACTCTCCCAGCATCACCACCGGGATGTGAGCATAAGCTTCACTAGTTTTAAGTTTTTTCAATACCTGCATGCCGCGGTTCAAGGTACCACGATCATTGAGGAGTATTACAGACGGCTCCCCGTTAGCATCAACATGCTTTTCCATTTCATCCAAGTTTGCTATAAATTGAATGGGTATTGTATTACCGATTTCCGAAAGCGCGGCTTCTGTAATATAAATGTCATCCACATCTGTTTGCAACATCAGCACATACGATTGCATACCTCAGTATTTAAAATAAATGTACTGCAAATATCCTTTTATTATAGTTTGTATCGAGGGCATTTTAGGTGGATTAAGTTTTGTTCCGAGGACAAAATAACTTGCTTACATTTACAAAAAAACGCCAATTATGAACCTCTTTGTAGCTGGTCTCCCCTATGACCTGGATGATGCTGAATTAGAAGAAATTTTTGAAAAATTCGGAACTGTTGCGTCTGCGAAGGTCGCAATGGATAAAGAAACCGGGAAAAGCCGTGGTTTTGGATTTGTGGAAATGCCGAATGAAACAGAAGCAAAAGATGCGATTGAAAATCTCAATGATATTTCACTTGGTAAAAAACCGCTTGTTGTAAAAGCCGCAGATGACCGCCCGGGTGGCGGAAGTGGTGGTGGCGGAGGCTATCGTGGTGGCGGCGGTGGCCAGGGTGGCGGTGGATTTAACCGCGGCGGAAGCGGCGGTGGCGGTGGATTTAATAGAGGCGGAAGTGGTGGTGGAGGATATAAAGGTGGCGGAAGTGGCGGAAGCCGAGGCGGCGGTGGCGGTGGATTTAATCGCGACCGTGATCGTCGTTATTAATATAATTAATGAATTGAACTTTCAAAAGTGACGGCTTACACCGTCACTTTTTATTTTAATAAAAAAAAATTACTATCCTGCTGACATAGGGCTGTCACAACTCCATATTTCTTTTGTATCATAAAACATTTTATATGTCAATGATTCAATCACTCCTCAAGGAAATGGAACGCGAATCGGCCGTAACCCGCAAAATGCTGGAGCGTGTGCCGGATGATAAACTCGACTGGAAACCGCACGAAAGAAGCATGACGCTGCGCAACCTGGCCACGCATGTGGCAGAATTGCCAGCCTGGGTGACCATGGTGCTTACTACCAATGAACTGGATTTTGCCAGTAACCCCTACAAACCGGTTCTGATTAATACAAATGCGGAATTGATTTCCTATTTCGGATCCTCACTTCAAAGCGGCCTAAAGCAACTTGCACAAGCAACCGAAGAAGACCTTGTTCCCAACTGGACACTGCGCAATGGTGAAGTCGTTTATAGTGTGGAAAGCAAGGCTGATGTAATTCGCATGAGTTTTTGCCAGATAGTCCATCACCGCGCACAATTGGGTGTTTATTTAAGGCTACTGAATATTCCAATACCAGGAAGTTATGGGCCTAGTGCGGATGAGATGAACTTTTAAAGAACAGATAAAAGTTAATAACTAAAAGATAAAAGATGCTTTCAATCAGAAACTCCGCCTGAATTCAACTTTTATCTTTTAGTTTTTATCTTTTATCTTGACCGATCTGCCGTTCTATCTCTTCCATATAAAATCTAGCTCCAAGGCTATTTACATGCACACCGTCGATAGTAAGATGCAATTGACGTTTTTTACTGATAACGTCTGCCCTGCCTGGTACCAGGCTTTGCCATTTGTCTAGACAGAATGTATTAAGAAAATTCTGGAGAAAATAGTCTTTTGTTCTTAGTGTTATCAAACATCCGTCACAAAGGGCGGCTGCATCGGCCAGCTTGCAACCATTCTCCTGTGCGAGATCCCTGATAACGCGGTTGAACTGTTGCCGGTTTTTATTCAGAGGTGACTGCAGGTCCTCACTCAGGCAGCTAATGGTGACCAGCACAATGTTTGCATTGGTCCTGGTTTTTATCAAACGAATTGTTTCTGCCAGTTTCGCAGCAAAGTCTCCAACTTCCCTTAGCGGCCTATTGGTATCTAATAATCGCTTATAGGCCCGGCGAAAAAACCATCCTTTATGTTTTAGTTCCGGGAGGAGGATATCATTGGCACCTGCAAGTAATACAATTGTGTCGTACTGGTTGGCTGAAAGTAATTTTTTCCTTAACCGGCAGGATATTTTAGTGATCGTTTCACCATTAATACCCGCATTCTCAATCTGCCAATCGGGGTGTTTTTGAGCCAGGCGTTTCACCCAGTTTACCCCTGTGCTACCTTTTACGAGACCGTCGCCTATTATCAATACTCTCATCTTCAAAATTGTACTGCAAAGCTAATCAGTGGTGTGCCATTGTCTGGGTGTAAACTGCATGAATTGTCAAAAAGGGGTAGCAGAATGTATGACCGGTAAAATGCCGTTATAACGCGTGGAAGCATTAATACTGTGCACTTTATATTTGTGTGCAAACGATTGACAAAACAAATAATCATCATGACGGCAATCACCGACGAATACATGCAGGAAATGCTTCCCAAAGCCAAAACTTACGTGATGGTGCTGTTAAAACCAGGCCCCCGGTCCGACATGCCTGGTGTGGAAAAGGTAATTTGGGAACATGGCCGGAGAAATTTTGCATTAAGAGCTGATGGGTTGCTATCTATTGTGTGCCCGGTAACGAAAGAAACGAGTGTTAATGGTTGTTGCATCTTTAACGCACCTGAAGAACAGGTAAAAACGATTATGGATGAAGATCCCGCTGTAGAGGCTGGAATTTTTATATATGAAATTCATCCCTGTATGGGTTTTCCGGGCGATAGCCTACCCCATTAAAAAGATAAAAGTTATTTCCAGGCGGAATATAGCAATGGATCTCACTTTTATCTTTTATCTTTTATCTATCCGGGTTTGCACATTTTCTTCACAGTTGAACCTACAGGTTTCCCACAAGACACGCTACTATACTGGCTTTTAGTATTTTCACTTCGTAAAACTACTAACATCATGAAGTGTGTAAGCATTCCTGTACGGGCGGCGATGTTGCTATTATTTGCCTCTCCCCTCCTGTATGCGCAGGATAAAGTAAAAATAAAATATGATAATGCATCTGTGTTTGCCGGTATCGAAGTGGGATCCAAAGGTGTCAAGCTAAGCGTGGTTGATGTAGACAAAAATGGAAAAAGCGGAACTGCTTTTACTATATTAAAAGATACATCAGTAAATACGGATTTTATTACCTTCTCCAATTCCACATCCACCGCCACACTGAATGGGCTGTTTGATCTATACACCGTGGCTACACGTGATTTGAAAATCCCTTCCAAAAGAGTTTTCACTGTAATTAGCAGCGGCGTAAAAATGCAGGCAGAGAAAGAAGCGAAAAATAAAATGATCGAGGAGCTCGTGGGTTCTTTTCGGCAGAAAATAAAAGAACCTGAACGAATTGTAGATATCGTGGATGTAACCCAGGAAGCAAGGCTCTCCCATTTGGGAATTGTACCTGAAACTAAACGCTACACCACTTTCCTGATCGACATTGGTAGCGGTAATACAAAAGGTGGTTATTTTCCCAATGGCAATACCCGCGACTTTAAATTGTTTCAATTGAACTGGGGAACAAAAAGTACGGCCAACGCCACTGAAAAAAGGTGTGAAGAAACAGATAAAACATTAAGCAATTACCAGAAGCAATTATACAGGGTACTTACAGGCGCCGAAAATTCGGATATCATCTATGCCGTTAATTCAAGTGGGGCCTATCCACTTAGTGATAATATTGCATTCAGTGGTGGCATTGCATGGGCAGCAGCCACGCTGGTTCACCCCGAACAAGGCAATCGTTCGGTGATAACAGTCACCTTTGACGAAATTGTAAAGTTTAGCGAAGACCTCTATAAAAACTACCCATCGCTTTCTGCAGACGCACTGACAAAAAAATTAAATGACCCCAAACTCGACAAGTCAGCTATTGCCAAAGAAATAAAAAGAGTGCATGGTGTATTTGATCAACGTTCATTATTAGCCGGCACCGGCCTGTTATTAAAAATCATGCGCCAGTTTGCTTCGATATACGAAACGAAAGAATTTTACTTTGTAAAAAACGGGCAGGTTGGTTGGATCTCGGCTTATGTTGATCAGATTAGATAAAAGTTAAAAGATAAAAGTTGATTCAGGTCGGGATATCCCTATTGAATCAACTTTTATCTTTTAACTTTTTATCTTCTCTAAGGTTCATTGATAAAATAGGTAGGCGCTATAATCAGCCGGTTGTAATAAACCTGGTGTAACTTTTACTTCGGTAGGTATTTTATTGGCACCGATTGCCATTTTCCAGTTTCCAGCAGGGAGTTGAAAAGCCTGCTGGTCCTTACTACCATTGAATACTACTAATATCTTTTTCCAGCTATCATTTACGGCAGCACCATTGATGGTGTATGCAATGAGGCCTGGTGGAAGATTATCCAAAAACCTGATATTGGTTGCAATCTGTGCAGCATCCTGCATTCGGAAAGCAGGATGTGTTTTTCGAATCCTGATCAGTGCTTTTACGTAATCAAACACCTGCTTATTTGTTGTCTTCAAATTCCAGTCCATAGCATTGATACTGTCAGGCGACTGAAATGAATTCTCAACTCCTTTTTTTGTGCGCAGAAATTCTGTTCCTGCATGCAGGAATGATAAGCCCTGCGATGTAAGCACGATGGAAAGAGCTAGCTTATGCATGTTTACACGTTCCGCTTCCGAAGCTGTCGTTGCTGAAATAGCCAGTTTATCCCACAATACGTGATTGTCGTGGCATTCAGCATATGTGACGGTATGCCAGGGTTGTGCGGCATAAGGGGCCTTGGAATAGTTCACCTTGCTGTAATCGATCTGCGGATGCTTTACAGATGCTACGATCCCAAACTTCACACTTTCCGCAGCATCTGTTTTGCCGCTTACAAATCCTTTTTCTGTGTGCGTGAATACATGGCCCTTGATACCATCACGAATGTCATCACTGAATACTGCGATCCTGTCGAGACGATATGCATTCTGTTTTAATGCGCGAAGTGAGTCGGGCAATGGACAAGCTCCGGCCGTCCATCCTTCGCCATATAGTAATATATCCGGTCTTATTTTATGCAGTTCGCGCGATACCTGGTTCATTGTCTCGATATCGTGCACACCCATCAGGTCTACCCGGAAGCCATCGATATGATATTCCTGCATCCAGAATTTCATTGATTCAAGGATGAACTTTCGCACCATGGGGCGTTCGCTTGCAGTTTCATTACCGCAAGCCGTAGCGTTTGAAAAACTGCCGTCTGCCGTTTGCCGATAATAGTAACCAGGAACTAGCTGGTTGAAATAAGAGTTGCCGGTCATTGCGGTATGATTATACACCACATCCATTACCACGCGCATACCATTCGCATGAAATGCTTTTACGAGCTGTTTGAATTCGCGGATCCTGGTAATTGCGTCGCTCGCATTTGTTGAATAAGAACCTTCGGGTGCATTGTAGTTGAGCGGATCATAACCCCAATTATATTGTATGGAGTCGGGTCTTGATTCATCCACAGAATTGAAATCATAAAATGGCAAAAGGTGTACATGGGTCACACCCAATTCGCGAATATGATCTATGCCGGTAGAAAAACCAGCGGGGTTTTTGGTTCCCGTTTCGGTAAGTCCAAGAAATTTTCCTTTATGTTTAATTCCGGAGCTGGGCGCAATGCTGGCATCCCGCGTATGCAATTCATAAATTATCGCATCCGTTTTTTTGGCAAATGCCGGGCTCCTGTCTTCTTTCCATCCTGTGGGATTGCTGCTATTGATATCAGCAATGTAGGCTCGTTTACCATTGACCCCAACAATTTTTGCATACGGGTCGGGCACTTCTTCCATCCATTTTCCTGCAATCATGACGCGGAAAGCATACCATTTGTTTTTGGGAATACCTGCCAGCTCACCCACCCAGGTTCCTCCCCCACTTTTTTTCATGGAAATATTCTGCATGGCGGTGCCTCCAGTTGCTTCTTGGTACAATAGCAATTCTGCCCGTTCTGCAGTAGGTGCCCAAATCCTGAATATAGAGAGCGTGGGCGTATACTTCAGGCCGAGGTCATTGCCTGCATATACAGGATATTTAGCAAAATCCGGTAATTGCGACGTAGCAACAATCCCCTGGTGTATAAGTGCAATCAGCATGATATATTTCCGCATCAAAATAAGAATTTGAATTAAAGATAGTGTACTAATAAAGATCACTTTTTTTTGCAAGAATGGTCAGTAGAACTTGTGTAGAAAAAAAGCAGAACCTTTTTTTTGTATCAGCATCGATTACTGTAAATTGTCTTTTTTATGACTGATTAAATACGACTGCTACATGGGAGATCTCCAGGTTAAGAAACAATCCAAACAGTATGATGCGGTAATAGTTGGTTCCGGTGCAGGTGGCGGTATGGCCGCCTATATACTCGCTAATGCCGGAATGAAAGTTTGTGTGCTGGAAGCGGGTTTCATGTATGATCCGCAAAAAAATGTCACGCAATTAAAAAATCCCTGGGATAGTCCGCGGCGCGGTGCCAGCACCAAGCTTCGCCCATTCGGCGATTTTGACGCCTGCTACGGCGGCTGGTCGGTGGAAGGTGAACCATTTACCAAAGAAAAAGGCACTGAATGGATGTGGTGGCGTGCGCGCATGCTGGGTGGACGCACCAATCACTGGGGACGCATATCTCTCCGTTTCGGACCCAAAGATTTTAAAAGAAAAAGCATTGACGGCCTCGGCGATGACTGGCCCATCGGTTATGAAGACGTAAAACCCTTTTATGACCGGGTAGATAAACTTATTGGTGTGTTCGGCACCAACGAAGGGCTGGAAAATGATCCGGATGGTTTCTTTCTTCAGCCTCCAAAACCGAGGCTACATGAAATACTTATAAAAAATGGTGCTACACAGGCCGGGGTAAAAGTAATACCATCGCGATTGTCGATACTCACTCAAAAACTTCCCGACAATAATGACCGCCAGCCCTGTTTTTTCTGTGGGCAGTGCAATCGTAATTGCAGTATCGCGAAAGCGGATTTTTCATCTACCAATGTGCTGTTGAAACCCGCACTGCAAACCGGCAATGTTGATATTATTCCCAATGCTATGGCAAGGGAAGTACTTACGAATAACGAAGGGCTCGCCACTGGTGTTTCTTATATCAATAAAGAGGATATGATGGAATACCAGGTAAGCGGGCGTACCGTAATTGTAGCAGCCAGCGCATGCGAGAGCGCACGCTTGTTGCTCAACTCAAAATCTGCAAGGCATCCAAATGGTCTTGCTAACAATAGCAACGTGGTGGGTAAATACCTTCACGATTCAACCGGAGCAGCAATGGGCGGTATACTTCCCCAGCTCTTCGACCGCAAACGATACAACGAGGATGGAGTTGGTGGTATGCATGTGTATTCGCCGTGGTGGCTGGATAATAAAAAACTCGATTTTCCACGCGGCTATCATATAGAATACTGGGGTGGCATGGGACAACCCTCCTATGGATTTAGCTGGGGAATTGAAAACCTGAATGGCAAATATGTAGTAAAAGGAAAACAAAAAGAAGGTGGTGGTTATGGTGCGTCATTAAAAGAAGACTACCGTTATTTCTATGGCGCAGGTTTTGGGATGGCCGGCCGTGGTGAAGCAATCCCGATTGAAACTAACTATTGCGCCATTGATCCGGATACTGTCGATAAATTTGGAATTCCTGTATTGAAGTTTAATGTAAAATGGACTGAACATGAAATACGGCAGGCGAAGCATATGAAGGAAACGTTTAAAGAAATCATGCACAATATGGGTGCAGTAGTAACCTGGGGTGGTGATGACGATGAAAAAAACGATTACGGACTTTCAAAACCTGGCGAAATCATTCATGAAGCGGGTACCGTAAGAATGGGAAATGATCCTAAAACATCCGCCTTGAATAAATGGAGCCAGGCGCATGACTGTAAAAATCTATTCTGTGTAGATGGTGGCCAGTTTGTATCCCAGGCAGATAAAAATATTACGTGGACGATACTGGCTTTATCGATGCGTGCATCAGAATACATCATGGAAGAAATGAAGAAACGGAATATCTGATC
>CBFGYO010000049.1:0-24893 GCA_965652975.1 uncultured Chitinophagaceae bacterium | reverse complement strand
AGGCCTCGTAGTACAATGGATAGTATAAGAGTTTCCGAAGCTCCAGATACAGGTTCGATTCCTGTCGAGGCTACTACTAAAACGCTGTAATCACTAGTTTCAGCGTTTTTTTGTTTATATAAAGTACAATGTATTAACAAACTCGCTCCTGAAATTTACTTTTTGCAAATCTTATATGCGACTCTTAAAAAGCACCCTCTATTTTCTATTTATCCTTTTTTTAGAACTAGCCTGCGGACTGGTACTTGCAATGCTCTATTGGGCGTTATCCTCTTCACTTTTTCCTCATGAATTTGAACATAGTAGGATCAATGAAGGTATTTATTACATCGTTACCCTTTTACCGCCATTTACGTATTGCTTTATGGAGTATTTAAGTTTGAAAAGAAAAGGTGATATCAATAATGCAATAGTGTACCTGTCTGCAGGGATAACTTATTTGGCCGCCAGCTTGATCTTTATGCTAATACTTACCAATTTCTATTTGTTTAATGGATAATCTCGATAGGTGTAATTCAGATGCAGGAAGCAACACCAAGATTCCTCACATCCCTTCTTCTATCAGCAATACATTAAACCGATGTCCATCAGGATCCGCAAACGCAAAACCAAAGTGCTTGGTTTCATCCCTGCCCATTTCGTGAAAAATCGTACCACCGGCTTCCTTTACTTTATTCTGCCATTCTTTTACTTCCGCCTCTGTTTCTGCAGAAAGCGTGAATATAACTTCACTCGCTTTGGGTCCGGGCGGCAAATACTCATCTATCTGTGAACCTTCTTCAAAAAAATGAATCACAAAATCATCATCGCCAAATAGAAAACTTGCAAGCCTCGGGTAACTGCCTCCCTTGTTGGGAGTGAAACCCAATTGTATATAGAATTGTTGGGTGCGCTTTGCGTCTTTTACACTAAGATTCGCCCAAATTTTTTTCGCTCTCATACTGTTGCATTTTGATACAATACTAGCAAAAAAATTTGTTGAGATAATAACAAACACCCGTTGTTGTGGAATATACATTCTGAATTACACACATGTTATAAATCCTTCCTCCAACTCGCGCCCACCGATGCTTCTACAATCTCTGCCACATATTAATTCATCACCACCTGTAGTACAAAAAATCACGCAACTCTTCCCATAATACCCATTTACCAATAGGAAAGAAGCAACCGTCGTTTGGAGAAAGGTAATATTATCGCTTCCGCTCGCAATTAATTTCATCCTCGTATCCATTAAGCTATTCACTTTACAAACCTGTTGGAGTTTTTGCAATACGGTTTGCCTGGATGTTGAACACTCTCCATACCCACTGTTATGCAGACTGAAATCAGCTCTGTTTGAATACTCCCTATGCTCGACTTTAAACTGTTTTATTTTAAAATAATTGCAACCGAAAAAACTGGATTATGAAAAAAATTTTTATTATAACTATTGCGAGTTGCCTGGCGCTATTGTCAAATTTTACAGCGACGGCACAATCCCCCACGGTGACCATTAACCAGGATATAGGTCAACTGGATCCTACATCAAATTCGTATATACTATTTTCAGCGCTATTTAGTGAAGAGGTGTCTGGATTTGACGGCTCCGATATTTCTTTTACAGGAAGTACGGTAAGCGGAACATTAAGTGCTAACGTAACTGGTGGTCCGAGAGCATATACCATTCGGGTTACAGGTATGACGTCAAGTGGCAACGTGGTAATATCTATCCCTGCAGGGGCGGCAAGCCCACTCGCTGGCGGCGCTTCCAGCCTCGCCTCCACACATATTGATAATACGGTAAGCTTTATTTTACCATCGATAAGTTGCCCCGGCAATTTAACAGTTGGCACTACCCTGGGAAGTTGCGATGCGATAGTTAACAATATAGATCCCATCTTTTCACCTGCGAATGCAGAAGTAACGTATACTATTTATTCTGACGGTCCTACCAAAACCGGAGGGGGATCTGCAAGTGGTAAAACTTTTACACTTGGATTGAATACAATTATATATACGCTCCCTCAATATCCCGGCGTCTTTTGCAACTTTACAATTGTTGTAAAAGACCTGGAACCTCCTAAAATAACCTGTCCCGCTAATATTACAGTAAGTTGCCTTAAAGATATTCCCACCATTGTCTATCCAACGGCTACAGATAACTGTACTTCTTCACCCGATGTTGTTTTTGTAGGCGAGGTGAGAAGCAATGAAATCTGTCAGGACCGGTTCACTATTACGCGCACTTTCAAAGCCACCGACAGGGCACAAAATTCCAGCACCTGTACACAAATAATTATAGTAAATGATACTATACCGCCATATTTCTTTAATCCACCTCCAACTTCAGTACTGAATGTATCCTGTACAGCAGAGGTGCCCATCGTCTATCCTGGTAGTCTTACAGCTATAGATGAATGTGCTGCATCTGGTAGCGAAGATATTACTGCCACTTTCAAAGAGGTGAAATCTGACAGTACCTGTCCAAATAAATATACTCTTACCAGAACATGGACCGCGGGTGATGCATGTGGCAACGAGGCAGTATTTACCCAGGTGATACATGTTGATGACAAGGAAGGACCGCAATTTGAGGGCGCCCTGCCGAGTCCAAGTGTTTTAGTTTCGTGCGCGAAAGAAATTCCGGTCGCACCGGTCTTAACTGCCATGGATAACTGTACTGCAAATGCAGCGATCGTGACATTTAGGGAAGTAAAATCAGAAGTACAATGTGCCAATAAATTCAAACTTACACGAACCTGGACCGCAACTGATGCTTGTGGAAATACTGCGACCCACACCCAGGTCATAGTTGTAGAAGACAAGTATGCACCTGTATTTGATGGTATTGCTCCTTCGATACAAAATGTATCATGCACTAAAGAAATACCCGCTGTGCCTGCACAAACTGCAACTGATAATTGTGGTGGAGTACCTATGATTAGTTTTACAGAGGTTAAATCAAATATACAATGTGCCAACAGGTATACACTTACCAGGACATGGACAGCAACTGATTCCTGCGGTAACTCGTCAAGCCGGGTGCAGGTAATAAACGTAAATGATAATCAGCCTCCAGTCGTTAGCGCAATAACTGCGGATCGTATGATGATATGGCCTCCAAATCATAAAATGCAGGATGTCACTATTAATTATAATGCAACCGATAATTGTGAAGTCTTTAGCAGCCTTAGTGTTAGCAGTAGTGAAGCAGTGCACGGTGGTAGCGATGGCGATCAGGCACCAGACTGGGAAATAATAGATGCACACCACGTGCGCTTGAGAGCGGAGAAGGCTAATAATGGACAAGCCAGGATTTATACCATTACTGTAACGGTCACAGATAGCTGTAACACTCCCGTTGTCAAGACCATCGAAGTAGTAGTAGCTCACAATATTACTGGTCCCCAAAGTGGACAACCATTCAAAATCGGATCTACGGTGAATTTAAGTGGTGTTTTCTGGGATAAACCTGGTAATACGCATACTGCCCGCTGGCTGCTGGACGGTAGTGTCGCGACTAACGGAATTGTTACTGAACCTTCAGGCAACCAGAATGGAAAAGTAGGAGGAAGTTATAAGTTCAGTACAGCCGGTGTTTACAAATTGCAGATGAATGTCATTGATCAAACCGGTACTACTTCTTATGCCAATACCAATAATGATCTCGATGCGATCGTTGTAATATATGATCCTAACGGTGGTAACGCTTTCGGAGGTGGATGGTTCAATTCCCCAGCAGGTGCATTGGCCGGTAATGATACTGCAACTGGTAAAGCCAGCTATGGGTTTGCGGTGAATTATCGCAATGCAGCTAAACCTAAAGGTGAAACGCAATTTGAGTTTAAAGTAGGGGCCTTCGAGTTTAATGCACTGAATTTTGAATACCTGTCGATAAGTGGTGGCAAAGCTCAATTCAGGGGAACTGGTAAGATAATTGGCGGACAAAGTGGTATAGGATTCATTATGACTGTCAGGGATGGCGCGGTAGATGGTAGTGGCTCTGATATGATCAGGATGAAGATCTATAATAGAAATACTGGTCATGTTTATTACGACAATCAGCGGGGTGCCAGCGACGCCGATGATCCTGTAATGATGGTTGGTACGAATAGTACAATTGTAATACAGGCACCTGCATCGACTGGAACAATAACTACGGAATCCACCCAGAACAAGAACGCTGTAGTAGAGACTGCTGAAAAAATGGACTTAGTCTTATCAGTCATTGCTTTCCCGAATCCAAGCAGTAATGGTTTCACTATTCAAACAAAATCAGGAGTTGTCAATAGTAAAATAACAATGCAGTTGTTTGACCAGTTGGGAAGACCAATGGCAAAATATGACCATGTCGTTCCGGGATCTACTATAATAGTGGGTGAGGGTTTCAAGCCAGGTGTATATTACCTTGACGTTATCCAGGGCTCGCAACGCAGGCAATTGAAATTGGTGAAGCTTTGATTAAATGGATAATGATCAGTAGACGATCAATAATGGTGGTGGTTGGAAAATGAATGGGGCTCCTAACCGGGAGCCTTATTCTTTTTTGCCGTTGGGTAATAGCTATAAGAGAAAGTGCAGCAAGTTATTATTTGAGTAAAATAATTCAGGTAATCACTTATTTAGTTTTTAACTTCCATATATCACTTTACCTCGTTCCTGAATTCCTTTGAGGTATTTTAGGGACAAAGCCTTTAAACTAAAACCACCGACATGCGTATAATCCTGGCTTGCTTTTTAGCGATTACTTCTACTGCAAATGCCCAGTTGCTGATAAAAAACACCACCCTTATTGATGTAGAAAATAAAAAACTAATACTCCAACAGGATGTATTTATTGAGAATGGAAAAATCAGTGCCATCGGAAAGAATCTTAAATCCCCATCCTCGCAGGCAATCGATGGTAGCGGTAAGTATTTAGCGCCCGGCCTGGTAGATGCGCATATCCATTTTTTCCAAAGCGGTGGTATTTACACAAGACCCGATGCGATCGACCTTCGAAAGATTAGACCTTACGAGGAAGAAGTTAACTGGGTACATAATAATATGGAAAGCTTTCTCCGCCGATATACTTCAATTGGTGTGACTTCAGTGATTGATGTAGGGGCAAACCTGCACTTCTTAAAGCAAAGAGACAGTTTTCGAACAAAAACATATGCACCTGCTGTTTATATGACCGGTCCCCTACTCACTACCTGGGAACCTAACAGCTTCAAGAATCTGGGTCATGACGAACCCTTTTTTGAAATGAAAACCATAGAGCAGGCACGTGAATATGTGAATAAGCAATTGCCGTATCGCCCCGATTTTATTAAGATATGGTATATCGTTTTGGGTACTAATAAAGACAGCAGCGCAAGGGCAAGCCTGCCAATGGTTAAAGCTGTAATAGATGAGGCGCATGACAAAGGCCTAAGAGTTGCCGTACATGCCACCGAGCGAATTACAGCCATGCTGTCTGTTGAAGCAGGCGCAGATTACCTCGTTCACAATATCGAAGACGAGCTTGTGGATGATGCTTTTGTCAATCTTCTTAAATCAAAGAAAACGGTGTTGTCGCCAACCTTAATCGTGGCAAACAACTACATTAAAACATTTGGGCAATACTATGAGATTTCAGCAAATGATCTTAAGTACGCACATCCTAAGCCCTTAAATTCAATAATCGATATGAAAGGTATCGATACTAATATTACGAACAAATATCTCAAACATATCCGCAACAGTGTTAATGCGGCTGCATACCGTAAAGAGGATTCGTTGCTGCGATCAAACCTAAAAAAATTATCGGATGGAGGAGTAATAATTGCCACAGGCACTGATGCAGGCAATATCGGAACACAACATGTTTCCTCGTATTTTGATGAATTAAGGGCTATGAAAGAAAGTGGGTTGGATATGTGGCAATTATTACAGGCATCTACTATCAATGGCGCAAAAGCTGTAGGTAAAGAATCGGAATTTGGTTCTATTGTGAAAGGAAAGAAAGCAGATTTAATATTATTTACTAAAAACCCCGTTGAGAATCTCGATAATTGGCAGAGCGTCGACCTGGTGATTAACAAAGGAAATCTCCTGAAGCCAGATACACTGGTGCATCGCACACCTGAAGAATTAGCTGATCAACAACTACTGGCATACAATGCGCATAACCTCGAAGCATTTCTTGCACCATACGCCGAGGATGTTGAAGTGTACGAATTTCCCAATAAACTACAGACAAAAGGCAAAGCAGCAATGCGCAAATCCTATGAATTTATTAGCCGGACCCCCAAATTATATTGTCGTTTGTTGAATCGTATTGTGGAGGGTAATATTGTAATTGACCACGAAGAAGTGTGGGGGTTTGGTGAGAAACCGTTTTATGGAATTGCTATTTATGAAATAAAAAACGGGAAAATTAGTAAGGTCTATTTCCCGGAGTAGACATCCACCGATAGCTGATATAAAATACTAAAGGGCTGGAGGCATTTACCTGGCGGTGAACTGTGCTGGGAAAAAATATCGGATTATATTTTAGGGTGATACGAAACACTTAATTCAGCAAAGGAGATTGAGAGAGTAGAGAGTTGTGGAGATAGTACGGCCACAGAGGGCCACGGGGAAGCGCAATGTTTCACAGAGATTGCTCCGCGGCCCTCCGTGCTTCCCTGTGGCCCTCTGTGACCGTACTAACTCAACAACCCTCCCACTCCTCCACCTTCCGCGAAGGACGGACAGCTTTCTTTTCTCATTTATAAAAGGAACCCCATCTTTGCCTACACATGGTCGTTACCTCCGAAATATTCAAACTTCTCACCGGCGTCGTTATCTTCCTGCTTGGCGCGAGCTATCTCGAAGACAGTATTAAAAGCCTGGCCGGACGGTCCTTTAAATTATTCCTGAGGAAACAAACATCAAACAAACTAAAAGCTATTGGCGGCGGAGCTATTGTTACGGGTGTGCTGCAAAGCAGTTCGGTGGTTAGTTTGATGGTCCTGGCGTTTGTAGGCGCGGGCGTGATCCAAATGGAAAGTGCGCTGGCTGTTATCCTCGGAGCTAACCTGGGCACTACCATCGATAGCTGGATAGTTGCAACGCTGGGATTCAAATTCAATATTGAAACTATTTCTTATCCTGTCGCAGCAATCTCCGGTTTGACCATGCTGCTCAGCAATAAGGAGGGCAGGTTGTACCAGTGGAGTCGACTATTATTCGGCTTTGCATTCCTGTTTGTAGGCCTGAATTTTATTAAAACCGGGATGCAGGACGTGATTAGTGAAATTGATCTGCGCCGTGTAAATGAGCAGCCCGCCATTGTATTCCTGGCGATAGGCCTGCTGATCACAGCGGTGATCCAGTCCAGCTCGGCAACCGTCGTGCTTGTCCTAAGCGCGTTGTATGCTAATGCCATCGGGCTGTACCAGGCCACAGCAATCATCCTGGGTGCAGAGGTGGGTTCGTCACTTAAACTTATCCTCGCTTCGGCAAAAGGTTCGGCAGACAAAAAGAGAGTGGCATTTGGTGTTATACTTTTTAATGTTACCATGGTAATACTGATGTTTATTGTATTGCGACCGGTAAATACGTTAATTACGGATGTCATTGGCTTGAAAGATGTACTACTCGCCCTGGTTTTCTTTCAAAGCCTGCTGAATATCGCGGGCATCATTATTTTTTACCCCCTGTTAGGTCCACTTGGAAGATTTCTCGAAAAACGTTTTGTAAAGGGAGACGACGAAACGCTATTTATTCATAAAGTGAATGCTGCCGATACTGATCCGGCACTGGTAGCACTTGAAAAAGAAACTGAATGGCTGTTGTATCATACCGCTGCATTTGCGATGGAAGCATTTGACATAAAAACGGATACGGTTGAAAAACTTCCGTTTTCGAAGGAATTCGTCGACAAGAAGATTATGGAAAAATATGAATACATCAAGCACCTTCACGGCGATATTTACAGCTATGGTACCCGCATGCAAAGCCAGGTAACGGATAAGGCAACCATCTCACGCGTATACCAGTGCCTTGATGCCGCCCGTAATATCATGTATGCTGCCAAAAACATCAAAGATGCTTTGCCGGATATAGAACAGCTCAGCAAGTCAGCAACCGATCAAAAATATAATTCGTACGTGCAAACGCGTAAAAGAGTCGCTGATTTTTTTGAAAAGGCAATAACACTTGTAAAAGAATCATCGGAATCTGAAAACTTTAAAAAGGTATCTTCATTATATAACAGGATCCAGGAAAGTTATAAGGAGATGCTCGCCGAATTGCACCGTGAAGATTTGCAAAAGAAACTCGATGAAGTGGAATTTTCTACGGTAGTCAATTTTAACCGGGAAATATACACCTGCGAAAAATCCATTGCATTCGCACTGAAAGATCTTCTATTATCCGAAGAAGAAGCTGCGAAGTTTGATGAGTTGCCCGGCTTTATACGGTAATTGGAATCTGAAACCGAGATGGTAAGTAGCCTTTGATTTTACTTTTTTGTTTGCTCCTGTGCCACTTTTATTCTTCCACTTTTCGCTGCGGCAACAAGCGCATTGAAATCCTTTTCATTTTGATCTGCGTATGCAAAGGCAAAGTTTACCATCGCCTCATCCAGCTCATCGCTATTGCCCGTATACCCGGCAATCATCGCCGCATCACCGGATTTTGCATGTGCCAGGGCGAGCGCCCATGCGCAAAGCTTGCAATAAGCTGGAAGATTTTTAATATTCACTGTATTGGGATCAAACTCCACTCCTCCTTTCATGTCGCGCATTTGTCGGACATAAAACTGCATGCCATCGACATCACCCCAACCGAGAAAAATATCCGGTGCTCCCTGGATCAGTCGTTGACCCTGGACAACCCGCTGACCATGATTTGGATAAATGGAACCGGACAAAAAAGGTTCCAGTACCGAAGGTTGCGCTTCCTTTACCTGGAGAAACAGTGGGTCATCAGGACTGTTTCCCGTGAGAAAAATAATCCAACACCGGGTACCAACGCTACCTACCCCCACTACCTTTCTCACCACATCCACGATTTTATAGTGGCGCAATAAATTTTTCCGGTCATCGCTAAGAGAATGGAAATATGATTTAAGTGTTACGGCCAGCGCCTCTTCAATGGGTTTGCCGGTGGACGTGTGTGTTACATGTACAATGTACGGCGCATCATCTTTGAGGCGGTGTTTTTCATCAACGATATCTGTAAGTTTACCCAATACCTGCAAATGTGTACGTGTACGCGCCTTGTTGGTTATCCTTTTCATCCCTTTCTGTTGCGCGGGTGTAATAGTTCTTAAAATATCTTTTTCACTGATCGTGGCATACCACAGCTCCATGTTACCCATGCCGGCAAATTCTTTCATCCGGTTGCGATAGGAACTTACCGCGGCCCTTACTCCCTCTTCACAAAGATTCTTATCTGCTCGCAGGAATCTGCCGCTGGCAACAATACTTGCAACCAGTCTTTTAAGATCCCACTCCCATGGACCAGGTAATGTTTCATCAAAATCATTAATTCCAAAGATCAGATTTCGTTCGGCAGAGGCAAATACGCCGAAGTTTGCCACGTGCATGTCGCCACAGGCCTGCACTTTTATTCCCGTCGTTTTATTATTTGCGGCCAGGTCGGCAGCCATTATTGCTGCAGCACCGCGAAGAAAGGCAAAGGGCGATGTGAGCATTCTAGCATAGCGGATTGGTACCAGTTCTGGCAGGCGGGATTCCCCCTGCTTTTCTAAAATAGCAACAGGATCCAACCGATCTGCGGCCGGTTTAAACTCCCCCAGGGCAATTCGCGGCATTTTCTTACGCAGCGCCTTTCCTGCCGCCAGTCGCTCCTCAATACTAAGACCTTTTGACTGAAATTCAGTTAATAACTCGCTGTCCATAAAACTAAAGACACTTATGCGAGTACCTACCTGCCAAAAAGAATCGAAAAAAATTTGCGTAGCTAAATGGCTACGCTTATATTTGTAGTCAAATAGCTACATAATGAACCTGAGACGAGACGTATTTCAAGCAATAGCAGACCCCACGAGGAGAGCAATTCTTATGCTGGTTGCTTCGCAATCCATGACGGCAGGGTCCATCGCTGCAAATTTTGATACTGCCCGGCCGACCGTTTCCAAGCACCTGCTAATTCTTACCGAGTGCGAATTGCTGGAGCAGGAGCAAACCGGGAGGGAAATTTACTACCACTTAAACGCGAAAAAAATGAAAGAGATAGCAGACTTTATCGAACCATTCCGCAAAATGTGGGACGACAGGTTTAATAAGCTAGAATCAGTAATGAAAAAATACAGAGCAAAAAAATAGAATGACATGGAACGAAAAACAAAGATCGATGCCGTAGAGGGCAAACAGGACCTGGTGATAACAAGGGAGTTTGACTTGCCCCTCGAATTGCTTTTCAAAGCATATGAAGATGCCGAAATCGTAGAACAATGGATGGGCACGAAAGTGCTGAAACTTGAAAATAAAAAGCATGGCAGCTACCACTTTGAAACAACAGATCCGAGGGGTAACAAACACCATTTTCATGGGACCATCCATGAGTTTACCCCCAACAGGAAAATCACAAGGACATTTGAAATGGAGAATACGGGTTTTGAAGCACAGCTTGAGTTCCTCGAATTCGAAAAACTTAATGACGACAGCAGCAAACTCACAATACATATGGTATACCGATCGGTCGCACTCAGAGATCAAATGCTGCAATTACCCTTTGCCCAGGGCATAAATATGGCACATAACCGGTTGCAGGACGTAGTAAGCAAATTAAAATAAGTAATTATGACTAAGAGAAATAAAATCATCTACTGGATAGCCACCATCTGGCTTTCACTAGGTATGCTATCAAGTGGCATTGTACAGTTATTACACGTGAAAGAGGAAACGGACTTCATAACTCGTATGGGTTATCCAGAATATTTCCTGACTATACTGGGTATATGGAAAATTCTGGGGGTCGTCGCTGTGCTCATCCCTAAAAACCTGGTACTGAAAGAATGGGCCTATGCTGGCTTCTTCTTTTCCATGTCGGGGGCGGTGTATTCACATATCGTATTGAATAATCCATTGAGCGAAATATTTCCGCCACTGCTACTTTTGATCCTAACGGTAACATCGTGGTACTTCCGGCCCCGTGATCGAAAAATCGTATCTGTTAATCCATAAATGAATAGCATGAATCCCAAGGTTGATTTCTATTTTAGTAAAGCCGGCAAATGGCAGAAAGAATTAGAGCAATTGAGATCAATTGTTCTCGATTGTGGACTCACGGAAGAATTGAAGTGGGGTGTGCCCTGTTACACGTTCCAGGCAGCCAAGGAATCCGCGACAACACGTAAGCAGGCGGGTAATGTCGTTTTGATTCATGATTTTAAAGAATATTGCGCTTTATTGTTTTTCAAAGGTGCGTTATTAAATGATCCCCATGGCATCCTGATCCAACAAACAGAAAATGTGCAGGCAGCACGCCAGGTGAGATTTACTAATGTTAAAGAAATAGTGAAGTTGAAGCCAGTGCTGAAGGCCTATATCTATGAAGCCGTCGAAGTGGAAAAAGCCGGGTTGAAAGTGAAATTAAAAAAGGCGACAGAATATAAAGTTCCAGAAGAGTTTAAAAGTAAATTAGCTAAAAACGCTGCCTTGAAAACTGCGTTTGACGCGCTGACACCAGGAAGGCAACGGGCATACCTGCTGCACTTTTCTTCTCCCAAACAATCCAAAACCCGGGAGGCAAGAGTGGAAAAATATATGAAACAGATTCTTAAAGGAAAAGGACTTAATGATTAGTAAACCATAATGCTTCAAAGGAATGGACAATGCCAAACGAAATTGAGTTTTTCACAACAGACATGCCAACTACACGACCTGCAGATTACTATTTAGGTTGTTGTGATGGTTCGGTATATATGGACTTTGTTAATCATGGGCAGGAGCAAATCCGTTTAAAAAGAATTTCTTTTGACGGGTATGGATGCTGTGATTTAAATGACGAGGCCATACCATTGAGCCAGCATGATTCGCAGAATTTTAAAGAAATAATTGCAGCAAATTTATCGGATCAGACCCGGCTTGCCTCTATAGTAAGGAAAACTATATTGGAAAACAGGAAACTTATTTGGAAAGATGCTTTACTTGAATACACCCTGGTTTGACCAGTAAAATTCCACAAACCTTAATAATATCATTTCATCGTAAAAGGTAAAAAATGAAAAACGATAAAAGGAAACTATCACCTGACCAGCGTGCGGAATTACTCAAAGTACTCAAGGCTCGTTTTGAAAAAAACATGAAACGCCATAAGGGCCTGGAATGGGATAAAGTACAGCAAAAACTGGAGGCTAATCCGGAAAAGCTTTGGTCGCTCGATGAAATGGAAATCACCGGCGGTGAACCCGATGTAGTTGGTTATGATAAAAAAACAAACGAATTTATTTTTTATGATTGTTCAGCGGAAAGTCCGAAGGAACGCAGAAGTGTGTGTTACGATGGTGAAGCATTAGAAGCAAGGAAAGAACATAAGCCAAAAAATAGTGCTATAGACATGGCAACTGACATGGGAATTAAACTTTTGACCGAAGAACAATACCGGGAGTTGCAGACACTTGGACAGTTTGATTTAAAGACATCGAGCTGGATTACAACTCCTCCTGCAATCAGGGAGCGCGGTGGCGCCCTCTTTTGTGATCGACGCTACGATCATGTATTCGTGTATCACAATGGCGCGGAATCTTACTATGCTGCCCGGGGTTTTCGTGGCTGTCTAAGGGTCTAATACTTATTGGTATAAGGGTTGACAGCAAATAAAAACATAGCCACATCTGAAATTTAAATGGTATTTACCCAAATCACTTTTATATTTGCCTTTTACAACTTGCCAACTACTGGCAAAATCACAGTTCAGCCTCGTTTTTTAGTTACTGCCTCTGCCTCGTAAGTTCATTGATTTTCGTTAGTTGATGACATATCATCATGTCGATCAACTACGGGTTTTAGTAATTGCATTTTTTTGACTTAACTGTAAAATCGGCATTTATGAAACTATCAGAATTTATTGCATTGACCGAGGATCAAAAGAGATCAACCGTTTTGACTCAGGGTGTCGCCATTGCCAAAAGGGATCTTGACGACCAACAGGTCTTCCTTTTCCAGCTTCCGGAGTATTATGTAGAAACTTTTTGCTGTTACGAAAGCAAGGAGATCCTGGAGTACAGGGTGTTTCAAAACACGAAACCATTGGCTCCTTACCTGGAGGCTATCGAAATTGATCACCTGTTAAATTGAATCAACATTCATCAAGTTTTTCCGCCCGTGTCTTTTTAAAAGGACTCGGGCTTTGTCGTTGGCGAACAGGAAACGCTTATCGACGAGAAATAACTTGGTCGGCTACCCGTATTTTCACCCTTTTTAAGATCAGAAAATCGATTTAATTTTCTGGTCAAACCACCACAACCATGAAAAAATTCTTAGCTGCTCTAGTCCTGGCATTTTTTAACTTGATTGCCCAATCTCAAGACCTGATTACTGATTTAAAAGGAAACTTTTTATTTGGAGTGCCGACAACAACTATCCAACCCCAGTTATCTTCCAATAATGTAGGGGTTACCACTCCTATCACATATGCTTATAGAAAAATGTATTACGTTACCGATCCTTCTACAGGTGAGTCATTTAATACAATGCAGAAAAGTAAAGTTGCATTTACGAAATTCAATGTGGTGTCTAATTCAAAAAGTACGCTGGTGTTTAACAAGCGAACTAATGTGTCGCCGATTTTGGAACTTGGTTTCGCATGGGGTGTAGATACGCTCTATCACCCTTCGGCAAAAAAAGGAACATACTTTACTATTTCCGCTTCTGTATTCGGTGAATACCAAAACTTCAAGTATTATGATACAATTACTCAAACCTTTGGAAAAGAAAAAACTTCCAGGATTAGTCCGGGTATAAGGTGTAATGTTTCCATTTTCTATAGCACTGCCATGGCCATTTCATTTTCCGCTATGGCCCAAAAATCTGTTTTGACTGACAATCTCAAAAATTATGAAAAAAGAAGTAACACTTTTTATTTTGACAACAATGTCACCACCAATGGCCAAAATGATGGTTACCTTTTGCCCATAACTCCTATCGAGAATTATAGAATTTCTATTTCAGCCCCACAGTTTTGGTTTCCGTGGGCTCACAATAAAAAGCTACCGTTTGTTGTGACACCTTATTATTTCGGGACTTTTTCAAAAGGAAATATACCCAACAATAATGCTGGTATTATTTTAAGTTTCCTGCCTGCGCCATTTAGGAGGTTTGACCGCAACAAGGACGGCTCACTTAAACCGGATTCAAAATTCAAGTTTGACAAAATCATCAACCTTGGGTACAATCATATTAGTTCGGGAAACAAAGACCCACGCTATTTCTTTGTGTCAGGAACATTTAACTTAGGCGTGTTCAAACCAAAACCGAAAAATGATTTTGCAGCAGATCCCAACAGCAAACAAACTTTTGTTGATCGTTAATAAAAAATCTGCTCAATCTGCTACATCCGCGTAATCTGCGAGAAACCAATGGCTCGATGTTTAGTTTCGCGCAGATTGCGCGGATAGAGCAGATTACGCAGATTTAGTTAAGAAATAAAGCAAGATATTTCTTACTGATTTCATTTTTTAATAAGCCCCTCTGCAAGTGCCTGCCACTGCAACTTCGAAAATCCTGCAATGGCACTTACTCCGACAACTATATCCCGAACTTTATCAACCAGCGATTCTGCTTCGGTATTAGGCAACAGGTTTCTATCTATGATCCATGAGCTTACTTTCAATTTATCACGAGTTATAATAAACGAACTGGTAGCCTCATTTGAATAGAAATGCGCAGTTTCGTTTTTTACACTAAAGGGGTTTTCATTTGGTCTAACACGAAAGCCAGTAGATTGGATTCCTTCTTTTTCAAATTCAATCAAGTCTTCCACAAAAACCCAATCATACCCCTCGCCCTCCTTATTACCCGGACCGGGAATACTGATTCGCAGGTAATCAGATTTTTTTACTTGCCTGTCAACTTCCTTACCCTTGTTATCGATTACCTGGAAAGTTGCCGTTACAATTCCCGCGATCCGGTTCCAATTATTCACGTCAAGCAATCTCTGTTTTGCCGTTATGAACATGTTCCTGGCATCCTCTTCATTTTCAAATTCTTCTTCGGCGATTGATTCAATTTCGTTACCAGTATACTGTGGAGGTACTATGTTCAAATAATCATGCAGCTTCATTCTTACAATTTATTGAAATATCCTCTAATCCCAACCACCTGGGCTTCGTTTTATTGCAAGAAGGATATTGGTTCCGACTACCCTATTTATGGAAGATATAATTGAGATAAACACCGAGGTAACTATATCCACCCCTGGTTAGGTAATTGTCTTCGAGGAGACCGTTGTATGTTTGAGGTATGCCAGTCAATTTAATGCCTGCATCCCATTTTTTCATTACAATGCCCAGGGAGGGTGCAACAATAACATTCGTCCCTGCATTCGAGCTGGCTTTGATCGCAAAACCGAAGTCGGTTCCCAGGTAGAACTTGTTGATATAGTAGCGGGCGCCTACAGTAACGGGTACTAGCGCGAAAGAGGTTTCCTCAACAGCACCGAAAAATGAAATGTCGCCCTTAAAATAGGTATAACCCAGGCTGAAGTTTCCGGACAAATGACGGGAAAACAATCGCTCACCTTTTAATTGTATACCATAGCCCTCTGCCTTATTGCTTCCATAAGGAATAGAACAGGGAATTGAAAAGCTCGCGCCCAAAGCGAGAAAGTTCTTTTGCTGGGCCGTTGCTCCGAGCGAAAAACAAGACAGGGAGATTAATAATGCTATTTTCTGTAAAGAATTCATCTGGTAGTACGGTGACAACTATAGTGTCATTAAACGTTGCGTGCGACAATCAAAATGTTGATAATTTAGGCCGGTGTCCTTAGGGTTACTCTCTGGAAAGCCAAAATAATGCTGGACGATTCATTCTACTGAAGATAATTCTTGACACATAGTCACATAGATCGTACATAGTTTACAAGTAGAATATTCGAATTTAGGAAAATTCTATGTTGACCTATGACCCACCTTTGTGACTATGTGTTAAAAAAGCGAAATGAGTCACTCCTCCTTTTTATCCTAACCGTAAATGTTCTCAAAAGTGAATTCTTTCCATTACCTGTTTCGTAGTTTTTCTTTACAAACCTCCCTATTCACATACGCCTCCTGGTAATCGGGCTGTAGTGCAATAGCTTTATTGTAATCAGTAAGTGCATTCTCAAAATCTCCCAGTTGCATAAACACATTTCCACGATTATAATATGCACGGGCATATCCCGTATCAAATTTTATAGCCAGGCTGTAGTCAGCAATGGCTCCTTCAAAATCGAGTAGTTCGGCCTTATCCGCAGCCCTGTTGTTGTAAGCTTTTTTGAATTGCGGCATTACACTAATCGCCAAAGTATAATCCTGTATTGAAAGCTCATACTTTTTCAATTTGGAATGGGCAACACCCCTGTTGTAATAAGCTTCCATATAATATGCATTTACCGCAATCGCCTCGGAAAACAGGGCAATCGCTTTTTCATAATTACCTTTTTGTGCCTGACGAAATCCACGGCTATTAAGCGTGGCGGCAGATTGGCTGAAAGTATATGCTGAAAATATCAGCATAATGGCTGGTAGTAATGACTTCTTCATTTGGCTATATTTTAGTTACGAATGGGCATGACAATTTCCTTAGGCACTTCTGCCTTTAAAATGACCAATGGTTTTCTATGTGCTTAGTGTATCGCCGTTACGAAGCTGAACGACCTTTTTTTTATTTTGCGCGATGCGCCTCTTTTAGTTCCTGGGATGGTTTTTCGGTATTCGTGGTAAACAAAGGTTTACTTTTCGCCTCAATCTTAAAGCCGGGCTGCACCTTTTCGGGAGCATTCCCTTTCTTTTCTACTTTATAAATAGCATCCTTAGGTTTATATAATCCAGCCTGGGGTTTTAACTCTGGTTTTATAGGTTGATATACAGTACCGGGAGGTGCGCCAATACCTTTTGGATCATATTTTATTTTTTCGATAGGCTGACTAATTTTCAGTGCGCGGATGAGAGCATTGTATTGTGCAAGTTCACCTCTTTTTACTTCCAGTTCTTTGCGTCTTCTTTCGATTTCAACACGAATGGCATTAATCTCTTTATCCAGGTTTTCCTCTTCTTTTTTATTGATGGCGGTAAGCGTTTTCTTATGATCCTGCAATTCTGCGATATCCTGCTTCAACTCTCCAATATCTTCCTTTATCTGTTCTATTGTCTGTAGGGTAACCTTATATCCTGCCTGGGCCTTTTGCAAACTGGTATCACCAGGAGCAAATCGAAGCATTGGCACAGCCAGCTTTGCATTCAATTTAAATTTAAGCCCTGTAGTTAAGGTAGTCCGGTAATTTAATTGCTCCTTTTTCACCATTACTTCATTCGAAGTAAATCGGAATTCCTTTCTAACCCTTGTATGTAACTGGCTTTTAAATCCCGGATTATAATCGTCCTTTAAGTGCTTCTTTTCATCTGCCGCCTGTTCAATGTGAATTTCACTCGTTCTTTCAATTGTAGCAGCTTGACTGTTACCCTCCCTACCCTGCTGCTTACCTTTTGTGTCCGGGGTTGAAAGTTTTTCATTTACCAGTGTCGGTTCATTATGTTGTCGAGTGTTGACAGGATACTGTTCTCCTATGCTTAAATTTTTAACTGCTTTCGCAATTGCCTGATCAATCTCTTTATTTTGTTTGACCATGGTGAATGCAGAAAAAATAATTATCCCTGCTATCAGTGCTAATTTTTCTGCAACATTCAATCGTTTATTTTCAGACGTGAGCATCCTTTTCACCCTGTTCAGCAGGAACTGTTTCCTGCCCCCAATTCCCATCACATAGGATGATTTGCTATAGGAGTACTCCTGGAAAGCGACCAGTGCCTGCAAATAATCACTTTTGTGCCTGATATTTTGCAATACGATATCGTCGCAACAGGCTTCCCGTTCCTGCCGCAGCAATGAGGATATCCAAAGGATGCCTGGATTGAAAAAGAAAATTGCTTCGGTAAAATGCTGTATGATGTTTACCAGGTAATCCTTACGCCGAATGTGCCCAAGTTCATGCATTAATACACTCTCCACCTGTTCGGGGGGAAGGTGTGTGATCAAACCGATGGGGAGCAGTATAACCGGCTTTAGTATTCCCAATGCTACCGGCATTTTTACCAGTGCTGATTGCAACAATACTACTGGTTTGCGTATTTGAAGTTGGCTCCGCAATTGTTCCAACCGCTTGCTCCATTCTTCTGTAACTGGGTAAGTCTGGTAATTACGTAACCTGTGCACCGAAGCAAGGCCAACAGCCATTTTTACGCAATTGATTAAAAAGAAAAAGATCCAGGCAAGCATAAAAAGGCTGGAATTGGATGCATACCAATTCCCCATTGTGCTCAGAACGCCTTCTGAAGTAACAGTAGACTCATAATCCCGGGTAATATTTACCGGTATATCTTCATTAATTACCTCAGTCGTCAAAGTGTTGACTAGTTCGGGCTCGCTACTCAAATATTCTTTGCAGTAGGTAAAAATAATAGCAACGACAAACAGCAAGAGCACCAGTCCTAACAGGTTGTACCGTATCCGTGGCCGGGCAGTTTTTGTTACGGCTATTACTATCGCCGCAAGTATTGCGGCGAGCAATCCCAACCACAGCGAATGCATAAAGGTCCAGGATAGGGCGTCCATCCATTCACTTCTCATCCAACTGTCAAGTAACCATGGTTGCATAAAATAATTTTATATCCTGCTATTTATCCAGCTTCTTTATCAGTTCCTTAATGGCGTCAATTTCTTTCTTCGAAGTCTTTTTATTTCCGAGCAATTGCATCATCAGGCTGCTGGCAGATCCGTTGTACATAGTTTTTACAAATCGCTCCAACAAAAAGCCTTTTGTTTTACTTTCCTCTTCCGCCGCACTGTATACATGCTTCATTTGGCTTTGGTCTCTCTTCACGAGACCTTTGTCGGCCATGATTTGCATGAGCTTAAGCGTTGATGTGTATTGTACCTGTTTCGTTTCCTCATTCAAACGATCATTTACGAAGCGAACAGTGGATGGACCGTGCTGCCAAAGCACCTGCAATATCTCCAGTTCGGAACGGGTAGGTTCAGGAAGACTGTTTTCGTTTTTTGCATCTTTCATTTCCTAAAGGTAGGAAATTTTTCGTACGAACAAAATATTATGTGGGTTTCGGGGAAAGTTGTGATGAGTGGAGTCAATAGCTTTTAAATGAACTTATTCCTAATTATAAGTGGAAAAGAAAACTATGTTGATCTATGTGTCTATGATACGATGTGGTAAAAATTATGGCTTCCGACCACGTAAACACCGCAACAAGAAACCATAGATTTACCACATCGTATCATAGACACATAGATCAACATAGTTTTACTAAAAAATATTTACCTTACCACAAAACTCAACGATCTATGCCCCAATCAAATAAACCATCTACCTTCCTTCTTTTCCCCTGGGGATTGTTTTCAATTGTCCTGATCCTGGTCTTAAATCTTGCACTTCCGGGTGCCTGGTTCAACAATAATTGGAGCTGGATCATCCTCGTGCTGGTAATCCCGGCGGCAATCCTTGAAAATTTCAAGATCGGGTACTCGACCATGAAGATCATGTTTATGAAAGTGATTTATTCGTTGCTTTCATTCCTGCTGGTTGGAATGGCGTTTGGCGCCGCCCTTGCCGGCTGGCACCTTGAAAAATTCCAGAACATTACCAATATTGATAAAATAAGACTTCCCTGGTATGTGCTGCTTGCACTTGCCGTAATGCTTCTTATTCAGATAGCACAGCTTTTTAGTATGCTCAAAGCGGTGAAAAGAGAATTCATGCAGCTCGATGGAGAGCAATGATCTTAGATTTGTTTAAATGCGGCCTGGAGAAACGGCCAGGTAGGAAGCGATGATATGATTCGCAATTCATCGCCGAAGGTGCTTTCATTATCAAGAAAGCGAAGAACCTGCTGTGGTTTATTTTTTTCAAAGAGAGTAGTAAAGATTTTTTTCCCGGGTATGGTTTTATTAGCAAGTATATCCAGCAATGTGCTGTCGTAAAAACGAAAACGCTTTTTATTGCCAGCTACAGTCGGATGCAGGCCCGCCATAAGTTTTTCCACGATACGTGCCGAATGTTTTTGTATGAACTGGAAAGTATAACCACTGGAGGGTTTGGTTTGTCCACCGGCTGTACCAATATTTATAATATTACCCCGGTGAGTTGGAAAGTTATAATTGGTCATCGGGATCATCCCAAATTCCTGTGCACTTACTGAATAGTCTTCAGTGTGCAAATGATCAGTTATATAATTATGCAAAGCCGTATCGTACTCTCCTGCTGCTAATAAGTCAGCAGAAAATAGCGTATACTCTACCAGCGCGCGATTGGGGGCAAAAGGCATGATGTATACAAAACTGGTACCTTGTTGCTGGCCCACCCTGAAATCCATTAGTGTGGCTTGTGCAGGATCAAATACACTATCCTTCGTTTCTACGATCCATCCTTTAAAATGCTGGATGAGGTGATACTCACCAGGTGACGGCGAAGGTTTATTAAAAATGATGCTATTGAATATATATTCCGCTTCCAGGCGTTGCGAAGCCGTAATAACCGCTACTCCCTTTTCGTCGTTTACAATGTGCTGAATATTCTCGTATCGAACCTCTATGTTTGGATGCTGACCAATAACTGAAAAACAGTATTCGTAAAAATCAATTCCCCTGATAAGTTTATAAGTGTACGGCGATAAAGAAAGTAAGGATGAAAAAGTATCGCTATGAAACCATACTTTTTCCCATCGATACTGTACGACTTGTTCAAAAGGGCCGGGATTCATTTCCCAAAAGCACCAGGTGCGATCATTCTCCTTTTTGGGTTCCTTATCGATGAGGAGTATACGTTTGTCGTGGAACTTTCCGGACCGGATCATATGCATTAACAGGCTAAGGCCTGCACAACCAGCGCCGGCTATAATATAATCGTATCGTGGAGTGGTATTCAAATTGAATGTATGGTTCCGGGAGTTCGGGAAGTTTCTCGCCGAGTATGCTGCGAAATTTAACGGCACGGCGATTATTTTCCAATAAATTTACAATTCGCTGCGTCGCTACAACATCGCCGCGTGCGCCGCGAGAAATCTCTCGTCAGCCTCTTAAACTCGCCTGCATTTTATCGCGCCGGATCTTTTCCCAATATTTACGGGCCACGAACAACATTCCAAAACTCTCGCCGTCAAACCGGTCAAGATGTTTGTGATGCATTTTATGCGCCCACCTTATGGCACGTACATAGGTATTATTACTTCGCGTAAACCATTTTACGCGTTGATGAATGATAACGTCGTGAACCAAAAAATAAGCGAACCCGTAAAGCATGATGCCAAAACCAATCGCCTGCATCCACCAGTTTTTATCAAATGTACCGAAGTATATCAGCAGCATACTGGGTATGGCGAAGATGACGAAGAATAAATCATTTTTCTCAAAAAAAACCAGGCTCAGGCTGGTGATGATCACGGTGCAATGTCCACAGAAAACCATGCATGACATACTTATGAGTGGCCCAGGTGATGCCCTCCATGACGATAAACGTGCCCAACAATACAAAAAGGTATAAAACCGGTTGCATACAATTCACATTTGTTGTTGACCATTGGCCGGAATAGTATAACGCTTTTTATGCCAGTGTTGAATTCGGGGAAAAGCCAGGTGAAACCATTCCGTATATGCAGCGGGATTTGCAAGCAAATCAGCTTCGATAGCATGCATATCTTTAAATGAAATACTGTTTACTTCATCAGTGTTAAAAACCACAGGGCCGTCATACTCACCGGCGAGCACATGATCGAATTCAAATTCGGTAAGGCCATTGCCCACTTTTGCTTTGTAAATAAATTTAAACAGCGATTCCAGCGGTGCTGCAAATCCGAGTTCTTCATGTAGCCGTCTTCTCGCGGCCTGCTCTACCGTTTCACCCGGACGTGGGTGACTACAACATGCATTGCTCCAAAGACCGGCACTGTGATATTTATCCAGTGCCCTTTGCTGCAACAACATTTGCCCGCTACTGTTGAAAATAAAAATGCTGAATGCACGGTGCAGGAGTGCTTCCTGGTGCGCCCTGGTTTTGTCCATTACACCAAGTGTTTCATCCTTTTCATTTACCAATATTACCTGATCTGTAGCCATTGTTAAATAAGTCTGAGTTGATTTTTTACTCCCGCCCTGATAACGATCAGCATTTTTCCATAATTCGGTATCCTAACCCGTTTTTCCAGTACACATGCCGGCTTCATCTTCCTGATTTTCCTGAACAGTGACAGGTAATATTTATATGCAACATATACGCCAAACCGTGCCTTCAACGGCAATGCCAGGATACCCTTGTATGCCTCGCGGAAATCCTGCTGTATATCAGCTTCGATCTGTCGCTTTTCTTCATTTGTAAAATTATTGAAATCGCACGCAGGAAAATATACCCTTGATAAATCCTGGTAATCTGCTTTGATATCTCTTAGAAAGTTGACTTTCTGAAATGCGGCGCCTAAAGCCCGCGCTGATGATGTAAGGTTTTCAAACTGATCCTTCTTACCTTCACAAAATACCTGCAGGCACATCAACCCCACTACCTCTGCCGATCCATAAATATATTCTTTATAGGTGCTGCAATCATGGCATCGCTGCTCAAGATCCATCTCCATACTTCTGAAAAATGAATTGATAAGCGCATGATCAATATCATATGCATTCACCGTTTGCTGGAAGCTATGAAGAATGGGATTAAGACTTATCCTTCGCTCAATAGCATCAAAGGTTTCCGTTTTGAATTGTGACAGCAAAGTCTTTTTATCGTGGCCATGAAATGTGTCCACGATCTCGTCTGCCAGGCGCACAAACCCGTAAATATTAAAAACAGGTTGACGCAGGTCCTTATGCAATAGTCGAATGGCCGACGAAAACGACGTACTGTACCGCTCTGTTACGAGCCGGCTGCAATCATTACTTACTGTATGAAATAACTCAAGCATATTTTGAATATAAGCTTTTATTTGAAAGCCCTGCTTACCTGTTTGGCCACTACCTCACCGCTTATCAGCGATGGAGGTACTCCCGGTCCCGGGACTGTAAGCTGCCCCGTAAAAAATAAATTGGTCACCTTTTTACTTCTGCACGATGGTCTGAACACAGCAGTTTGCATCAGCGTATTAGCAAGACCATATGCATTACCACGAAAGGAATTATAATCATGTACGAAATCCCTTACCGAATAAGTTTTCTTGTACACGATCGAATCACGAATACTTTCTCCCCAATGCTTTTCCAGTCGCGTAACTATCTTATTAAAGAACTCTTCTCTCAATGCCTCCGAATCACCTTGCAGTCCTGCAGCTACGGGCACCAACAATACAAGGTTTTCATGCCCTGCAGGTGCGACCGAAGGATCGGTAATAGACGAAACGCTTACGTAAAATAAAGGTTCAGTTGGCCACTGAGGTTGTTTATAAATTTCAATTCCATGTTTTTCAAATGATGAATCAAAAAACAGGCAGTGGTGCACGGGTTGTTTAATTTTCTTATTCAATCCTACATAATACATCAAACAAGACGGTGCCATAACCCGCTTATCCCAATAATTTTCTGAATATGTTCTGAATTCCGGTGTTAATAAATTTTTTTCTGTGAAATGATAATCAGCTCCACTTATTACAACGTCGGCACAGTAACTATTTTTATCTGTAATAACTTCCTGTACCAATTTTCCATTCATTGAAAAACTTTTCACGTCTTCATTGAAGCAAAAGCGAACGCCCAATTCAACAGCGAGTTTATACATCCCCTGCACCACTGCGTACATACCACCCATCGGGTACCATGTACCACCTTTTATATCTGCATAATTCATGAGGCTATATAATGCGGGAGTATCCTGGGGAAGAGCGCCCAGGAAAAGTACAGGAAACTCCATGATCTGTCGCAGCCGTGGATGTTTGAAATATTGTTCAATATGTTTCCTTATAGAAGAAAAAACCTGTAACCGGAACATGCCGCTGATGGTGGGCCAATCGATAAACTCTGTGATTGAAAGACCTGGTTTGTACACCAGCTTATTAATGCCCACCTGGTATTTGTAGGCCGCGCCGCGTAAATACTGATCGAGTTTTGCTGCGCTGCCGGGCTCCAGTGATTCAAATACTTTCTTTAGTTCATCGTAGTTGGCAGGAAGATCTGTATGTCCATCGCTCCAGTAAACACGATAGGAAGGATCGAGGCGTTGAAGTTGATAATAGTCGGAAACCGAGCGGCCAAATTTGGAGAAATAATTTTCAAACACATCCGGCATCCAGTAAAAGCTGGGACCCCTGTCGAAAGTAAATCCATTCTCTTTGAGTTGCCTTGCACGGCCTCCCGGTGTGTCGTGTTTTTCAATTACAGTTACGTCCCAACCCTCCCTGGCCATAAATGAAGCAGCCGATAATCCAGCAAAACCACTGCCTATGACAATCACGGATCGCTGGGACACAAAAGAATTTTTTAGTAACGGCTTACCTGCTCCTTTAATAATTTCCGGGCAAAGTGTATCCTGCTCTTGATAGTACCGAGCGGCTCATTCAATGCTTCGGCAATTTCATTGTACTTATATCCATCAAAATACAATAAAAAAGGAGTCTTGAAGATTTCTGGCAACTGGCGAATTGCTTTTTGAATTTCTTTCATCCGCATATTGGTTTCGGCAGCATTGCCAATTGCTACTTGCGGTTGATTGATCAGAAAGTCGTTCGGCGTATTGTCGAATATAGTTTT
>CBFGYO010000048.1:0-25106 GCA_965652975.1 uncultured Chitinophagaceae bacterium | reverse complement strand
AGAGGAGATGGAGGGAGAGGAGATGGAGGGAGTGGAGATGGAGGGAGTGGAGATGGAGGGAGTGGAGAATGGTGGAGTTAGTACGGACACAGAGCTCGCAAAGAAGCGCAGAGTTTCACAGAGATTAATTGTGTTCTACGTGACGACTAAACTCCCGCACTAAACCTGTCAAAACGACCAAATCAAATCTCTGTGAAACTCAGTGCTTCACTGTGGCCCTCTGTGGGCGTACTAACCTCACCAATCCTCTCTCCCTCAAACCTCACCAACCCTCCCCTCTCTCAACCCTCAAACGAATAAAAGTAACTGTTAGCTCAAATTCACATCACCGGGAAATAAATCCTCGTAACCCACTTATTCGTATCCGGTTCACTCCTCCTGTCTGTCACAAGTGATTCGAAAGGGATAGCGGGAGCTACGCGGTCGAAATCGTCAACGTAATGCCGTATTTGCCTGTATGCTTTTTGAATGGCATGATTTCCTCCTTTTACTTCTGTGATAAGAATATTACCTCCTCCAAGCATCCACCTGTAATGAATATTACCAGAATCAGGAAGAATTTTATCTACCGGTATGGCCACTTTTAGAAGGTAGTTGACGCTATCATTTGTAAAAACATTGAGCATGGGATAATTGGTTTCTTTGGCGTTGTGATTACGTATGTAACTCCTCAACTGGTCTACCAATTCATAGATCCTCTTTACTGGTGGCGGGCCTTTTACTTCTTCCGAAATAAAGATCAGTGTTGAATCCATCACGGATTTCTTTTGGATGTCATATCCATATAAGTTTTGAATGTTGGAATACTGTTTCGCAATTGCATACAGTATTTCATCAAAACTCTTGGCCAGTTTTTTTGCCTCACTATAGCGGGCAATTCTTTTGATCGGGTTACTGGAAGTGGGAACAACAGTGCCGAGCTGTAACCGGGTTGAGTCCAGGTGAACCTGGAGGAAAGTTAAATCGGTTCTTAGAGTGAGCTTCTTCAACTCAATGGTAAGTGGGACAGATGTAAATTGAAGCAGGCCGGGCTTGAAACTAAATGAATTTGAAACATAGGTGTATCCCTGACCATCCTGGTTGGTGCTACCGGGCCACCATTCAGGCCAGGTATTTGTAATGCCAACTTTCCGGTAAAGTGCATCTTTATTAGCTCCGACAACGAGGGATTTATTTATTACAATTCGAGTGGGTATGAGGAAATAGGTAGAGGCAACAGCTATCAAAATAAGCACGATAGCTACAATCAGGATCCTTTTCATGGCGTTCAATTTCCGTTCAACCTTTGGTATAGAAAAATATTAAATAGTTCGACAACCGGCATACAGTGTACAACCGCTTTTTGCAATAAATGCAATATAAAGCGAAATAGCCATTCGATTTTCCCAACAACAAACGTTTGCAACTAATGACCTTACTATAATTTGATTATTTATCCATTCCGCTTTTTAGTATTTTAACTGACCAAACGATTGCTTATGCTCCACACCAAGCCACGCCTGAGCTTTTGGCAGATCATCAATATGAATTTCGGTTTTTTTGGATTGCAATACAGCTTCGGGTTGCAGCAGGCTAACATGAGTCCTATTTATTCCTATCTCGGTGCAGAGGAAAGCAAATTGCCCTTGTTGTGGCTGGCAGGTCCCATGACGGGACTGATAGTACAACCTATTATTGGTGCAATGAGTGATAAGACCATCACAAAGTGGGGCCGGCGCACACCCTATTTTCTGGTTGGAGCCATATTTTGCAGCCTGGCATTGTTTGCAATGCCCCATAGCCGGGCAGTCTGGATGGCAGCGAGCATATTATGGATACTGGATGCTGCAAACAACATCACACAGGAACCCTACCGCGCTTTCGTAAGTGATAAGCTCGATAAAAGCCAGCATTCCATCGGGTTTCTTACTCAAAGTGCTTTCACGGGACTGGGTCAAACACTTTCTTATCTCACACCTTTCCTGCTCATCAATTTGCTTGCAATTTCTTCTTCGTCTACTGTTGGGAAAATTCCGCTTACCACTTATATCGCATTCATGATTGGTGCAGTGGTTTCTATTGGTTCCATACTATGGACGTTAAAAACAACAAAAGAGATTCCTCTTACAGAAGATGAAAAACGTAAAATCAGGAGCTCTCCAAAGGGTGTGGGAGCCACGTTTAAGGAAATCTTTATGGCTTTCCGGGAAATGCCAATGACAATGAAACTCATGGCGCCGATGATGCTCTTTAGCTGGTATGCAATGTTTATTTATTGGCAGTATATCGCGAAATGTATTTCTCGGTCGTTGTATGATACTGTAGATCCGGCCAACCCGCTGTTTAGAAAAGCAGAACTATGGGTAGGCCCGATGGGTGCTTTTTACAATGCAGTGGCATTCATTTCCGCTTTTGGACTCGCGTGGCTCGCAAAAAAGTATGGACCTAAATATATTCACCTCGTGTGCCTGCTGCTTGCGGGTGTCGGCTTGCTCACTATCCCTTATATACAAGAGCGCTCACTATTATTCATTCCTATGATAGGCATGGGACTTTCATGGGCGAGTATGATGGGTAATCCCTACATTATGCTGGCCGGGAGTATACCGCCTGAAAGGACGGGTGTATACATGGGGATCTTCAACATGTTTATTGTGATCCCCATGCTGCTCGAAACATTTACCATACCATTATATTATGAATCATGGCTGGGTAATAATCCTGAAAATGCGATAATGCTGGCCGGGGTTTTACTGATCCTGGCTTCCATTTCCGTATTGTTTATCAAAACCACAAAACGCGTGGAAGGAACGGTGGACGAGATCGTACATGGATTGGTGCACTAATAATGAATATTTCAATCTTCATTTATGACACATTTACTATTCAAATTGGGTGTGATAGTACTTATTGTGGCAGTGGGATTTGCGTGCAAGTCACCCGAAAAAAAAGATACAGTTAAAGATGCTGTCAACGACACTGATAAAAAATGGTGGAAAGAAGCAATTGTCTATCAACTATATCCCCGGAGCTTTAAAGACAGCGACGGCGATGGCATTGGTGATTTAAAGGGCATCACCACACAATTGGATTACCTGCAACGACTCGGGATCAATGCCATTTGGTTAAACCCCATATTTACCTCACCCAATGACGACAATGGGTACGACATCAGCGACTACCGCGGCATCATGAAAGAAATGGGTACGATGCAGGATTTTGATACCATGCTTGCCGGAATGCACCAGCGTGGTATTAAATTAATACTCGACCTGGTGGTAAATCACAGTAGTGATGAACATGATTGGTTTAAACAGAGCAGAAGCAGCAGGAATAACCCGTATCGCAATTATTATCATTGGTGGCCCGCAGAAAGAGGCACACCACCCAAACGCTACAGCCTCTTTGATGAAGAAGCAAATGCCTGGCGCTACGACTCGCTTACCAATAGTTATTACCTCCATTATTTTAGTCGTAAACAGCCGGATCTTAATTGGGAAAATCCTGCATTGCGCAAAGAAATGTATGCGATGATGAAATTCTGGCTCGACAAAGGTGTGGACGGATTCAGGATGGATGCATTTCCCTTTATGAGCAAAGACACTACTTTTCCACCGCTACCTGCCAGCTACAACGGTAATTATCTTGTTTATTATGGTAAAGGACCGTACCTGCACGACCACTTGCAGGAAATGTACCGCGAAGTACTGAGTAAATATGATGTGATGACGGTAGGCGAAGGTGGCGTAATTGAATTCAATGAAGTGATGAAATTTATCGATGAGGACCGGGGAGAATTGAACACACTTTACCATTCCGAACACGTTGATAGCTGGGGCCGCAATAAAACTGACAACTCGATTTATGACAGCACCAACAAAGACCTCGTGGTTCTCAAAAAAGTTTTTGGCAAATGGGATAGCCTGTTTGCAAACAAAGGATGGAACACTGTATATTTTGGCAATCACGATCACAGCCGGATGGTAAGCCGTTTTGGAAACGACCAGCCGGCTTACAGGGAGCTGTCGTCAAAAATGCTGTTTACATTCCTGCTTACCCAGAGAGCGACCCCCTATTTATACTGGGGTGATGAAATTGGCATGACGAATATCAGGTTTAAGGATGTGAATGAATACAATGACCTTGCTACGCGCAATACGTATAATTTATTATTGAAAACAGATTCCATAAAAGCGAAGCGATATTTGCAATCGCAGGCTGAACTTAGTCGCGACAACAGCAGGACGCCGATGCAATGGTCAGCGGCTCCTAATGCAGGGTTTACCACCGGCACACCGTGGCTTACGATTAATCCAAATTACCAAACCGTAAATGTAGACGCGGCGGAAAGAGATTCATCATCCATACTACATTTCGTGCGGGCTCTTAACAGTCTCCGTACTGCACGCAAAGATGTATTGGTGTATGGCAGGTATACTTTGCTTGATAAAGACAATCCCGCGGTGTATGCTTACACCCGCGAGATGTCGGGTAAGAAATTTTTAATCCTTTTGAATTTTACAGCGAATAAAGCAACGGTGGCAACGGGAATGGATTTGACCAGGGCAAAATTGTTGCTTGCAAATTATGCATCACCTTCTATTAATGGCGAATTACAACCTTACGAGGCAATGATATGGGAGTTGTAACGGGATAAATACGAATAATTATAAATCGCGAACTTGATTTAATGAAAAAAATTCTTTGCATAGGAGAGGTATTGATCGATATGATCTGCACCGACAAGGGAATGGCATTGCAGCATGGCAATCATTTTTTAAAAAAAGCCGGTGGTGCTCCAGCTAATGTGGCCGCGGCTATTGCAGCACTCGGTGGAAAGGTGGAGTTGGCTGCTAAAGTCGGAAGCGATCCATTTGGCGATCACCTTGTGGAAGTACTCAGCTCATTTGGTGTAGATACAAAATTGCTGATCAGGGATCGGGGAAACTTTACAACGTTTGCGTTTGTATCATTACTCGAAAATGGTGAAAGGGATTTTTATTTCAATCGTGGTGCCGATGGGCTGCTGGATATTTCCGACATGAAAACTGTGGATATAAACAACTATTCTATCATGCATTTTGGATCCGCCACTGCATTTCTGCCAGGTCCCTTGCAGCTCGCCTACAAATTTTTGCATGAAAGGTCGGTTGCTAATAACTTATTTATAAGTTTCGATCCCAATTACAGGCAGTTATTGTTCCGCGATAAACAGGCTTCCTTTGTAAGGCAGTCATGGCATTATATAGAGAACTGTGATTTTTTCAAAATGAGTGACGAGGAAGCTTTACTTATCACGGGTTGCTCTACACTTGACGAAGCGGTAGAAGCCTTATCTGCGAAGACGCCGGCGGTATTCGCTATTACCCTGGGTAAAGAAGGCACATTGCTTGTTTTGCATAATGAAAAAATTCATGTTGATAGTATCCCGGTGAACCCGGTAGATACAACCGGTGCTGGCGATGCTTTTGTAGGCGCCGTGCTTTATCAGCTCCAGGAACATTTTCAACTGCGGGGTCAAAATCATAAAGGGAAAGATCTTACTAAGGATAATTGGAGGCAAATAATCAGCAACGCCAATAAAGCCGGTGCGCGCACTTGCGAATACATGGGCGCCATGGAAGCATTCAGGCAACTCAATAACAGTATATTCAGATAAAGTGTATAATCACCAGTTACACCAGCAGATTAATGCAATTCTCACAGAAGAAGAAATCCATATTTCGGGTTCCGACAATCTTTTTTATACCCGTTTTATTGCCAATGCTGCTGCTATTCATGCTTTGTTTTATGAAATATATGGCAGGCGCGGCGACGCTCCCGATTTTTTTGCAAAGCTTATTCGTTTGGTGGCTCATGCCCACCTGCAACGATCTGCAGCGTTAAAAAACCGGGACGACGAGAAGCTGGAAAAGGGTTCGTGGTTTTTACGTAACGAGATTGCCGGTATGAGTTTGTATGTTGATCGGTTTTGCGGCACGCTAACAAACCTCGGGCAAAAGCTTGACTATTTCAACGAGCTCGGAGTAAACCTCCTTCACCTGATGCCTTTGTTTGAAAGTCCCCCGGGAGAAAGCGATGGCGGCTATGCGGTGTCTGATTTTCGAAGTATTGACAAACGTTATGGTTCACTGGGAGATCTAAAGGTCCTTCAGCAAAAAATGATGGAGCAGGAAATGTACCTGATGCTCGACATTGTGCTCAATCATACTTCGCATAAGCACCGGTGGGCAGAAAAAGCGAAAGATGGCGACCGGCATTACCAGCACTATTATTACATGTATGATGATCGGTCGGTTCCTGATCAATATGAAAAGACGATGCCCGAAATATTTCCAGCCTCATCACCTGGAAATTTCACCTATGATCAACAAATGGGGAAATGGGTGATGACGGTTTTTCATAATTACCAGTGGGATTTGAATTATGCCAATCCCGCGGTTTTTATTGAAATGCTTGACACGATATTTTTCTATGCCAACCTGGGTGTGGACATACTACGCATCGATGCACCGGCATTTATCTGGAAACAATTAGGCACAACCTGCCAAAACCTCCCGCAGGCGCATGCTTTATTGCGACTCATCAAGCAATGTGTGCAGGTGGCTGCACCGGGTATGGCATTGCTGGGAGAAGCGATAGTATCACCATCGGAGATCATGAAATATTTTGGTACAGGTTTGTTCACTGCACGCGAGTGTGATCTTGCTTACAATGCTACGCACATGGCACTTCAATGGGATGCGCTGGCTACCGGAGATACGCGAGTGATGCTTGCGGCCCAGCACGAGATAATGCAAAAACCTTACGGCACCACGTGGATCACCTACACACGATGCCACGACGATATAGGTTTGGGATATGAAGATTACATGATTGAACAGGCAGGATATGATCCTTTCAGGCACCGGCAGTTTCTTAAAAATTATTATACCGGGCAGGGCGATTCACCAGCAACGGGTGCTTTATTTTCCAGTAACCCTAAAACAGGTGATGCGCGCATCAGTGGTTCGCTGGCATCTTTATGTGGACTGGAAAAGGCAATAGCAGCGAAGGATGACGTTGCAATTGATATTGCTATAAGGAAAATATGCCTGATGCAGGCGCACTCGTTTTTCATTGGAGGAATTCCCATGCTTTTTTATGGAGATGAATGTGGCTATACCAATGACCATTCCTACCTCCAGGATCCAGGCAAAAGTTATGACAACCGCTGGATGCACCGACCGCTGATCGACTGGAATAAAAACGAAAGAAGGACTGTAGCCGGTACAACGGAACATAAAGTATTTTCTGCAACTCAAGAGCTAATAAATCTTCGAAAAAAACTTACCTGTATTGCTGATCATAAGAATCTTACGTGGCTGGCTACCAACTCAAGGCATGTGGCTGGTTACTTGCGGAGTTATGAAGAGCAAAAGCTTTATTGCCTTTTTAATTTTTCAGTCGAGCGTTGTGAATTGAATTGGAACGTCTTTAAAGGACATGGAGTGATGCCCGTGAGGATGTACGATCATTGGGAGGGGAAGGACTATGTGGTTGTTGGAGATAAAGGAGTGTTTCACCTTGATCCATATAAATTTTTGATATTGCAAGTGAGATGAGAGGAGTCAGAGAGCTGAGAGGAGACAGAGAGCGTCGAGTTAGTACGGCCACAGAGTTTCACAGGGAAGCACAGAGTTTCACAGAGATTTCACTGCGGTCCTCTGTGCTTCCCTGTGAAACTCTGTGGCCGTACTAACTCAATCTCCTCTCTTTCTCCCTTTCTCATATATCTCAATCAACGCGAGTAATACTCCATTCGTCCATCCAAAACCATCCTGTCCCTCATATTCTCCGCCGCCCGCCTCCAAATGGGTATCTACAACATTGTATTTTTCCATAAGCTTGCCCGTACGCCTGAACACATCCCGGTTCAATTTTATCCATCGTTTGGCAACCACCGAAGCAAGTTCATGATGCCCATAGTTTTCAAGACCAATGATCGCCATCCAGTGCAATGGCGCCCATCCATTGGGAGCATCCCATTGTTGCCCGGTAATCTTTAACGTATTAACAAGGCCCCCTTCGTTAAGAAACTTTTCTTTGATCACCCTGGCCGCTTTATCCGCTTGTTCGCTGGAGCACATGTTGAAGAATAGCGGAGTTATACCTGCCAGCGTGAGACACTCTTTTTGTACGCCTTCCTTCCAGTCGTAGTCAACATAAAAACCAGCCTGCTCATTCCAGCAGTAATCATTCACCGCCTTCCGTCTTTTTTCCGCCAGTTTATTGAAATGAGTAGCTCTTTCATCCTCGCCATTCTGTTCATATGCCTCGGCGATTGTTTTTTCCAAATGGTATATTAGTCCATTGAGGTCTATGGGCACGATATCGGTGGTATGAATGGTACTAAAGTCATCGATATTTTTAAACCAGCGGCAACTGTAATCCCAACCGGATTCAGCACCCGCGCGCAGGTGGCGGAAAAGAATTTTTGGATCCTGTACTGATTGTTCTGAGAGGTGTATGTCGGCAGCATACGACTCGGGTCGGGGAGTATTGTGTTCGTCCCAGAAACGGTTGAGTATTTCACCTCCGGGCATTCTTACACTATGATGAATCGACTGTTTGCTTGCATTCAGGGCATGCGCGTCTTTCATCCAACAGTCATATTCCTTTAATAGTTGTGGCAGGTACACCTGCAATACTTCCTTGCCTTTAATGCCGGCCAGCAGTTGCACCATCAACGAATAAAATGGCGGTTGTGAGCGGCCGATAAAGTAACTGCGATTGCCATTGGGGATATAACCGAAACTATCAATGAGAAAAGAAAAATTATTGATCATGTTTTCGATCATATCCGTTTTACCCGATACTTTTAATCCCAGCATGGTAAAATAGCTGTCCCAATAATAAATTTCACCAAAGCGCCCTCCGGGTACGATGTAGGAATAAGGCAGTGGAATGATGGATCCTGCCTTTGCTTCAGGTTGGCGTGTAAGTACCGGCCATAGCTTTTCGATATTTTCTTCCACGCTCCGTGCCTGGTCACTACGATAATTAGTTGAATGAGGTACAGGAAGAATGAAATGGGAGAGCACAAATCTTTTTAAATTAAAACCCGGTTGCTGTTTTTGTTGTTCATAGTCCTGGCAGATCAATTCAGGTGATTGTTGCGGAAGACAATCGACAAAGGTTTTCCCATCAGCAAACACATGATTGAGTTGCACATCTTCAAAAAGGGGATGGAGATCGTATATTTCTGGCTGCATCATTTTAAACTAGATTAATGACCACCGGCGGCACTTATTACCGCTCCTTTGGATGTTTTGGGTTGCAATCTTTTGAAGAGGAATAACAGGATGGTCAGGATGGTTATCGGGATCAATGAAAAATAAAATGCATTGTGCCCGCCATAATTTTGAAATATGTATCCCGTGATAATGGATCCTGATGTACCCCCCAGAGCTGAAAAAACAACGATCAATCCCGACATGGCTCCATGCTTATGTGCCGGCAGGTTGCTAAGTATAACGGAATTGATAGCCGGGTAAATTGGTGCGAGAAACAAGCCTATGATAGGAAAAGCAAATGCCACCAATGGCACATCCGAGAGATTATCGATTCTCGTTACAGATACCTGCCGCATATGTGGTACCGTTATCAATACGAGTGCCGCTGCAGCCAACAGGCAACCTGTAAGTACAAATAGCCAGTCGATCTTTCTAAAAAGTACACCGGCAAAAAAACGCCCCAATGCGATGGATGCCGACATAATGCTTGCCATCTGTATCGACAGGCTCTTCGACAGGTGCAGCACGTCATTATTCAGCGTGGGCAACCAGCTCATAATGCTTTGTTCGATCAGCACATAAAAAAATGCACTGAAAATAAATACGAGAACAAGTGGCAGTATGATGAGCCGCAACATGGACACAAACTCATCGCTGAGTGTTTTAGATTCAGCCAGCTCGGCTTTTTTTACACCTGACTCGTCCAGTTTTGTGGTAAGTAATAATATAAAGGCAAGTGCAGACAGTCCGCCAACGAGATAATACACGTTGAACCATTTGGTGGATGTGGGATTGTTATTGTCTACAAATGCACTGAAAATAAAATATCCCGCAAGCACACCAATCATAAAGAATGATTCCAGGAAGTTCATCAGGCTGAGATGTTCCTTCTTGCTTTTTGTTACCAGGCCAAGTGTAGCAAATACAGTTACTTTGATAAGGGCAAAACTCACACCTACGGTAGCAAACAATAGCTTTGTCATTAAAAAACTGGGCGTAGATGGCATTATCAGGCACATGATAGTTACCAATGCCAAGGCAGTAAGCATGGCTTTTTTATAACCAATCCTTACCACATAAGAGGCGATGAGAAACGAAGCGATAGCGATACTGAGATCTTTGAAAGCTTCGAGCACACTGGCAGAACTCTTAGACACTGCGAAGTTTCCCTGCACCTGTAGAATTACAGTTCCCACACTATTCAGCAGGATAGCGAATACAAAATAGTTGAGAAACAGCGAAAGCTTGATTTTGAAGTTTGACATGTGGCAATCGTTTGGTTGGTGACCGGATGGCGCTGTATTATTTGTAAAATAAACTACCGCAGGCACACATACACATATAGCTGCAACTACAACGTTTGCGGTGTAAAAAATAAATCAACCTGCTCTAAATACACTTACAGTGAACCACCTTCCATCAATGGTGATTCAAGGTAAACTTCCGATGGAGCAGGGTCGTTGCGGAGCGAGGTTAGCATTTGAGTAAAAGCAAGCTTTCCGAGTTTGAAACCACTGGTTTCTACGTACGTGATCTTCGGATCATACATTGTCGGGATCAAACCGTTGCTGATGCCGATAATGGAAATATCTTCAGGTACGCGCAATTTCAACTTGTGCACGGCATACATCACCCCGATAAGGATGAGGTCGCCCATGCAAAATATTGTATCAGGTCGTTGTTTATCCTTCAGTGCTTCGAGTGCCACTTTCTTCGATTCGGCAATACCCTCCGGGTAGGCGATGGTAACTTTTGTTTTCGGAGCCAGGCGGGCGAAGGTATCCTGTAATGATGCACATCTTATTTTCGTGATACTAAGATGGGGATGTCCGAATAGTGCCAATACCTTCTTTTTCTTTTTATCAATGATCGCCTCGGCGGCGATGCGTGCCGCTTCGGCATCGGCAAGGCAAACCTTTTGATAGCCGTCTTCTGTCGGTACACGGTCAAAAAACACAACGGGTATCTTCATTTCTTCCAACTTACGGAAAGGGGTCATATCATCGGTTTCAATAGATACCGATGCAAACAGGCCCATTACCATATTTTTCCGGAAGAGGTGAAGATTGGATGTTTCTATTTGCACCTTATCTCTCGATTGCATGATCAGTACGGAATAACCATGCAGGCGGGCATCCTCCTCCACGGCAGCTATAAATGAGTCATAAAAAAAGTTATCAATAGAAGGTACCATTATGCCCAGTACATTACTTTGTCGCGTTCTTAGTTGAACTGCATAATTGTTTGGTTCATATTCCAATGCCGCAGCCAGCTCCTTCACCCTCGTCTTGGTATTGTCGGAGATATCGGGATGGTCCTTCAGGGCTCTGGATACGGTTGAAATACTGATGCCCAGCACTTCAGATAATTTCTTCAATGTACTTTGCTGCATTCGGTAGGGTTTTTCGATCTTTTGCTAAAGGTAATATTTTTCTATTCCGGACGGCCGACGGTAGGGGTAGATAAAAGATAAAAACTAAAAGATAAAAGTGGTTTAAGGTCGGAGACACCGCCTGAATACCACTTTTATCTTTTAGTTTTTATCTTTTATCTATTTTATCTATCTAATCGATTTTTGTGCGAAAAAAAGGCGTCCGTAAAGAATTACAACGCCGTATTTGCTTTGTCTGTAAAAGAGTTATTCAGCACCGTCTGTTTTGGCGCGATCTACTGCATAGCTACCCACCTTTTTGCCACAGGCAAGTCCAATCTCGCAATCGCTACGGTAATGAATCGCGCCATACATCCGCGACAGGGATGCTTCTGTTGCCATATCAGAATATGTTTGTGCTTTTGATGCTACGATATGTCCAAGTATTGTTGCTGCTGCTGCGCTAAACGTTGAGTGACCCGAAATGAATGATGGAAAATTAGGCAGCCCCGTCAATGTTTTAATTCGCGGATCTACTTGTGATGGACGAGGATTGAAATAGAAATATTTTGCGTCCCAGCATACGATGGCGGCATCCATCATCGATAAATTCAACAGCGCCATATTCCGTGCCCATCTTACTTCGCTGAAGTTCAGGTTTACAAAATCTTCTGCTGCGATAGCATTCCAGTGACCAGGAGGTGTATAGGTGCCTACACCATCGGCCCAGAAATGAACGATTCGCATTCTTTCCCGAGTAGGGTTTTGACTGTATTCCAGTATTTCAGCCGTTTCATCACTAAATTTTGTAGAAGAAGTGGAAGGTGGCGCGGCCGGACGTATCTGGGTAACCATCGTCAGCGAATCAAAGAGAAATGTTTTGACTCTTCCGAATAGCGGCAACATACCTGGACGTTTTGGTGATTCCTGGCTTATCCATGGTGTTTCGCCACGTGCAATGCAATCAGCTTCCATCTGTGCCCAGATAGCGGGATTGCCACCAGCCACACCGGCCCTGTCGCCACGCGCACGTGCTACAAACTTTTGAGCAACGGCTTTTCCCAAAGCTTCGCCCGCTTCGAGGTCACTACGCACATTGGCGCCCGCAATAAGCCTTGCTTTTTTATGTTCCTCCACTTTCGACTGGATGAATTCCTGGTCGCCAGGAAACAACAACTTCATCATCTCTGCACATACACCGGCAATTACAGCGTCTTCAGAAGGGTAAGAAGGCAGGTCTGATTTGGGGATCAATGCGTTTACCGTTGCATCCACTGTATAGGGGGCAGCACGGTTGTATAATTTTTTATAATGCCATGCTGCTACCAATGCATCATACTGCGCTGCGCTTACATAAGCATAAGCTCGTGCAGCATATGGCGGGTTGGAAAAAGGAAACTGTGGATAAGCAAGTGGATTGGCAGCATTGGGAACAGGATATGTACCGTCTTCATTCTGGTAAGGTGGCAGGTTGTGCAGTGCTACCAGCTCACGCAATATTTCATTCCAGCGCAATACAGCACCAGCACTCCAGTATTTTACTATATTTTTTTCGGCGCTGGTGAGTGAAGCCTGGAAGCTTTTTATTTCATTTACCTGCGCAATATAATCTGGTGTGGTGGTGGCAATGGGTGCAGCTACTGCAAACTCAGTAGGACCCGTAAGCAATATCGGTTTCCAGGTACCTGCATTGATATCTACAGATGCGGGTTGTAGTGCCGGGAAATCATCATTGCGCTCGTTGATGTCCTTGGAACAGGAACCGAGGATAGCAACAAGTATTATTATATAAATCTTTTTCATGAATCTTTTTTCTTCTTTAGGTTCAGTCTATTAATTTATTTCTTGTCTTTGTTGTCTTCTTTTTTGTGTCTCGAAAGATCGAAGACATAAAAAATACCAGCATTAAAGCCACTGGCCTGGCCCACATTCCTGCCGGCAATGGTTGTAAAAGCATTACCCGTCAGCGAAAGCTGTGGATGGAAAGGCATGTCGTATTTGAAGTTGAACATGATGCGGGTGGCATTCATTTTATTGCTGGGAAAAGGCATATTGTTGCGGGTAATGTCAAAACCTCCAAGTGTGGTCCAGTTGTCGAGCACAGCCTCCGCGATCAACCCTTTGTTGCGATAGCCTGCGCGTACATTGAATGAAGCTGCATCCGGCATTTCCACTTCATTACTATAATGCATTTCGGTAGTATAGTAAGAGGTCCTGTCTATCTCGATATTGCTTCTTAAAATATAGGTGCCGGAAACAGTACCAAACCATGCACCTGCCTGGTAGTCAACCATACCCCGGAATGAAAGGTTTTTGCTTTGTAAACCGATAGCCATTGGTAAAAAATCAGCGACATAGTCCGTCATGGGTAATGAATAGCCGCCTATAGCAAACAAAGACAGTCGCCCCTGCCCGATTTTTTTGGAAAGGGCTTTCCATTTTAACCAGAGCGATAGATCCTGGATGCCCTCCATCCCTTTCAATTGTCCTGCTGATGCTTTCGTTTTTATATAAGGAACTCCAAAAAGAACATTTAGCTTGTTGCTGATACCATAGTTGCCCATTATACTATACATGGTGGTGGAAACCTTCCCGAGATTCTCATTATCTCGTTTCAATGTTCCTTCCCAATAATTCGTCCAGCTACTATACCCAAACATTGGTCCTATGCATAATGCGTTTTTTTCCATCATGATGCCATCGATATCCGTTTGTGCGTACATATTTTTCGCACTCAGGAACATTACCACACTCACGACGAAAAGTGATCTTATTTTCATCTTCTAACAGTTAGTTTTTTATAAATATTTTTTTACAGTATTAAATTATAAGCGGAAGGAAATACCGGCATTAATCGCATAATCAGCAAAAGCAGCGTCACCCTGTACTTTTGTTCCTGTGTCGGCCGATCTCAGTTTGTCTGAATAACTCTGCGTTCTGTTGCGTTGCAAGGCTACAGGTACGGCGAGATAAAGATTTACTTTTTTAGCCTGGTAACTAATCACGGGTTCGGCAGATGTAACGATGCCCGGGCGCCTGAAACCTCTATCGCCACCAATGAGGTCGCTACTTGGAATGCCTTCGATGCGGATGCCACCTGAAAATGTAAACTTGCTGACAAGGAAATTGGCGCCACCGCGTAGCATATACTGGTCTGGTACGCTCATTGTGCTGGTAAAATATTTAATGGCAGTTGCATTGGGAACACCACCCCTTGCAGTGGATACTCCGTTTTGTTCTCTTGGATTTACAAGATAATAGAGGCTTGTATATACGCCGAATTTATGACTGAAATTATGAAAGCCGTTTAGTTCAAACGTGAACCCTGTACCGCCATCGCCCAATTGGATCGATTGATCTACGGGACCGAGAACAATTGTGCCATCAGCGCGATAAAAATAATCTTCGTATTTGTAATCACCTGTAGGCAGCTTAAGACCCATACCAGCCTGGATATTTCCTTTGTGATGTTTTGCGGGGTCGAGCAACCAGCGATAAACTGCTACGCGCATATCTCCCAGTCCAAGAGATTGTGTACTGTGTCGTGCACCTTCGCCACCGGCATTGCCACCATGCTCATATAGTGATGAGCGGGTATTGAAAATAAATGGAGCCGTTACCGAAAGCGACCAGCGACTATTAAAAAAGCGAGTAGCGGTAAGATCAACGGAGTAATTGTGGTTGATCACTTCTGTATTATTCTTTTCCCTTTCTTCCTGTTCAATTGTTCCTACAAAATGTTTGTATGATTTAAAATAGCGGTTGTTGATATTCATTTGCCAGCCTTTTGCAGCCGCAGGGCTGCCCATGCTGCATGAATTACCATTGCTGCGGATTGCTACGCATCCCTGTGCACTGGATTTAGTATTAAAGGCTACTAATACTACGATAGAAAATAACAGTATTTTTTTCATAATTGTTGCTTGTTAGATTAATTGGTTTTCATTTTGAGCCTGTCTACAATATATTCACCGATTTGACGTCCAGCTTCGGTGCCATGTTCATTATCGAAACGATAGTGAATCCCGCCATATAAGCGCGACATGGCAGCTTCTTTAGCCGCTTCACGAAAAGAAATAATAGGGCGGCTGCTGATGCCAAATTCAAGTGACGATGTATCAATAAAAGAAAGTTTGTCGCCAAACCAGTAGGTCATCGTTTCTGCCGCTGCCGCGGAAATAGTAGCGTGGCCACTGGTATGCGATGGGAATGGCGGCGTTTGAATATAGGGTTGCCAGTTGGTGCTGATGTGTTTGTTGATCACTGTCTCCGGCCTCACCAGGTTGCTCCGGAATTTTTCGTCCCAGCAACTGATAAACGCATCATACAACGCGATAGCCGTAGAAGCATAGGCGGCGACCGTAGTTGAAAAATCCGCATTTGCCTTTTTTGCCGCGATGCCTACGATATTCATCCAGTGCCCGGGTGGTGAAAACTTTTTAGTGGCAAACATTACATGGCCCGATACATTCAACTTGAATGGGTTGTCGTCCCAGAAGTCGGCAATGCCTTTTTGTTCTTCTGTAAGACTATCGCCCACCGTCATTACTTCCATTACAGCCTTATAATAGTCGCTTGACTTGTCCTTTATATTATACGCTGGCGCACTAGCAGGTTTAAATTGGGAACAACTATCCATTACCAGGCAGCGCATTTCTTTCCAATGCGGCTCTACCGCCTGTCCATACATCGGTGGCGTAGGCACCCAGCGTCCTTCATCGGATGTGATAGTAAATTTTGGTGCTGTACGCAACTGGAGATAATTATCTTTTTTGCTCCATTTGAGAATGTGCCCGGCAACACTATCAGCAAAACGCTGTGATGCGAGTAGCTGCCTGCCCGAAATACCCAGGCTGTCTGCATCGCTTTTAATGCGCTTAATGCAATGTTGCAGGCTACCTTCCGGGAATGTTACAGCCTCACCCACTTTGCAAAAAGCAAGTAGTGACGCAAGATGAAAATCTACTCCCGTAGTATCATATGCTGGCAAGGGTGGCAAATGTTTTATTTGTCCCGCAAGCGATTGAAATCGGTTGTCGAAAGGTACCATCGCTTCATAAGCTGCAATAGTTGCATAGGCATAATTGCGACTGGCAATCATGGGAGGAAAGTTGTTTTCCAACACTACATTATTCATCTGTTTCACCGTCTTACAATACAGGATCGGGTCACTTAGGTAAGCCTTGTATTGATCATTATTCTCGGGTGAGCAGGATACGAAAAAACAGGCAGCCAGCATTGCTGCCAACATAAATTTGTACATGATTCATTTTGTATTTGATGCGATCAATTCTGTTTCTGCATAAACAAACCTGTTAGCAAAAACCATTGGAAGAAGGTTAGGATAGCACCGCGATCAATTCCGGCGGCTGTAGAGGTGTATTGGCGGGCCGTTGAGGTAAGTCTAATGTGTTGGCCGCCCTTAATAAAGTGTTTACGAATTTTCCTATAATCAAAGGTTCAATGGTGATCGGTTGATCATATTCGCTCAATAAATTCTTGGCAAAGGAAGGTTGCTGCTGGCCAGGTGCCTGCTGCATATCGGAATTGCTATTAGCCTTAGTCATATTGTCCCTGATGGCTTCAAGCTGTTCGCGTGAGTCGTTGGCAATGCATTTAAAAATTACCACGTTGCCTTCGATCTTACGCTCCACATAGGTATAGGAACGCCCATTTAATTCCAACTCGCCATAGTGTCTTTCAAAGTCGGTGTAACGATCCTGGTAGGGGAGATTCATTTCTATTTTTACTTCTACCAGTTGCGATTCATCATATTCACGATTATCGATGCGTGCTTCGAGTTCCTGCGATGTTTTATTAGTTAATAGATGTATTGCAATACGGTATCCCCCGGTATTGAATAGCAGGATGAACATCAGGAATATGGCAGCGATCTTTCTCAAAGCAATTTTAAATCACTTCACAATATAAGTTTTTTTTGTTGGTCCCACACCGGTCAGGGTCAGGCTTTTCCAATGTTTTGGAAGCGTGGATTTTATTTGCGTTAAACCTTTTGCAGTGATTTCCAATCCTCCAAACCCCATCAGCACACTTTGTAATATGCCGCCCGCGCCGGTGGCGAAATAGGGGTTGGTGCCACCCTTGGTTTCTGCAATTACCCGAAACGGAGGGTTAAGGTTGGGTATATAGGCGTCTTTGAACCAGTGATAAGCTTTTTCACCGTTACCCAGGCGTGCATAGAGAGTAGTAAATACTGCCTGCGTCATCGCAGGTGTTCCTTCATTCGGCACCCTTGTTTCATAATATTCGAGATCTTTTTTTACCTGCGCCGGGTCCGTTATTTCTTTTAGTGGATAGGATAGCAGGTTTACATCAGCCTGCTTGATGCCCTCACCTTTATAGGTAGCGTGTTCTCTTGTAACACCATTTTCCATTTTTAGAATAGGAATATTGGTTGCTACCTGCATCCAGTCGGCATTGGCAGTAATACCTAAGATCCTCGCCGCTTCCGTTGCAAATTGCAGGTTGGCTTTTGCTGCAGCATTGGTAAATGCGTTGTTATCTACATTCTCTGCCCATTCGTCGGCCGCTACTACATTATTAATATCATAACGTCCCGGGCCGTTTCGTTCTACGCGACTTGCCCAAAAATCTGCAGTGGCAGATAATATAGGCCAGCCTTTTTCCCGCAACCAGTCTTTGTCCTGCGTTACGCAATAGTAATTCCAGGCTGCAATGGCTACGCATGCTGTGATATGATGTTCGAAAGGTCCGCTTAGTGCCCAAACCGGTGTTTCTTCCACACCCGTACCAGCACTTTCCCAGGGAAACATGGCTCCTTTATATCCTTTACTGAAAGCATTCCGTTTGGCAGCATCCAATCGTTGATACCGATATTCCATCATGCTCTTTGCCAGCTCAGGCTGCAGAACCAGCAATGCCGGGTACATCCATAGTTCGGTATCCCAGAATACATGTCCATTGTAACCAAGTCCACTCAATCCCATTGGTGACGGCGACAGGGCGGTGCCTTCACGCGTGAAGGAATATAAATGATACATCATACTATGAATATCCTGTTGTGCCTGGGCATCACCTTCAATAGTAATATCACTTTTCCATAATTGATCCCATGCCTGCTGATGAAAGCGAATGAGCCGATCCCTTCCTTCAAGTTTTGCAAAGATTGCCGTACGTTCCGCTTCGTTCAATGGATCGTCGTGATGTGCAGAAGTAATCGATGAACCTGCAATTGAAAAGCGATAGGTTTCCCCAGCTTTTAATTTCTTTGAAAATTTCATCAGGTGCATATTGTTGTCCCACATCTCGTGTATCACGCGTGGTTCTTCACCATGTTTTTCACCAAACAAAAAAGTATTGGAAGCACACATCAGCAATTTGCCGGTCGGACTTTTGGCTGCCGAGGTAAGCAGGCTGATCACAACGTGCGGGCGATCTATTTCATTGTAATAATTCTGCACTTCCTTCAATGCATCCGGGGCTTCCATTACACTCGCACCCGTCATATTGATATCTTTTTTTGCCGTGATGGTTACGTCCATTAATACGGTGAAGGGTAGGTGCCGGAGAGAATAATAGGTGTAGGTAACAGATGCTTTATCTCCATGATCGAATGATGTGGTAAAAGAGGCACGCTTCATATCCAGTTCCTGCCGCATGTTTTGAACATCCAGGTTGCCAATGCGGCGACCATCGAGTTCGAGGTACATGTTTAATAGATTAAAGCTGCGCAAGAAATTGCTGACCCTGCCCCGACCGTACAGGTCATAAGCTCCTGCAAGCACCACTTCTTTTACCTTAAATGGTTCGGGAGAAGAAACGATACCGATCATTCCATTGGCTACCGTCACTCCATAATAGCCATTGGGTGTAACGGGTTGCGCAGCTATCTTCCAGGGATCCTGTGCAAAACCTGCAATGGAAATCAATAAAAGATGCGTAAAAACGATGATTTTCTGCGTCATATAGCGTCGTTAGCGTTTGAATTTAAAGATGATATATTCTATTGAGCTCTCCATACCCCAAACGATTGCAGTGCAAAACTAAGAGTTCAAAAGAGGTAATGAGTGGAAGAGTAGGTGGAGCGTGGTTGAGTTAGTACGGTCACCGAGTTCACGGGGAAGCGCAGAGTTTCACAGAGATTCCTCTGTGGTTCACTGTGATCTCTGTGACCGTCCTAACTCAACAACCTCCCTCCCTCTTAACCTCTTTCTCCGCCCAGAAAATATTTTTTGAATGTGTTAAAAATACACTAACATTGTGTGGTAGCTACACAACGTGTAGCTGCCGAAAAACTGAATTGCTAAACTTTAATGATTGCTTATGTCATGCAGAAACTTGCTCAGAGTGTCTGTGCTATGCACGATGCTGCTGCTCTCTCTCTTATCTTTTTCACAAGACAAGGTTATCACAGGTAAAGTAACGGATGCGAAAGATGCATCCGATATGGCGGGTGTTACGGTTACGGCTAAAGGCAGTAAAGTAGCAACGGTCACCAAGCCTGATGGTACTTATAGTATCGCAGTACCTGCCGGTACGAATGTACTTGTGTTTTCATCCGTTGGTTTTACCACGCAGGAAATCGCGATTGCAGGAAAATCGTCGGTCGATGTTTCACTCACTGTCAACAACGCGTCGCTTGGTGAGATCGTAGTGGTAGCGTACGGTACGCGTAGAAGGGGCGACCTTACGGGTGCTGTAACATCTGTAAATGCCAAAGATTTTCAGAAGGGCAATATCAACTCACCCGAGCAACTGTTGCAGGGTAAAGTTGCAGGGTTGCAGGTTACTTCCGGTGGAGGTTCCGCTGGCGGCGGCAGCCTTATACGCATTCGTGGAGGTTCATCATTGAATGCCTCCAACGATCCGCTGATCGTTATCGATGGAGTGCCTGTAGAAGGCAATTCTATTGCCGGTTCAGGCAACCTGCTGAACACGATCAATCCAAATGATATCGAATCGATGAGCGTGTTGAAAGACGCATCGGCAACGGCATTGTATGGTTCACGCGCATCAAATGGCGTGTTGATCATTACCACCAAGAAAGGTGCTAAGGGTAAAGTAAAATTTAATTACAATACCATGTTTTCGCTTGGAACTGTGGGCGAAACAGTGGATGTAATGTCTGGTGATGATATCAGAAGAATCATCAATGAAAATGCAGCTACGACAGGCAGCAATACGTATAAAAATCTGCTTGGCTCATCCAATACCGATTGGCAGGATGAAATTTTCCAGGAAGCATTTGGCTGGGATAATAATATCAGCGCTACTGGTGCCCTTGGCAATTTCCCCTTCCGCCTATCTGTCGGTTATCTTACACAGGATGGTGTATTGAAAACAAATCATTTTAACAGGCTAAGCAGTGCATTAAATCTTTCTCCAAAATTTTTCAACGAACACCTTTCCGTAAATCTGAATGTGAAGGCTGTTCAAACAAAAAATACATTTGCCAATGAAGGAGCAGTAGGTGCCGCCGCTTCCTTCGATCCCACGCAGGCGATACATGCAAACAATAAATATGGAGGTTATTTCGAATGGCTCGATGTCAATAACAAACCCATAGGTACCAACGGGGGTTCATCTCAGCCTAATCCAAAAAGCCTGCTCGAATTCAGGAACAACACTTCTACCGTCAACCGCATCATCGGGAACATCCAGTTGGATTATAAACTTCATTTTTTCCCCGACCTGCATGTTTTGGTAAATCTTGGAATGGATAAAACCAAGGGGTCTGGTGATGATAACATCGATTCCATTCTTGTCACCAACGCTAATACCGGTGGACGTTATTCGCATTATGAGCAAAAGAAATCAAATACGCTTGCTGATGTACAACTGTTTTATACAAAGGAGTTGAAAAGCATTCGCAGCAAACTCGACGTATTGGTCGGACATAGCTACCAGGATTTTTATACGGATGTAATGAATTTCGCTTCTTATAGCCAGGCTGGTGTACTAATTCCTACTTCGGTGCCCACGTTTGCTACTGATAAACCACAAAACAGGCTTGAGTCGTATATCGGTCGTATCAACTATTCTTATAACAACAAATATTTGCTTACGGCATCTGTGCGCAGGGATGCAAGCTCACGTTTTTCAGAAGATAACCGTGTAGGTTACTTTCCTTCCGTTGCATTTGCCTGGAGATTGAAAGAAGAATTTTTTGCAGGCACAAGCAAGATCAACGACCTCAAATTACGTTTGGGTTGGGGACAAACCGGGCAGCAGGATGGCATCGACAACTATGCTTACATGCCCCGGTATTCGCCGAGTTATGATAATGCACAATACCAGTTTGGCGATTCCTATATCCATTTTTATCGCCCTGCTCCTTACGACGAGAATATTAAATGGGAAACCACGACTACAACAAACGTGGGAATCGATTTCGCCATATTTGATAACAGGATTTCGGGAAGCATAGATGGTTATATCAAGAAAACAGAAGACCTGCTGGCAACTGTTGACGTGGCGCCTGGTTCCAACTTCAATATCAGCCTTACTACCAATGTGGGCAACCTGGAAAATAAGGGTGTTGAATTTGTGCTCAACACGCAGCCGATCAGGAATTCGAGGCTTACATGGGACCTCGGTTTCAACATAGCTTATAACGAAGTAGAAATTACCAATCTTACCAAACTAGAGAATCCTGATTTTCCGGGCTTCGATGTATCGAGGATCGACGGTGGTACCGGTAATTACATCGGCAAATTCATGGTAGGGTATGCTCCTTATGTTTTTTATGTAAAAAAACAGGTTTACAATAAGGATGGATCAGCAATTGATGGCCTTTATGAAGATATAGATCGCAATGGCGTGGCCGACGACCGGTATTTTTATAAGAAACCGGCCCCGGATGTGCTCCTGGGCATCAACTCGCAGGTAACGTTTAATAAATGGAATGTAGGCGTGGCCTTCCATGGTGCTTTTGGTAATTATTTATATAATAATTACGCATCCAATATGGGAGTGCTGAATGCTATTAAAAACCCAGGCACATTTATATCTAACGGTTCTACAGATTATTTGACAACAACGTTCAGCAACCAGCAATATTTCTCCGATTATTATGTGCAGAATGCTTCTTACCTACGCTGGGATAATATCAATATCGGTTACAACCTTGGCGTAATTACCAAGTCACAAGTAAGGGCAAGATTGAGCGCAAGTGTGCAGAATGTTGCAGTATTTACAAAGTACAAAGGACTTGATCCTGAAAGTTCTGATGTGGAAGGCACGGATAATAATATCTATCCACGCCCTACAATCTTCTCATTAGGCATCAACCTCGATTTTTAAAAAATTAAAATGCTTGTTATGATAAATAAATTGATCAGCAGGTTTTTGCTTCTGGCTATCGTTGTTGTAGCGGGGCAGTCCTGTGCAAAAAAGCTGGATCTCTTTCCCCAGAATGATCTTACACCAGATAAAGCATATGCTAATGCAGCCGGGTACAAAAGTGTGCTGGCTAAAATATATGGATCTCTCGCAACGGGAGGGAATGGTGCCAACGGTACAGAGCCGAGTGGTAACCCGGATATTTCCGGTGGATTGGATGAAGGATCACAAATAGCATTCATTCGTCCCTTCTTCAATTGCCAGGAGTTGCCAACAGATGAGGCGATGTGCGGTTGGAACGACCAGACCATTAAAGACTATCATAATTTAAAATGGACACCGGCCGATCCATTCCTCAAAGGAATGTATGCACGTCCTATCTGGAACGTCACGCTAATAAATGAATACCTCCGTGAATCCACCGATGAGAAACTGGCATCGCGCGGCATTTCGGGCACGGAAGCAGAGGATATCAAAAAGTCGAGGGCGGAAGTTCGTTTTCTCAGGGCTTTTAATTATTGGGTAATGATGGATCTGTTTGGCAAATCAACATTTATTACAGAAGAAAATGTTATAAGTACGGAACTTCCTGGTGAGATTAGCAGGGCCGAATTGTTCACGTATGTTGAATCAGAACTCAAAGCGATTGAATCGCAATTAGGCAATGTGAAAACAGCTGTTTACGGACGCGTTGACCAGGGCGCTGCATGGGCATTGCTTGCAAGATTGTACCTGAATGCGCAGGTATATACTGGCACCACCAAATGGGCGGAAGCAATGACTTATTCCAAAAAAGTAATTGATGGCGGTTACAGCCTGCGCCCCAACTACAGTCATCTCTTTATGGCTGACAACGAAAAACAGCGCGACGAGTTCATGTTCGCCATCCAGTGCGATGGCCTTACCATGAAATCATATGGCAACACCACATTTTTTGTGAATGCCGCCAGTGCAAATGATAAAGGCGACTTCTTCCAGGGCGGTTCAAGTGGATGGAAAGGATATGTAGCAACAAAAGGTCTTGCCGACAGGTTTACGGATCTGAGTGGCAATACAGATAAGCGTGCATTGTTTACTACTTCAGTGTATGGCACAAACAATCTTACTATTCCTTCGCTCGAGCAGGATCTTTTGTTCGAAGGTGGACTGCATATAAAGAAATATGTCAACAAGCGCACCGACGGGCAGGACATCAGGGACGTGGCGCAAAGAACTTTTGCTGATATTGATTTTCCTGTTTTCCGTTTATCCGAAATGTACCTGATTTATGCCGAGGCGTTCTTACGTGGCGGCGGCGGTGATGCTAATACGGCTTTGGTTTATATTAATAATATCCGCAGACGTGCATACGGCGATAATTCAGGAGATATCAGTAGTGGAACACTCACCCTGCAGTTCATTCTTGACGAAAGAGCCAGGGAATTGTATTGGGAAGGACACCGTCGTACTGACCTGGTTCGTTATGGACAACTCACCACATCCACGTATATCTGGCCATGGAAAGGCGGTGTGAGTTCGGGTACCGCAGTGGATAGCAAATACAATTTATTTCCTATTCCTGCCAGTGTGCTGTCGTCCAATCCTAACCTTACACAAAACCAGGGCTATTAATTTACCTCAAACTGAATGCAATGAAAAATTTGATGAAAATACTTACGAGCACCATAGTGGTTGCGTTGTTGCTTTCCTCGTGCGAGAAAGATGAGAATAAAATATATTTTGAAGGAGGAACTGCACCCGTGCTTACAGCATCGTCCACCACTGCTCTCGTACTTAAGGACGAAAATAAAAGTAATACAGCGATCCGCTTCGACTGGACCAATCCCAATTACCAGTTTACTACAGGCTTAAGTTCACAGGACGTGACTTACATCCTGCAGGTAGACACAACGGGTGCGAATTTTTCCAGTCCCAACATGCAGGAAGTTGCAATAGTGAGGGAACTTGGCGTTACTTACACAGTGAAAGAGTTGAATGCTATTCTAACTCGTCTTGCTGTACTGGAAAATATACCGCACGCAATTGAATTTCGGTTGAAATCCACCCTTATCGGTAATACTGTACCACTGTATTCGAATGTAATTAAAATAAACATTACTCCTTACCTGGATGTAGTTGTACCTGTGCCACCTACTGGTGAATTGTATATTACGGGTAAT
>CBFGYO010000047.1:0-25183 GCA_965652975.1 uncultured Chitinophagaceae bacterium | reverse complement strand
CGCTGAACGTTTTTTGCTGTCTTCTCTAAAAATTTTTTGTTTACTGCAGGGTTTTCCAATGCTCCATGAAGCAACGTATCTACATAACCCTGTATCGCAAATACAGGTGTTTTGAATTCATGTGAAAGATTTTGTAGAAATTCTTTTCGGAACTGCTCATTTTGCCGCAACATTTCGATTTCCTGTTTATTCTCTTCGGCCCATTCTTCCACATCCTGTCTTACCTCATCTATACTTTTTTGCGGCAGCACATACTTATAATACGTTTCTTCTTTTTTGGTAGCTTTTGTCTGGTAAATAAACTTATAGATCAGTTTGATCTTGCGGTATATGAAACGCTCAAGCATAAATGTGATCAGGAGATAGCTGCCCATCAGGATGATGATGAACGACACAATGCCCCACAACATGCTTTTCTCAACAAAATAAAACAGCAGACTGAGCGGAATGGCCAGTAAGAGCGCAGTGAAAAAGGAAAGCTGGCGCGGAGAAATGTTTTTCGTTGATAACATGGGATAAAGTTAGGCTAAGAGCTCAAAGGAGGAAAGGAGGTTAAGAGGGTTCTATATGGAGGAACGAAACCAAGACAGCTTCTAAATTACCAGGTTCTCTCGTTTGCTCCTTTTCTCTTTCAAACTCCTGGCTATAGGGCGAATTTATACCCCACTCCCTTCACCGTGGTAATACAATCTATTCCCAGCTTCTGCCTGATCTTGCGAATATGTACATCGATGGTACGGTCGCCGACGATCACATCATTTCCCCACACCTGGTTAAGGATTTCGTTTCGAAGAAACACCCTGCCAGGTTTTAACGCCAGCAGGTAGAGCAACTCAAATTCCTTTTTAGCCAGGATAATATCCTTTCCATCTACCTGTACAATGAATTTTTCAGGGTCGATAGTGATATTATCGATCGTTAAAATCTTTGCTTCAGATTTATTAAGGCGACGAAAGAGAGCATTCACCCGGCTAAGGAATACTTTGGGACTTACCGGTTTGCTCACATAATCATCTGCACCGGTTTCGAGACCCTTAATCTGTGTGCCCTCGTCGTTTACGGCTGTGAGAAAAATTATAAGTGTTTCTTTGAATGCGGGTTGCGCGCGTAATAGCTGGCATACTTCAACACCGGTTTTTCGGGGCATCATTACGTCCAGCACCACCAGGTCGGGTTGTGTTCGGCGCGCCTTTTCAAGGGCTTCGTCACCATCTTTGGCCGTTACCACCTCATATCCCTCGTTGGAAAGATTGTACTTCAATATTTCAAGGATGTCGGGTTCGTCGTCTGCTATCAGCACCTTGCGGGCTTTTGTTTCCATTGTAGTGGAATTTTGCGCAAACCTACGGTAATTCAAGGGGCGCGTGGAGATCCGGGGCCTCGTTAATGCAGACTTAATAAAAACTTAATACCCTGGGAGTCAAACCCGATGATTGGCCCGGTTTTTTAAGTGGAGAAAGCAGCCATTAAGTCTATAAATGCATCTTTATCAATATATAACCGGTTCTACTATGTCAATCCTTGTTATTACATTTGTACCACGAATCTTATGAAGTTAATTGGCAAATACCTTATCATCCTGAATATCCTGCTGCTTATTTCTTATTGTAGCATAGGCCAGGCCTCGTTCGCCGGGAGCATCGACAACATCACTGATCCAAAAAAGTGCGCACCGCCCAAAAACCGCGAAATATTTCACGATTACATCAACAACGAACAGAAAAATATTCTTCGATCCGATGGCAAGACAGACAACCTTTATACGCCATCAACAAACGAAGATGTAAATTTCATAGTTACACAATCATTGCTATCTAAGGTAGACGCGTTGCAATGTAAAATTGAGGCAGACAGTTCCCTCAACCATTCGGCAAAAGTGAGGTACCTCCGTGGTATAGAAAATCTCCTGAAGTACTATCAATCCAATGTGCGCACCAGGAGAGTGAAAGCAGCCTACCTGCCCGAAATTGTAAACGCCTATGATGCATGCATGCAGAAAGATAAAAAAGGTGAATCTATCGAAGGCGTGATCATGAGCCAGCCCTTTGATGTCGGGCATTCCATTGTACAATCAGACCGGACGACATTTGAAAAAAATCCGGGCTATGCTAAAAGCAAGGAACAGGTTTTACTCAAATATTGCTTATTATATCCTGCGCAAACATTCCAAACTTTAAAAGACAACCCGCAGTTGCCATATGCTGATAGCCTGATCCGGATAGTGTCACATATTTATCCCAGGCAGTTATATGATTATGCCGCTGCTAATAATCGTCTTGCAAATATTATCCGCAACATCCAGGACGATACACTGATCCGCGCAATAGTGCGTATGGCTGGCAGTCGCAGCGGTCAACAATATTTCCCATTCCTCGATAATATTGTGAAAGGGAAAATGACGTTTGATGATATAGATGCGGTAAAAGACGACGATGTAAAATATTTCCGTCTTCTCGTAAAAACACAAATTGATTATGTTGACAGGGCAATCAACAGGGACACGGCCATGGAGTTTAAATCCCTGACGGCAAAACTTACAACCCGTGCCCGTGAAGTTTTTGTAACTACCATCAATGGATTGCACAATGAAAATGATAATGTTCGTTTCAGGTGCATACAACCGCTCAATGCACAGGAACTTTATTACCTCGCAGTACTTACTGATGGATTGATTTACACTTCAAGTTATACCAAGGGTGTGTATCCACTGATGATGAAGAAAGCGGGGAATAGGGGTGATTCACTATTGATGAGCTTACGCTTTGATCATTACCGCAAGTTTATCAGCCAGGCAGCAGCTTATAATACATTGGGAGGTTTTCTTGCATCTTTCCCTAACTCCAATGATGCAGACGACCTGATGAAAGCATTTGTAAGCAGGCTTGAAAGATCAGAAGGGTTGGAAGATGGTGTGGACGTGGCCGATTCGTATGCAAGCATCGTGGAAACACTAAAACCTCGTGCTGCGGAAATGATGAAAAATGTTGAACTCAATTTTCAACGCACCCGGTCGGAGAATAACCAACGTGGGATAGTTATTTATAATATCCTGCATAAACTTTTCCTTTCAGCAGATTCAACTAACAAGATCGACCTTACCAAAGAGTTAGGCATACCTCCGGTATATAACGTGCCATTCAGTTCACTCACCAACGAAAAAGGTGAAGTAGTGGCACAGGTTTTCTTTTATGGCGATAAGGATGGTCAGGGCATATTCGGAGGCTTTCAAAATATGTTTAGCAGCGCCAACTGGAAAATAGACAGGAGTAATCCGCAGTGGATAACGATTAGTTCCATCAAGGGTAAGCCCGTAATAATTTATGCTAACCGACCACTGCCTGAAGAAACGGGTGAGGATGACAAAGCACAGCAGGCATTGGGCGACTATATCGAGAAAAACAACCTGAAACCAACAGTTACGATCCACAGGGGACATAGCTATTTCACCAACTCCACCATTGCTTATATGGCTCCTTCATCCCGCATCGTGTTTATGGGAAGTTGTGGTGGATTCAATCTTATAAATGATATTTTAGCTAAAACTGATGATGCCCACATCATCGCTTCCAAACAGATAGGCAAGACATCTATCAATAAACCCTTTTTCGCTTTGCTTACAGAAAAGTTGAGAACGGGAAGCAATATTGACTGGATACCTTTCTGGAAAGAATTCAAAGGTGCTGCGAATACGGAAGGATTTGAAGATTATATACCGCCGTATAAAAATCTCGGGGCTATCTTCATCAAAGCCTACACTAAGGCAATGGGTGATGAGAATAAGTTATAAATAAAAGTTAACGCATTCCATTTCCTCGCCAACCGTTCATACTATTTTTAATAAACCGATCGTCGCAATTAGTTTTTCTCCATTCCTCTTTCACCCTCTTAGCGTAGTTTTGCCAACTTCAAACACTCGACTTGTCAGAACTCAAAAAGAAATTTTTCAACCTGGCTTCGCTGCGGCGGGTGTTCAGCTATGCAGCACCGTACAAAAACAGGTTTGTATTTTCAGTAGTACTGGCAATCCTGCTTGCCGTACTTACACCTGTGCGGCCCTGGCTGATTCAATATACTGTCGACACATATATTGTTCACAAAAATGATTTCACGCAAAGCCGCGTTGTCCAGCTCCTGATCTGGATAACTATTGTGCAGGTGGGACTGGTAATTGTAGAAACGCTGTTTCGCTTCCTGTTTTCTTTTCTTACCTCCTGGCTTGGACAATCCGTTGTAAGAGATTTGCGGGTAGCAGTGTATAAGAAAATAGTTGGGTTGAACCTTCGTCAATTTGATACAACACCTATCGGTACACTCACAACCCGCACAATAAATGATATTGAATCCATCAATGATATTTTTTCGGATGGCCTCGTGCCTATCATTGCTGATCTATTATCTATAGTGTGCGTGTTGGGCGTAATGTTCTGGATGGATCCGCAGCTTACATTTATTGCGCTGTTACCATTCCCGATTATCCTGATCGCAACATATTATTTTAAGGAAAGCATCAATCGCTCTTTTTTTAAAGTAAGGAATGCAGTATCCAATCTCAATGCCTTTGTGCAGGAGCATCTTACGGGTATGGCCATCGTGCAGGCTTTTGCGTCCGAGAAAAGAGAATTCGCCAAGTTCAATGCTATTAATAAGGAGCACCGAAATGCCAATATCCGGGCAATTTTTGCATATTCAGTTTTTTTCCCGGTGGTTGAAATTGTGCTTGCATTATCGATCGGCCTCATTGTATGGTGGACATCGGATAAAGCCGGCGCTACGGGCGAAAGCCAGTATGGAACTGTTACAGCTTTTATTCTTTATCTAAACCTACTGTTTCGCCCGTTAAGAGTATTGGCGGATAAATTCAATGTGCTGCAAATGGGTATTATCGCCAGTGAACGTGTGTTTAAGGTTTTGGACAACGACGATTTTATACAGGCACCGGGTGCCGCGGGTGCGGGTAAAGCGGCTTATAGTCCGCCAGCACCTTTAAAGGGTAAACTGGAATTTGACCGGGTGTGGTTTGCCTATACTAATGAGCATTATGTGTTGCGCGATGTAAGCTTTACCGTCAACCCAGGCGAAACGGTTGCTATCGTGGGCCATACGGGCAGTGGCAAAACAACGATTATCAGTTTGCTCAACAGGCTTTACCATATTCAAAAAGGTGCCATCCGCCTCGATGACGTAAACATCGAGCAATACGACCTGGAGCAATTAAGAAAGAACATCGGTGTGGTGTTGCAGGATGTGTTCCTGTTTTCCGGATCGGTGCTGGATAATATCACTTTGCGCAATTCAGACATTTCGAGAGAAAAAGTGGTAGAAGCTGCCAGGCTAATCGATATGGACAGCTTTATCAGGCGATTGCCCGGCGGATACGATTACAATGTGATGGAACGGGGAGCTACCTTATCACTGGGGCAGCGACAACTGCTTTCTTTCATCCGCGCGCTGCTTTACAACCCCTCGATACTTATTCTTGATGAAGCCACCTCATCGGTAGACACAGAGAGTGAATTGCTGATCCAGCATGCCATCGATACCCTTATAAAAGGACGTACTTCCATTATCATCGCGCACCGGCTGTCTACGATTCGCAAAGCACATAAAATTATCGTGTTGGATAAAGGCGAAATCAAGGAGGCTGGCACCCATGAGGAACTCTTGCAAAAGGCTGGTTTTTATGCGCAACTATATGAAATGCAATTCGAAAAAAAACCTCCGGTGGCGGGTTAAGCACTGCGGCTACATTTTGATGTTATTCTTCAAAATCCTTTGATTGGCCGGCCGATTTTGGACCCCCACCCTTATCTTTGCGGCAAATTTGAGGACGGATATGACTGACAGGCTAATAAAATCCTTTACTGTAGCGGCTTTCAGCCTTTTTTTACTGGGTTTTTCATTACAAGCGGTGGCCGGCGACGGCGAGCCGCAGGATGGTACACATAAAAAGAAATTCAATGCTTCTGAGGTGATCTTCGGGCACGTTTTGAATGGCCATGAGTTTCACTTTTTCAACCTATCCATTCCACTTCCCGTTATCCTTTACTCTCCCGAACGTGGCCTCACTTCTTTCATGTCTTCCAAATTCCATCATGGTGAGCAAGCACACAATGGTTATATTTTATTGACCAACCACAACATCCAGGAGCGCGGCCTTGATCCGAAAAAATACCACGAAGAAGATATTTTACCTGTAGATGCAAATGGAAATATCGATCCTTCTGTAAAAGTTTATGACCTGTCGCTCACCCGCAACGTAGTACAGATGTTGCTGGCACTGATCATTTTTACATGGATCATGTTGCGCATAGCCAAACGTTATAAAAGTGGCGTAGGTGTAAAATCGGCACCGCGCGGTTCGCAGAGCCTGCTCGAACCAGTGATTACATTTGTTCGCGACGAAGTGGCAAAGCCCAACCTTGGACACAAGCATGAAAAATATTTGCCCTACCTGCTTACAGTGTTCTTTTTTATCCTGATCAATAACATTTTTGGACTTATCCCTGGTTCGGCCAACGTAACGGGCAATATTGCATTTACAGCGGTATTAGGACTAATATCATTTGTAGTGATCCTGGCGAGTTCCAACAAACATTACTGGGGACATATTTTCAACCCTCCCGGTGTGCCCTTTGGCGTAAAGCTGATATTGGTACCGGTAGAATTTCTAAGTGTGTTCATTAAGCCGTTTGCATTGATCATACGTCTGTTCGCCAACATGGTGGCCGGGCACATTATTATTATCTGTTTGATTTCATTGATATTCATTTTTGGTGAGTTGAATGCTGCTGCCGGTTGGGGCGCATCGCCACTGGCTGTAGCTTTTACCGTATTTATTTACCTGATAGAGGTGCTGGTAGCATTTTTACAGGCGTTTATTTTTACGATGCTTACTGCAGTATTTATCGGGCAGGCGTTTGAAGGAGAGCATCACGAGGAGCATGCGCCGGCGCATTGATTTTGTTTCTTATTTTTTAACTATATAACAATTCAGTTATGGATTTATTTTTCTTGGCAGACCTGGCAAATGCAGGTGGAGCAGTTGGTGCTGGCCTTGCTGCAATCGGTGCTGGTCTCGGTATTGGACAGATCGGTAAAGGTGCAGTTGAAGCTATCGCACGTCAGCCAGAAGCGTCTAACGACATTCGTGGTAACATGATCCTTACTGCGGCCCTTGTAGAAGGTGCTGCACTGTTCGCGATCATTGTAGGCTTCCTTGCAATGGTGTTGTAAGATCGTTGAAACTTTTACTGCATCCAATGCACAGGGCGGAGGATGCAGTATTTTTCCTCAACCGGATTGTAATTAAAAAAATTGTTGAAAAGACAGGTATATGAAACTATTAACTCCTGAAATTGGTTTACTGCTTTGGACATTGTTGGCGTTCCTGATTGTGTTCTTCATTTTAAGAAAGCTTGCATGGCCCGCTATCATCAAAGGTTTGCGTGATCGCGAAAACAGCATTACCGAATCACTGGCTACAGCAGAAAGAGTAAAAGCTGAAATGGCACAGTTGCAAAGTGAGAACGAGGCATTGCTTGCAAAGGCACGTGAAGAAAGAGCGCAACTGTTGAAAGAAGCAAGGGAAACAAAAGATCGTATCGTAAACGAAGCAAAGGAGCAGGCAAAAAATGAAGCCAACAAGATTGTGCAGGAAGCACAGGCTGCCATCAACGCACAAAAAATGGCTGCGCTTACCGAAGTAAAGAACCAGGTCGGTAAACTTGTAATTGAAGTGAGTGAAAAAGTATTGAGAAAAGAACTTTCAAGCAAGGAAGCACAGGAAGCTCACATTAAGGGGCTTGTTGATGAGGTGAAATTGAATTAATTGCGAAGGTTTTCACATTCATAGGATTTCCAAATTTTCGAATTATGCCCAACCCCCGTTTAGCAACGCGTTATGCAAAAGCACTGATCGACCTGGCAATTGAAAAAGGCCAGTTGGAGCAGGTATTTGCGGACATGAAGTGGTTGCAGTCAGTATGCAAAACCAACCGCGATTTTGTAAACCTTTTGCGTAGCCCAATCATCAATGCCGAAACGAAGAAGAAGATCATCGATGCAATTATCAAGAGCAGCGTAAGCCCTATTACTTCTGGCTTCGTTACTTTACTGGCTACCAAAAGCCGTGAAAGCAATTTGCCCGAGATCGTCAACGCATTTATAAGTTCTTACAAGAGCTACAAAAACATTCAAACAATCAGGCTTACTACGGCTACCCATATTGGAGATGCCACCAGGCAGGCGATCATCAACCAGGTAAAGAAATCCGGCAATTTCGAACATGTGGAGCTGGAAGAAAAAGTAGATCCGGATATCATTGGTGGCTTTGTTTTGCAAATTGGCGATAAACTGGTTGACGCAAGTATTTTGTACGACCTGAAGTCGATTTCCAAGCAATTTGAAAACAATGATTTCATTTATAAATTAAGATAGGGCAGTGGTGGTAAGCATAAGTGTAAAGATTCCCAAAAAAGTAAAAAACAAACGAATAAACAGATAAATATGGCAGAGATTAAACCAGATGAAATAAGTGCGATACTGCGCCAGCAGTTGAGCAACTTCAATGCACATGCCGACCTGGAAGAAGTAGGAACAGTATTGCAGGTGGGTGATGGAATTGCCCGTGTATATGGATTGGGCAATGTTCGCTATGGTGAACTGGTAGAATTTGAAAATGGAGTTCGTGCAATTGCATTGAACCTGGAAGAAGATAATGTGGGTGTGGTACTGATGGGTGAAAGTGGAAAGGTGAAGGAAGGAGCAAAAGTGCGTCGTACCGGGCAAATCGCTTCTATTAAAGTAGGAGAGGGCATGGTCGGTCGTGTTGTAAACACGTTGGGCGAACCTATAGATGGTAAAGGACCAATTACAGGTGAGCGATATGAAATGCCGCTGGAGCGTAAAGCGCCAGGCGTAATTTTCCGTGAGCCCGTAAAAGAACCATTACAAACCGGTATCAAAGCTATCGATGCCATGATCCCGATCGGTCGTGGTCAGCGTGAATTGATCATTGGCGACCGCCAGACTGGTAAGACCGCCATTGCTGTGGATACGATCATCAACCAGAAAGAATTTTTCAATGCAGGCAAGCCTGTATACTGTATATATGTTGCTATCGGGCAAAAAGCTTCAACTATTGCCGGCGTAATGAAGACTTTGCAGGATAATGGCGCCATGGAGTACACTACCATTGTTGCCGCTTCTGCTTCAGATCCTGCACCATTACAATTCTACGCACCATTTGCCGGAGCGGCAATCGGAGAATTCTTCCGTGATACGGGTCGTCCTGCTTTGATTATCTATGATGACCTGTCAAAACAGGCTGTTGCCTACCGCGAAGTATCATTGCTCCTTCGCCGCCCTCCAGGCCGCGAGGCTTACCCTGGTGATGTATTCTACCTCCATAGCCGTTTACTCGAAAGAGCTGCCAAAGTGATCAGCGACGACAACGTTGCAAAAAATATGAACGACGTACCAGATAGTATCCGTCACCTGATCAAAGGAGGTGGTTCACTTACAGCGTTGCCCATCATCGAAACGCAGGCTGGCGACGTTTCTGCTTACATTCCTACCAACGTTATCTCCATCACCGATGGACAGATATTTCTCGAGACCAACCTATTTCTGTCCGGTATACGCCCAGCTATTAACGTAGGTATTTCCGTGAGCCGCGTGGGTGGTAATGCGCAGATCAAATCGATGAAGAAAGTAGCTGGTACGTTGAAACTTGACCAGGCGCTATACCGCGAGCTTGAGGCGTTCTCCAAATTTGGTGGTGATCTCGATGCTGCTACCAAGAACGTTATCGATAAGGGTGCCCGCAACGTGGAAGTGTTGAAACAACCCCAGTATTCTCCATTTCCGGTTGAGAAGCAGGTTGCGATCATTTACCTTGGTACAAATGGATTGTTGAAGAATGTCGCGGTAAAAAGGGTAAAGGAATTTGAAGAGCACTTCCTGATGGAGATGGATAATAAGCTTCCGGAAGTGATGGCGGAGTTTAAGAAAGGTAATTTGCCTGAAGATGGTATTCGCAAAATGGTGGAACTGGCTAATGGGCTTATTCCATCTTACAAGTAAGTATACTCTTTATTAATTTATAGAAGGCGGCCTTTTGGGTCGCCTTTTTTTTGGGTTATCCTTATTAGCTTTTTTACCACATAGCCACAAAGGTCATCATAGTTTACACATAGTTATTCGCATGAGACATGCTATGATGATCTATGATGAACTATATGTCTATGTGGTAAAAAGCGAATAGATAAGCTCCCAAATGACTTAGTAGTTTTACGAGTATAATTAATAACGAATTAACTCCCAGTTGTTCGGCAACGTAATTTCCTGTAGAATTAAATCTGGGTATACATACCTGGACTGCGTTATTAATACAACGGATTCGTATTTTTACCTACCACGTTTTTAAAAATTTATTTTAAACTAATGCATTGCCAATCAGTGCTTCGATATTTTACTGTGCAGAAAATACGGTAGTATACGCGAAAAAGTTCTCGGAAAACTTGCAAGTAATAAATACGCGTATTATGTTTGTCCTCGAATCGAACAATCCCTAAGAAAACAACGTAATCCGATCATGAAACAAGCCACCTTTAATCCGGAATATTACTTCCGCGCCTGTTTCCCCTTTTACAAGTCGGTTTTCTTTGCGAGCTAAGGGTTTTGTTCACCAGAACATCCGTACAGAAATAATCTTGAACCCTAAAGGAAACAAAAATGAAAACTTTTACACTCTTATTTGCTGCGGCGCTTGCACTTACCAGTGCAAAAGCACAGTACACACAAAACTTCGAGGCAGGGACTGCCGGACTTAACAGCCATTGCTTTACAATGGTAGACGTACACTATACTACTACGCCGGCTGATGTAATCACTGGTAATGGTAGTATGTTTACAAACCCACCTACAAGTGGAGGTTCTACCAGGGATATTTATACGCCCGCTCTGAATGCTACGAGCACAAGTTTGAATATCCAGTTCAAATATAAAGTAACCAGTAAGATTTCGGGCAATGCTACCCGTACAGTTGAAGTTGGTTATGTGAATAGCGCAGGAGTATACACAACTTTGTATACCATTGCTATGGATAAGAACTCCCCCACAACTGTTCTTAATTTCAACCAGACTTTTACCATCGCTGCTACAGGTACCATCAAAGTGGTATTGAAAATTGGTGGCGCTACCGGTGATGGTAACTCACGCGTGATTTTCGACGACTTGTATATTAACGCAAGTCCGAGGTATATAAACTATTGTAATTCGGCTCCGGTAGCTGTAGACGATACATTTACAGGTATTGCCGGATTGTCTTTGGCGGGCAACGTAATCACCAATGACAATGAGCCTGATGGCGAAACGATGACTTCTGCCGTAGTGCTTTCATCTCCTGATGGTACTGTAACAATGAATGCTGACGGAAGTTTTATGTTTACTCCCAACACAGGTTTTATGGGACTTTCTACGACATTTACTTACCAGTTGGTTGATAACGGCCTCGCACAGGCAACGTCAAACGTAGCTACTGTTACACTTAACTTTAGCGCACCTATTACACTTCCAGTAAAATTAGTTTCGTTCACTGCACAGTTGAACGGTAATAATAAAGTTGACCTTAAATGGTCCACAGCGAGCGAGATCAACGCAAGCCATTTTGTAATCGAAAGAAGCCTCGATGGCCAGGCATACAGCGATGCTGGTACTGTGTTCGCAGTTGGTAATTCGACGTCACTGCAACACTACGCATTCACCGACAACCTTATCCATTCTGCCTCATCCGTTATTTATTACAGGCTCCGCCAGGTAGATCTTGATGGTAAAATAGCTTATTCAGCTATCCGCATTATCCGCACAGGTAAACAGGATGCAACAGTCACCATCCTCACTTTTCCTAATCCTGTTGCAAGCGAACTGCGCATCAGCATCCCGAACAACTGGCAGGGCAAAAAAGTAAGTTACGAAGTGGTGAATGTAAATGGACAGGCCGCAAAAAGAATGGTTGTTTCACAAAGCAGCCAGACAGAAACGGTTGACCTGTCCAGCCTGGCCCCTGGTTTCTACATGGTAAAAGTGGCCTGCAATGGCGAAGTAGCACAACAAAAGATTATCAAGAAGTAAAGAGTTTTTGTTTCTAGACGGGTTCCAAAGAGCCGGGTTCGAAAGAACCCGGTTTCTTTTTTTAAAATTCATTTGGTTTATATTATAAACTACTTTATGTTTGTGTTGCATTTCAACGACACTGCCATGAACTCGCTCAAAACCAGCATCTTAATTCTTTCGCTATTTTTATTCGGCCAGAGTTACGGCCAGACTACGATCAAAGGTGTTGTTCGGGACAACCATGCTAAACCCATTCCTGGCGTAAGTATAAGCCTCAAAGACACGTACGATGGGGCCACTTCAGATTCCTCCGGGAAGTATTCATTTAAAACATCAGAAAAGGGACAACAAACGCTCATCGCTACATCAATTGGATTCCATCCATTCGAGTTAAAGATTACCATGGAACCAGGAGTGATGACGATGGATATACAATTAAAAGAAGAAATAACAGAGTTGAATGCCGTAGTTATTACGGCCGGCACATTTGAAGCCAGCGACCGTAAGAGGGCTAGCGCCGTACTTGATCCCATCGACATCGTAACTACTGCGAGCGCCAATGGAGATATTACCGGTGCCTTAAAAACGTTGCCGGGTGCACAACAGGTAGGCGAAAGTGAGGGCTTGTTTGTAAGAGGAGGTACGGCGGCCGAAACAAAGACTTTTATCGATGGCACACTGGTCAATAATTTCTTTTACAGCAGTGTTCCAAACATTGCCCAGTTTAGCAGGTTCTCACCATTTATATTCAAGGGTACCGTGTTTAGCACCGGTGGTTACTCCGCGTTGTATGGGCAAGCGCTCTCTTCCGCGTTGATCCTCGAATCTATCGATCTTCCGGAAAGAACTTCCGCGAGCCTGGGCGTTACAATCCTAAGCCTTAACGGGGGATACCAGCACCTTGCAAAAAATAAGAAATCATCGTGGGGAGTAAGTTATGCTTATACGGACCTGTGGCCGGCATTCCAGGTAATTAAGCAAAAGCAGGATTATTCCAAAGCACCCGCTTATCATAATGCTGATGCCAACTTCCGGATCAAAACATCGAAGACGGGCATGCTTAAGTATTATGGATATTTCAGCAGCAGCAAACTTGCTTTTACTACACCCAGTATCGATACCTTAGGATATCTCGACAGGTTTGCAATCGCCAATACCAATCAATACCACAACTTGTCGTGGAAGGAAAATATCGGGTTGAGATGGAAAGTATACGCAGGTATCTCCTATGCAAACAACCAGGATGATATCGATGGCGGCCTGCAGGACATGCAAAAAAATGACGTACTGCTTCCAGGATTTGAAGAAAAAAATTATACGGTCGCTACCAACGGTGATTATTTCAATGGAAAGCTGGTATTCGAGCATAAGCTGAAAGGATTGAGCGCCATCCGTTTCGGGAGTGAATACAATTATAGCAATGATCGTTCAGTGTATACACGTTATACCAATGAGCAATATCCTGGCAAGATTACAGAAAACGTAAAATCAATTTTCGCGGAAACTGATATCTATATCACCAGTGCATTGGCGGCAAAATTGGGCGCGAGGGCTGAACGGTCATCGCTGGTAAGTGAGACAAATATTGCACCTCGCATATCCGTTGCTTACAAATTGGGTAAGGGCACACAGGCTTCACTTGCATATGGCATTTTTTATCAAAATCCGGAAAGGAAATACCTGCCTGCTCTCAATCCGCTGACCTTTATGAAAGCCACGCATTATATCGCACAGTTCCAGAAAGTGGCTAACCTTCAATCATTCCGTGCCGAAGTTTTTTATAAAAAGTATGACAACCTGGTGAAGACTGTTGCTTTCAATTCAAGGGAAATGGCTGTTAGTAACGAAGGCTTCGGTGATGCAAAAGGGATTGAATTTTTCTGGCGGGATAAAAAAAGTATTAAGTCGCTCGACTACTGGATATCTTATTCCTTTCTCGATACAGAGAGAGATTTTCTGAATTTTCCGACGGCAATCACTCCCAGTTTTGCCGCAAGGCATACCGCATCTTTTGTAGTAAAAAAGTTTGTACAGTCATGGAAGATGAACCTGAATGGTGCGTATAACTATGCGAGCGGTCGGCCATATTATAACATAGGATACGATGGCCTAAATGCAAAGTTCAACGACCACGGTATTACACCTGACTATCACAATGTGAGCTTTGCAATCAATTACCTACCATTCATAGGCAAGCAAAATCCTAAATCCTATGCAGTTTGGGTACTGCAGGTAAGTAATATTTTCAACTTTAAGCAGGTGTACGGTTACAGTTATTCCTACAACGGTTATCGAAAAGAAGCAATCGTGCCACCTTCCAGCATGTTTGTGTTTATCGGTGTATTTATAAGTTTTGGAATCGACCGGAGCGATGAAGTAATCAACAATGGATTATAACATAAGTATTTAATAATAGTAAATCAATAAGCATCATGAAAAGAATCATATTAATAACAACAATGCTCCTGGGTATGACCACGCTGTTTGGTCAAAATGAAAAATATATACAGGTAATGGAACAGAAAGTTTCAGGGTTCGATACCGTAAGGAGCTCTGAAGGCTTGCAGGAACTTGCCAATACTTTCGAACGCATTGCAACCGCGGAAAAAACACAGTGGCTCCCTTATTATTATGCGGCTCTTAGTAATATAAACCTCGGGTATAATTATGTATTTGCTGCTGGTGCCATGGGAGGAAATGCCGACAAATCAGATCCACTTGCAGACAAGGCACAGCAGCTTTTGGATAAAGCAGAAGAACTCAGCAAAAACAACTCCGAGATTTTTGTTGTAAGGAAAATGCTTGCCAGCTTGCGCATGATGGGTGATGTAATGAACAGGTATATGACTTATGGCCCTGCAGCAGGAGAGGCCCTTGCAATGGCAAAGAAATTAAATCCTGAAAATCCTCGCGTATTTATGCTGGAAGGGATTGACAAGTTTAATACACCCGAACAATATGGAGGAAGTAAGGAAGAAGCAAAAATGCTATTGGAAGAAGCCGTGAAAAAGTATGAAGCATTCAAACCTGAAAGTACTATTCATCCAACGTGGGGATTGGGTGCTGTCAAGTATTTCCTGTCGCAGATGAAATAGTAATATCGGCATTTATCCAACATTCAACGTTTTTATGATGGACGATAGAATTTCACCCGAACAAAGCATGCAGCTTATCAGTAGCATGATCAACAGGGCCAAAAATCGCTTTGGCGAAAATGGCCATCTTTACCTTTTGTGGGGTTGGGCTGTTCTTATTTGCAGTGTGGCACAATATATATTGATCAACTTTGTGCAATACGAACATCATTACATTGTATGGTTCAGTATGTGGCTGGTATTAATCTACCAGGTCATTTACCTGCGCAGGCAAAAGCGAAAGGTTGTTGTAAAAGCATATACCGATGAAATTATCGGAGTGGTATGGATTACGTTTGTGATATTGATGTTTCTTTTCGGTGTGCTCTTCGGCACATTGATGGGAGGCGATTATTACCGATTTATCAATCCTGTTTTTTTGGCTCTATACGGCATGCCGACAGTAATATCTGGCACCATTCTTCGGTTCCGGCCGTTGGTGATCGGCGGTGTTTGTTGCTGGCTGCTTTCAATAATTTCCACTTTTCTTCCCTATGAATACCAATTTTTATTGCTGCCGGTTGCAGTTATTGCGGCATGGATCATCCCGGGTTATTTATTAAGAAAGAGGTATCAAAAATCTTTATAAAATGAACCAGACTACGCCACTAAGTGAAAAAGAAAGCCTTGCCCTTATCGCGCAGATGATAAATAAGGCAAAGGATTCATATCATAGCACCGGTATGGGAGCAATGATGTGGGGAGCAGTAATAACGATATGTTCACTTGTTCGACTGGCCGAGATACATTACAACTTCCGACTCCCCTTCGATATTTACCTGCTTACTTTGGTTGCGATAATTCCGCAGATTTTTATAACTATTAAAGAAAAACGATCGCAGAAGGTAAAGTCGTATGATGATCCATTTATGGACTATTTATGGCTGGGGTTCGGCATTTGTATTTTCCTGCTGGTACATGCCATCAACCTGCTGGCAAATGACCTGCAGCCACTGACAGATGAAGTAAAAAGATCAGGGTTTGCTTCTAACTTCCACCTATACGAATACATCGCCCCGTTATTTCTCATATTATATGGTATGCCCACGTTTGTAACGGGCGCTGCATGCAAGTTTAAGCCGATGTTGTGGGGTGGATTGCTTTGTTGGGCATGCAGCATCATTACCGTTTATACTTCTGTAAAAATTGATTTAATGCTGACAGCTTTATCAGCGCTGATGGCATGGTTTATACCGGGGTTGATCATGGAAAAGGAATACAGGGAATATATAAAAGCACAAGTACAAGCGGATGTTTAAAGATCTTGACCCTATATTACATTCACAGTTGCGCCTGGCAGTCGTATCCCTGCTCATAAGTGTAAAGGAGGCGGAGTTTACATTCCTGAAAGAAAAGACCAATGCCACCGCGGGAAACCTCAGCGTGCAAATTCAAAAATTAAAGGAAGCTGGTTATATAGATGTAATAAAACAGTTCAAAGACAACTACCCGCAAACGATTTGCCGCATCACTCCTACAGGTGTAAAAGCGTTTGAGACATACGTTAATGATTTGCAGAGTTATCTTGGTTCAAACGAGAGATAAAAGTTAAAAGATAAAAGATAAAAGTTGTTAAACGCCGGGGTTACCGAGTTTAAAGCACTTTTATCTAATCGAATAGCCGCGAGCTTCGGGCTCGCAGCTCGCGGCTATAAAAAAGAGAGGCCCTTTAGACAAAGGGCTTCTTCTCGTTTTGATACTCTATGTGTATGAAAAAGGTAGGGATGGATGCTAATGGGTTTTACGCTTTACATTCCCGTTGTAGATAAACCGGTTAGTCGCGTAGTTCATTTATGTTTATGAAAAATGAACGAATAAATGTTAATGTAAATAATGTTTGCGTGGACGTATCGGTTGCAATGCCGGTTGGGGCATGTTCCTTTCATTCCGCGGCTTCATTATTTTGTCAAAGCTCTTTTTAAGCCGGTTGTACTCTTCTTTCAGGAGTTTTTTTACTTTATTACTCATGGTGGTGGCTTATTGTTTGATAAATTTGGACGTGTGGCGTTGTAAAGTATTCATCACCTCTGCTACATATACTCCGGATTTAAGCGAAACAGGCAGCGGTAAACTTACCAGGTTGCTTCCTTTAAAGGCGTTCACCCGTTGCATCATTACCTTACGACCAGTAAGATCATATACTGATATTTCTGTCGGCTGGTTTTCCGTTGCTGAAAATTGCAAGGTCAGTTTATCGGTAGCTGGGTTATTAAGGATCGTCAACCTGGAATTGTCACTGCTAGCCTCCTGGAATACAAGTATCCTCGAGTATTCGAATTGCTGATCCTTTGTATAGGTCTTAAGTCGATAAAACACTTTTTCCGTCGCAGTTGCCTTATCATAAAGCCCATAAGTTTCTATGCCGATCTTATCACTCGCCATCAATACAGATATCGGTGAAAAATCAGTGCCATTTACGCTGCGTTCTATTACGTAACGGTCAGCGGCTTCATTATGCTGTACAGTCCAGCCAAGCAAAATGGAATTGTTATTTCTATTACCCTGGAAAGAAGTGAGGTTTACAGCGAGTGTACCCACATTCGGCAGAAACTGTATTTTGTCGATACAGCCCGCTGCACTTTTTACCACAATTATTACGTGTTGTGCATAAGGAATAGGAGTAGTTTGTTTACCCGCGCTAATGCTATATTGGAAAGTTGATGTGACATATGTATCTGCCGGATCAAGTTTTCCGAAGGTGGTTCCATTATCAATATATACCATCAATTCTACAGGAAACTCGGCAGCGGTAGCGCCTACTACTTCATAGTCTACATATGATCCTGTTGCGGCCGTTCCTTTAATGATTACAGAGGAAACAGAGATTGTTCCGCTATAGGCGTCCATCTTGCCACCATTTGTAGTTTGAGGGGTATGTTGTACACCAGCGCTTGATTTATCCCATAATCCGCAACCACCATCACGTTCGCGAATATAACCGTTGTCGCTACCTGCGTCTTCTGTACAATATTCAAGCGGGATGGAATTATAAATTGACCAGTCGATTGTGTAATCGGTTGATGGAGCATTGACCATGTCAATATACAATACCGGCATATTTACAATAGCAGTAATTACTGTTGTATTACCACCTGTACCACCGATGAAGGTATTGACAAGTTCTCCGGACTTATAAACAAATATTGAATACGATGCACCGGCGGCTGTTCTGCGGTAGAAGAAGTCGTTGAAGTTAGGAGGCAACGGAGCTTCATCATAAAAGGGGTTGCCATCTCCAATATTTTCAGTTCCCTGTACCCATTTTTTTAAGTACCCGTTGGTAGCGGCAAGTGTTACCGCATCGTTCCACGAAAAATTTGAATTGGTAGAACCTGATAAACTCTGGCAGTCGAATGGTATTGACGCTGATCCTACAAAGAAGCCTTGCGGGTTGATAGTAAGATCGGGAAGATCGAGTACATAGAATCCACGTTTACCACCCAGCTCAAAAAACGTAACGATGGAATAATCGTCGAGCGACATGGGAACTGTGGAACCACTGGTATTATATAACTCGAAGAATTCCTGTTTGCCGGCACCAGGGTCGGTATAAATTTCATTGAGAATTACCTGGGATTTGCCTTTGATGATGCCAAATAGGCATACTACGGATAGAAGTAAAATTCGTTTCATTTCTTAGGGTTGAATTACGGATAAGGTTCGCCACAAAAACATTGGATTGAAAGACGTTCAAACTTGTACGAAGACATTTTCGAACCTTGATAGAAACAACAGTACTATGGAAGGGAAATTCAGATGGGTTAGATGGTACGGTTGCTTATCGTAATTTTTCGTAGGATTATTTGATTCGAACTAGTAATAACAAACGTAATAACTACGATTTGATTTTGCAAGGGTTTACGTAATTAAATTTTGTAATCTAATTCAATCCACTCATTTCCAATAGAGCTTTAATATATTTGTAAACTATCATTCATATGTCAGCAATAATTCGTGTTAGTAATATTACGAAAGACTTCAAGGAAGTGCGGGCAGTAGACGATCTTTCGTTTACGGTAAATCCCGGTGAAGTTTACGGCTTCCTTGGTCAGAATGGCGCAGGTAAGTCTACTACCATTAGAATGTTGTTGACACTTGTACGGCCTGATTCTGGTGTGATTGAAATGTTTGGCATGGATCTTCAAAAACATCGTAAGGAAATTTTGCGACAGGTAGGAGCGATTATTGAAAAACCTGATCTCTATAAATATCTTACTGCCTATGAAAACCTTCGCTTATTCGCTGCCATGAGTGGTGTGAAAGTAAACAGTAAAAAATTAAATGAACAGCTTGCACAGGTTGGCCTTGCAGAACGAGCACATAGTAAGGTGAGGACATTTTCGCAGGGTATGAAGCAACGCCTCGGTATCGCTACGGCACTTGTTCATGATCCGCAATTGATAATACTCGACGAACCCACGAATGGCCTGGATCCGCAAGGTATTGCGGATATGCGCAATCTTATTTTACAATTGAGTAATGAACGTGGTAAAACGCTAATGGTTTCGTCGCACTTATTGAGTGAAATGGAACTAATCGCCGATTCGATGCTTATCATCGACAAAGGCCGTAAAGTAGTAGAAGGAAAAAGTGCAACCCTGCTCAATCCAGAGAAGCTGGAAGTGGAATTGGAAACTGATAATGGCGAATTTGTGATCTCGTTGATAAGTAATACAGAATGGCAATCACATTTTCTGCGATATAGCGATGGCACAGTTATTTTTGAAATGAATAAGAGTATGATCCCTGACCTGAACAGGTACCTTGTAAATAATAATGTGAACGTACTATCTCTGCGCCCTAAACATTCCCTGGAGGACTTTTTTCTTTCCCTAACCCGTAATTGATATGTTGAAACTCCTTCAAATTGAGTTGTATAAAATATTTAAACGTCCGCGTACGTTCATTGCGTTTGCCGTAATTGCCTTGATAATCGTATTGGTGCAGATAGCATTGAAATTTGGCGGTGAAGAGTATGTGGGGCTCGTACTTAGTGGTGTAAACGAAACATTTTCCGTTCCTTCCATGGAGATTCTCAACGGGTATTTCATTTGTTTTATAATTCTCAATTTGTTGCTTATACATGTACCGATTCTAGTAGCGCTCATAGCGGGAGATATGATCTCGGGCGAAGCAAATATGGGTACATTGCGATTGCTTGTAAGCAGGCCGGTTAGCCGTACAGAGTTGCTGGCGGTAAAATTTATCGCTGCCAGTATTTACACCTTGCTGTTGCTTGTATGGGTAGCCCTTCTTTCATTATTTGTAAGCATGCTCATATTCGGTACCAATGATCTTTTCGTGGCGCGGGAAACGGATTCGAATATCATCGCCTCGGCAGATGTGCTTTGGCGATACATGGCTGCTTTCCTGTTTGCAGCCATCGGAATGATTACAGTAGCCGCACTTGCGTTTATGCTTTCAGTTTTTGCCGATAACTCTATTGGGCCTATCGTAGCCACGGTTTGCGTTATCATTGTATTTACTATCCTTACTCAACTGCAGATCCCTTTTTACGATGAAACGGTAAAGCCATGGCTTTTTACAACACATATGCTTGGATGGAAAGGTTTTTTTTATGTAAAGGGCGATGAAGGGGTAACGATCAACGGTTCGCTGGAGAATCTGGGCGCCATTGTCAAAAGCGGGTTAATATTGTTAGGCTATACAACTGCTTTCCTGGTTACAGCTATCTGGTATTTCAATAAGAAAAACATTTTAAGCTAGTGAAAAAGATCAAACTCATAGTTGCTTGTTTATTGCTATTGAACAGCTTTGCAAAGGCCCAAACGCCTGAAGAGCTGGTGCAGCAGGTAAGGAATAAACTGGATAAGGTGAATGATTATGTGGCAAAGGGTAAGATGAAGACAAATGTGGTGTTCATGAAAGCCCCGGTTGCTACCATCAAAGTATATTTTAAAAAACCCGATAAGCTTCGTGTAAATAATGAGTCGGGAATTTCGTTTATCCCCAAGGGTTCTGTAAATATTAACCTCAATGCTATTTTCCTGAATGGTACTGCTGCTTTCGATATCATCGATCTTGGGAAAGAAGCGGGAAGCGGTCTGCGTATTATCAAGTTACTGCCAAAAGATGATGATGCGGACATTGTACTTTCTACCTTATATATAGACGAGGCGCAGCAACTGATAAGGAAGTCAAAAACTACAACCCGTGAAAACGGATCATATGAACTCGAAATGACTTACGGTAAATATGCTGCATATGGCCTCGCAGACAAGATCGTTCTTTCGTTCAATACCAAGGATTACAAGCTTCCCAAGGGCGTTACGTTTGACTATGATGATGGGAGCAAAAAGCAGGACACACCCGACAAAATGAAAAACAAGAAGGGCAAGGTAGAGATTGTATACACTGAATATACCATCAATAAAGGTGTGCCTGATAATGTATTTCAATAAAGCTATTCATCAATTTTCTCATCCACCGCATTGGCCAAAATAGCAGGGGTAACCTTTTTCAGGGGATTTTTCCTGTTTTCTTCGTACTCCTTGCGCTGGTTGATGATGTCGATACAGGCAAACACCGCTGTGGTAAATGACGATGAATCGGCCTTATCCTTGCCAGCAATATCGAATGCTACCCCATGATCGGGTGAGGTTCGTACCCCCGGAAGTCCTGCAGTAAAATTTACTCCTTCCCCAACGGCAAGCGCTTTGAATGGTATTAGCCCCTGGTCGTGGTACATGGCCAGCACGGCATCAAATTTATCGAACTGCCTGCGTGCAAAGAAAGCGTCAGCACTAAAGGGTCCGACTACGAGCATATTGTTATTCCTTGCCTCTTTCACAGCGGGCTTGATGATTTTCTCTTCCTCATCACCAATCAGTCCTTCGTCGCCAGCATGGGGGTTAAGACCCAGCACGGCAATGCGTGGTTTATCAATTCCAAAATCTTTTTGAAGGCTCTGATGCACAATAGCGAGCTTGCTCAAAATATTTTCACGTGTAATAAAACCCGCTATTGCAGATACAGGAATATGTTCGGTAAGGAGCGCAACCCTGAAATTACCCGCACAAAGCATCATAGCCACGTCGTTTACTCCAAAAATGCTTTTTAGATAGGGAGTATGACCGGTAAAATTGAAATCTGCAGATTGAATATTTTTTTTATGTATTGGTGCTGTTACCAGGCCATCAATCTGTTTTTGCTTAAGTGCCGCAACAGCAGTTTGCAAGGCAAGTACGGCATATTTACCGCCAGTATCGGAAAGCTGGCCCGGGCTGATCACTACTTCTTCCTCCCAGCACGAAAAGAGATTTACCTGTTTATTATTGAGGCGATTAAACTCCCGCGTGCTCTGATAGTTGAAGTTTAGTTCAGGAACCGATTTGCGGTAAAAATTGATTAGCTTATTGGATCCAAAAATGATGGGTATACATAAGTCAAGTATCCGGTTGTCTGAAAATGTTTTTATGATCAGTTCGGTACCGATACCATTCAGGTCGCCGCAGGAGATGCCAATAACAGGCTTTGCCTTTTCACTCATAAAAAATCAATTGTATTACGGTAAAAATACTTGGTTTCCCGCAAAGACGCTGTGTTTGAGCGTGGGGCACCAGTAATTTTTTATAATATTAGCGTCTTACACGCTTTTCAAGCATTGTTTGCGTGAATCTGAGATATTTAAATGAATTATTTTCCCTTAACTGCTTCGTCTGTCAACGCCTTCATAAAGGTGATGATATTATTGATCTCCTTTTGTGTAAGTCCCAGCTTGTCGGGTGGCAGTGTCTGGTTTGGCGGAGCAATATGCAGGCCCGCACCGCCGCCTTTATTATAAAAAATCATTACCTCCTCAAGCGTTTGAAAAACGCCATTATGCATATAAGGTGCAGTGAGTTCAATATTGCGTAGGGTAGGTGTTTTAAAAGCATGTCGATGCACTTCGGACTTCGTGAAGTTGTATTTTCCAAGGTCAGGATCCAGCACGGGGCGTATAGTATCCCTTGTTTGTGGCACTCCGAGTACTTCCGATTCTGTTTCATTGAAATCAGGTGGAACAAGTCCATTAAATAGGGGGAAATAATGGCAGGTGCCGCATTTTGCTTTTCCCATAAAGAGGTTAAAACCACTTTTCTCCTCATTAGTCAACCTTGATCCTTCACCTCGCAGGTACCGGTCGAAGCGTGTGTCGGTGGCTACCAGCGTCCTTATATATGAAGCAATAGCATTGGCAATATTATATTGTGTGATGGTTTCCGTCTCATTTTTATATGCTGCGCTGAAGAGTGATGCATAAGTAGGATGCGTTTTTAGCGCAGGTATCATCTCTTGTAATGAGCCCTGCATTTCCTTGCTGTTGTGCACTACATCGCTCAACTGATTTTCCAGCGTAGTAGTTCTTGAATCAAAGAATTGCCGCGTTTGGAATACTGAATTCCAGAGTGTGGGTGTATTTCGTGGCAGAAAGGTTTTTTCATCAAGAGCAAGTGGCGTACTTACGCCATCGGTGAAGGCAAGGTTAGCTTTGTGACACGATGCGCAACTCCTGTTTTTCGTTCCCGACAGCATGGCGTCGTTGAACAACAACTTACCCAGTTCAACTCTTTCTTTGGTAATGCGGTAACGCTCATTTGGTGAAAAAAAATCTGTATTAAAAAAAGCAGGATCGGTAAGTGTGCCGGCTGACGGATTTACCGGCATTAAGCCCGTGTGACTTTCAACGCCAAGAGTATCCCTGATTGCAGTAATGTATTTAAACAACGGGTTGGCATATTCTTTAATGAAGGTCAACCTGTCAAAACCTGCAAAGCTTTGCGATCTGAGCATGCGCTGTGCAGCAGCGGCGGTCCTGCTATAACGGCCAGCGAGGGCACTATCCTTTTTTACAAGTGTGGATTTATAAAAAGAAAGGCAGGTGTTGATGGCCGTTATTACAGCCTCGGACTCGGGCAGGCTATTTTGAGCAATGGGTGAATCAAAACCGCTAATTCCCATCGAGGCTAACCGTATTATCGCTGCACGTAATGCCTGAAAGATCACATCGTCGTTAAACTTATATTGCAGGTCTGGCTCATTAATCAACCAGCGTACTGTTTTTGCGATATTCCGGGTTTGTTGCAGGGCAGGTTGGCGAAAGTTGCCATCCTTATTATTAAACAGGTATTCTTCCAACACCTGGAAACCTTGCGGTTCAATAATTGTTTGGGGATTGTCTTCTTCTGTACGTTGCAAGGCGGGTCCGTTTAATAAACGCGCCTGGTAGGGATTAAAATAGTCGATGGCGTATGCTATCTTTTTATATTCCAGCCTGCATTTCCTGAATTGCAATTGCAATTCCCGGTGATTTTTACCTTTCTCTATTGCAGTTTCCAATACCTTAAGCTCCTTTTCGAGTGATGATAACCGTTTGAGGTACTCGATTTTTACTTTTTCTTTTGGAGTGAGGTCATCGAGGAAAACCGGGAAAGATGATACAGTGAATAGTATTAATAGGATGGTGATAGCGAATACTCTTGGTGATTTTACGAGTAATCGTTGAGTGGTACTACTTAATCTCAATGGGAATAGGTGTTTTCTTGTACTAATTAATTGGAAATTAATCTGCAAATTACAATTTTGTAAGCTAGAAAAACCGAACCAAATCCAATACGAATGAAACCAGCAACTGCCACCTGTAAGGCAACCACCCTTATTGCAATCGCATTATTCCTATTCAGTCACAGCTACTCTCAAACCTATATACTTCCTTACGGAAGTACCTGGAAGTACTTTGACAACAACTCCCGGCCCACCAACTGGCACACCACCGGTTTTGATGATGCTGCATGGAGTTCTGGCCCTGGCCAGTTTGGCTATGGCGACGGCGACGAAGGTACCGTTGTCAGTTACGGAAGTGATGCCAACAATAAATACATCACCACCTATTTCCGTACTTCAGTCAATATCCCCAATCCTGCCCTTTACACAAA